>JAKSNU010000006.1 GCA_024399535.1 Paludibacteraceae bacterium
TTGACGGGCTATCCTATCTCATCCCCTTGAAACAGAACTCCGCTTTCATCAGGAACTACGGGATGGACAATCCGACAGACTTTCTCCAGGGATACAAGGATGGCACAATCCTTTACAAGAAAGTCAGGATGACCAACGGGAAATACCTGTATTCGTTCCGAGACCCCAAGATGGCGTACGAACAGGAGGTGGCCTATGTACAGCAGGCTGACAGGCACGAAAGCTTTGACTGAGAGAAGTATGTCGAGAAGAAGTCTCTGTTCGGGCTCGTGGTTTTCAAGTCAAAGAGCAACCTGGATCCACTCACTGTCTATCTGGCATACTCTCTCAGATGGCAGATTGAAGTGATGTTCAATCACTACAAGAATATCATAGACAGGAATACCGTCAACGTGCATACAGACTACAGGGTGTACGCAACAGAGCTTATCAACTTCCTTTCTGTGGTTATATCTGCCAGGATAAAGAATGAGATTGTGAAGAAGGAACTCAACAAGCAATACTCGTACAAGCAGATTTTCAAAATGCTCTCAAAATACAAAAAGGTAAGACTCGAGGAGGATGGAGAATGGAAACAAGCTACAATGCTCAAGTACATCGAAGAACTAACAGCTAAATTGGGTGTATAGGGGACAAAAAACGGCTTTTTCTATTTCAACATACATCCGAGACCTATGGCGTTGCCATAGGCTAAGATGTTCAGTACTTTCAGTACCTAAGAAATCCTAACGATAAAGGCCACTGAATCAGGCTTTGTTGTGACAGAAAGCAGGGTATCGAACTCAGAGACAGCCAAGTGCAATGCTGATTATGAATATCTATATCATGACATTACGCTTGACCTTGATGGCCGTATCCTAAAGAATGACTCGATTCATGAATATGACTCAGAGGAACTCAAACGTCGTTATGATTCTGATGACCTATTTCCAATTATTTGGTGAGATATAAAAAATTCTTTCAAACATTTTGTCACTTCCGAAAATTGTCGTATCTTTGCACTCAAGATCTAATTATATGGTCTGTCCATAAAAAATAGTGCAATGACTCAACTCGAACTACAACAATACCTCTTCCGCGAGTACCCACAAGAGAATGCTCGGTGTGAGAGAGGAATTTATACAACTTGAAACAACTGGCAATGTAATCATAAAAATTCTTTTTATATTTAAAATGATGAACGAAAATATTAATAAACTTGTAAATGAATTATGCAAACTGCCCAAAGAGGTGGGCTGGTTGGAATTTAAACATAACAACTGTGATCCCACCATGGTTGGCGAGGATATTAGTGCTCTTGCTAATAGCGCAACACTGAATGATCGTGATTATGCATATATGATTTGGGGCGTGGACGATGCCTCGCATGATATTGTTGGTACAAAAGTTTGCCTTTCGTTGGAAAAGAAGGGAGCGCAGGAATTAGAGAATTGGTTACGTTATATGCTTTCGAAAAACGCAGACTTTGAGTTTATTGATACAGATATTGATGGAAAACATGTAGAAATGATTCGCATACGCAAGGCACTCAATGAACCAGTTTCTTTCCAAAAGGTTGATTATATACGAAGTGGAAGTTATACAAAGAAATTGCACGAATTTCCCATGTTCCGCATTCAGTTGTGGGATAAACTTCGCCATACGCAATTTGAGGATGTATGCGCAAAGGTCGATCAAAAATACGAAGACATTGTAAGATTGCTGCAAGTTGATGTATATTTTATGTTGCTGAAGATTCCACTGCCAACAGAAAAGGATACTATAATTCACTATCTTAACGAAGATGGCATTATTCGCAAACAAGATAATGGACTATATTCAATTACTAACCTTGGGGCAATGTTATTCGCTAAGGATTTGAACGAATTCGCAAGATTGGGACGAAAAGCATTGCGTATTGTTAAGTATAAAGGTATAAATCGTTTGTTTATTCAGAATGAAGAGCTTTTTACCCAAGGTTACGCCATTTGTTTTGAAAACATTGTGCGCTTTGTTAATGCTCTTTTGCCAAGTAATGAGGATATAAATTCAGTTCAATTGTCAACAAAAAGCAATTTTCCTCTTCCTTCTGTGAGAGAAGCTATTGCGAATGCTTGCATTCACCAAGACCTGTATATTGCAGGCACAGCACCAATAGTGGAGATATTTGACAACAGAATAGAAGTTACTAACCCTGGCACTCCATTGGTTGATGTGCTTCGTATAATTGACAACCCTCCAAAGTCAAGGAATGAAAAATTGGCATCGTTAATGCGAAGATTGAAAATGTGTGAAGAACTTGGCCGTGGTTGGGATAGAATGGTTTTGGCTTGCGAAGCACAGTTCATTCCTGCTCCTCGTATTGAAGTGTTTCAAGAGAATACCAAAGTTACGCTTTTTTCAGAAATTGAATTCAGCAATATACCAATGGAAGATAAACTCTGGTCATGTTACCTCCATGCATGTCTGATGTATATACAAGGCGATGCATTGACGAATAAGTCGCTCCGAGATAGATTTAACGTAAAAGAATCTTCGGCTGGAAGTATATCAAGATTAATAAAGGAAGCTGTTGCGGTAGGAAGTATTAAAGCTCTCAATCCAGACACTGCCAAACGTTATATGAGGTATATTCCAAACTGGGCATAATTTAATTTGCCGGTAATTTGCCAACAGATTGTTTTGTATATTGCATTTGCAATCAAAATAATGATTTACAACATAATATGATTTGTGATTTAATTTGCCGGTAATTTGCTGAACGCTATGTGTTCGATAAATCCATATTGTAACAGTTGAAGCTTATTTGGAACTTTGCAATTTAGCAAGCCTTTGGAAATACATGACTTACAATAGAAAGAGAAAAATGAAAAAAATAGGAAAACACATATTGGGATTCATATTGTTTTTGGTGTTTGTCTATTTGGTTGAACTGACTCACTACGCAAGACAATTGTTTGGGCGGTATCGCAAATGGGCTATCTTGACCTGTTGCTCGACTTTGGCATAAAACTGAATGAGAAAATAAAACTTGAGCAAGACAGAATGAATAGCCAACCTGTCCCTATGGATTATGAAAGTGACACTAATGTTTTTTGAGAGATGATGAAATATTATACTGGCATAAAAAGATTGAGTTTGCTTCTACCCATTTTATTCTGTTTTTTCGAATCTTGGGGTCATGAAATGATTTATAATTCTCAATCATTCAGATAATTCGTATGGTTTGAAAAATAAGTAGTTCCTTTGCAGCGCAATTTCTTTTTATCCCAAGTTTTGAAATAACCATATCACAATTGTTTTCAAAAAGTGACCCTCAGGATTTTTGCTGAAACAATTGAACTAATTGAAATTTACAATGTGGTTGCATTTGCTAATGGGTCATTTGGCAATATATGAAGTGGGTGGGGTTACTTAATCATTTACTTTATCACGCCTCCATATTATGGTACAGAAATTCGATATGTTTGTTCCTTCGTGCAGCACTCGTCCAAAACATTACCATCACTCGTTCTATCCTCGCTAAATAGCGATGGTAGAACGAACAATACTGCTGCTCTGATAGAGTACACGTAAAGGAAAACGGCAAAGCACTCAGACAGGTTTTTGGTGTCATCCTTGCAAGGGGTTGTGAAAAATGTGCGGTTCTGCGTTGATTGATGGATTGTTAGCCATTTGGATATAGTCTGTTGCATCTTGTCTGAACAAGATTGTTTATCCCCTCAGTACTGGATTTTTTATGTGATAATAATCAGTTAACATTCGTGTCGTATTCGATATTGTTGAATATCTGTCCCTTAGGTAATGAATGTTAACTTGTTAACTGTTAACTCAGATGATTTTGCATTTTGCAACTCGTATTTTTGACTTCGCAAGGACCATTGTTTCTGCTTTCTTCTATTGTCTTTCCCTAAAGACTATATCTTTATATCTATATAATATATTAATTTATAATACATTAATATATATCGCGCGCGATATATAATATTATTTATTTAGATTAACATCGGAAGAAGAATAGTGAAGCATGTCATGTACAAAAAGTTGCGAGTTAACATTTAACAATTTAACATTTTGTCATTTATCTGTTGACTATCAGTATATTAACACGCAAAACAGCGTTAACTGCCATTTAACATCGGATTAACATCACTTTCTGTAGGGACAAAAAGCATTCACCTGGCGCCTGATTAATGTTCAACATCCAGGACATCTATTGTTCAGTTCAAAAAATAGTCGTACCTTTGCAACGCAATTTCTCATCATTCCAAACTTTGGAACCATCATTCCAAACCTTGAAACGAATATTATGCTTAACTATCACATTCAAGAACTGCCAGACCTGCAGCAAGACTCCGAAGATATAGTCTTTCCGAAACTGGACTCTTACAGTCAGTTTGACAACAAGAAAATGATCAGGCGCATCGCTATGGAAGCTGGAGTCAAAGAAGGTGTCGTGATGGCCACTCTCATTGCTCTGCCTCATGCACTGAAGAACATCCTGCTCGAAGGACACACATGCAAGATTGACGGACTGGGAACCTTCTCTCTGTCATTAGCCTTTGAGCCAAAAACCAACGAAGATGGAACGAATGAATCGAACCACCGGAAGGTAATGATAAACCGTCTGAACCTCAAAGTGGATTCTGCCTTCTTGAGCGAACTTCGCGAAGAGGCTCAATTCGATTGGAAAGACAGCCGGATTGTTGCCGTAAGTTCATCCAAAGGGCAACTTGAAGAGCATCTCCGCCTTGCCATCAAATGGTTTGACACTCATCCGACGCTAACCCTCCAGGAATATGCCAAACTGATAGGGATATCTCGCTCCGCAGCTTCCCGCGAACTCAAACGGATTACCGGCAATCCTGATTCAGGCATCTCCACGCAAGGCCAAGGCAACCGCAAGGTATGGGTGAGTGTCAGCAAAAATGCGTTGCATATTTGAGACGGAGCAGGCTCCGTCTCTATAGTATATCCAACCTATATAGGTGGTGCACTATGGGATAAGATAATGTAAGGCAAATATGACATGCCAAAATCTATGTGATATACTATATATATGTTAGCGAAAAGTTACCGAAAGGTTACTGAGTATTCGAATTGAACTCGAATCGGACTCGATTGCAATCGACTTTGATTCGAGTTCACCATAATGTATCGATAATTTCTTATTGATGATTCTGAAAGGTTTCGATAGCGTTATCAGATTGATATACTGCAATATTATGGTCTTTGGACAGAAATGAAGTGATTTTTCTGCGATTTTTCTGATGTTATTTCGAATTTTATTTGTACCTTTGCAAATCCTTTTGCAAAGGATTTGCAAAGGTAGGTTTCATATTTTATGTTTAATCCATTTTTTATAGCGGGATATGGCGGTCCAGAGTATTTCTGCGACAGGGGAGAAAATGTGATGCGGCAGTTACGATTGGAACAGGTTTAATTAAATGATATTTATTATGAAGACTAAGTATTCAGGTACCCAGACCGAGAAAAATCTGGAGGCTGCTTTTGCGGGTGAGTCGCAGGCAAGAAACAAGTACACATATTTTGCTTCGAAGGCAAAGAAAGAGGGCTATGAGCAGATTTCGGCCTTGTTTCTGAAAACGGCAGAGAACGAGAAGGAACATGCGAAGCTTTGGTTTAAGGAACTCAATGGTATTGGCTCGACGGCTGAAAATCTCGGTGCTGCTGCTGATGGCGAGAATTATGAGTGGACCGACATGTACGAGGGTTTTGCCCAGACGGCTGAGAAGGAGGGATTCCCTGAACTGGCTGCAAAGTTCCGTGGCGTTGCATTGATAGAGAAACGTCACGAAGAGAGATACCGTGCCTTGTTGCATAATGTCGAGGCTCAGGAGGTGTTCAAGAAAGCTGAGGTCAAGGTTTGGGAGTGCAGGAACTGCGGTCATATCGTTGTGGGTACTGCTGCACCTGACGAGTGCCCTGTATGTGCTCATCCACAGGCATATTTCGAGATTAATGCTGACAACTACTAATCGTTAATGCTTAATAGTTGATAATAAGGATGTTTCAAATGCGGAACATCCTTTTTTAGTGCTTGAGAGTGATTTATATGTTGCGATTTGTGAAAAAAATAGAAGCATAAATGTTTGATTAATGGATTATTGTTTGTAACTTTGCAGGCGATTTATGTGGAGTGGCATTGGGCTATTGAATTAAAATTAAATAATATAGGATATGGAAAGGGTAATTGCTGATTCAGAGTTGGTTATAAATGGGGATGGAACGATATTTCATTTGCATCTGAAACCAGAGTGGGTGGCGGATACTATTGTGTTGGTGGGCGATCCTGACAGAGTGGATATGGTGGCTTCGTTTTTTGACAGGAAGGAGATAGATGTGAGGTCGCGCGAGTTCCATACCATCACCGGTTGGTATGGCGGAAAGAGAATTACGTGCGTGTCGCATGGCATTGGTCCTGATAATATTGAAATAGTGGTCACAGAGCTCGATGCACTGAAGAATGTGGATTTCACTTCGCGAATGGTAAAGAAGAGTCTGACGAGCCTGAAAATGGTCAGAATCGGCACTTCGGGCGGATTGCAGGAGATTTGTCCGGTCGGGACATTTGTGATGTCGGAGGCTTCGGCAGGATTTGACGGTATGTTGAATTATTATGAGTTGCCCGATGGGGTAGTGGATAGGGAGTTGCAGAGCGAGTTGATGAGACAGTTGGAATGGCGTGACGAATGGAATAAGCCATATATGGTATGGGCTGACCGTGGACTCGTGGACGAGATAGGCGAAGGAATGGTGAAGGGTATAACGATTACGGCTCCTGGGTTCTATGGCCCTCAAGGCAGATATGTCAGGATAAAACCTGCCGATATGGAACTAAACCGAAAGATTATGGCTTTCGATTACAAGGGATTGAAGATAACAAATTACGAGATGGAGAGTGCTGCATTGGCAGGGATGGCACGATTGCTCGGACATAGGGCTGTCACTGTATGTGCCATCATAGCTGGAAGAGTGGCGAAAAATATGAACACCGAGTATAAGGATTCGATGAGGGAGTTGGTGAAAATTGTTCTTACAAGATTATAATTTATGGAGGATACTATAGCTGCAATTGCAACTGCGCATGGTGTTGGCGGAGTTGCTGTAATCCGTGTTTCCGGCGAAAAGGCTCTCGATATAGTTCGAAGTCATTTCAATGGCGGAAAAATGCTGTTGGCGAGACATGCGACATACGGAACGTTCGGTGACGGGGAAAACAGGGTTGACGATGTGGTGGCGACCTATTATAAAGCACCTAATTCCTATACTGGCGAAGATGTAGTTGAGATTTCGTGCCATGGTTCTTCGTACGTGCAGCGTGAAGTGCTTAAAACGCTGATAGATAGTGGCTGTAGAATGGCGGAAAGGGGCGAGTTCACTAAGAGGGCATTTCTTAATGGAAAAATGGACCTTGCACAGGCTGAGGCAGTGGCTGACCTTATAGGGGCAAAAAGCAAAGTTGCACACGGTTTGGCTATGGCTCAACTGAAGGGAAACGTGTCAGACAGGCTGCGCGAACTGAGGTCACAACTCGTCGAACTTGCAGCTCTTGTGGAGCTCGAATTGGACTTCTCGGACCACGAAGATGTGGTATTCGCAGATAGGGAAAAGCTTGGCGAAACGGCAGAAGCAATCCGACAAGAGATAGAAAGATTGCGGAGAAGTTTCAGCCAGGGCAATGCCATCAAGAACGGAATACCAGTTGCGATAGTAGGCGAGCCTAATGTCGGAAAATCGACACTCATCAACCGGCTTGTGGGTGAGGATTGTGCTATAGTTTCGGACATAGCTGGTACGACAAGAGACACCATCGAGAGGGAGGTGGACATAAACGGAGTGATGTTCCGTTTTGTTGATACGGCAGGCATAAGAGAGTCGGAAGACAAGATAGAGAGGATGGGTATAGAGAGGTCGCGTATGGCGATTGAGAAGGCGAAGGTGATAGTGCTGCTTATCGAAAATGGTAATGAGGCTGACATTGTCGGAGAATTGAGAGATGGACAGAAAATGATAGTTTGCGAGAATAAGGCGGATGTCAGTGGTTGCAGTGGCAATCATCTGGGTATCTCGGCATTGACAGGCGAGAATATCGAGACCCTGAAACATAGCATTTACGAGGCTGGTGTCGGCGAGGAGATGGAGGATGTGACGATAACCAATGCACGTCATTACGAGGCTTTAGGAAGGGGTTTGGAGGATATCGAACGAGTCATCGAGGGGTTGAAAGGAGGTTTGGAAACCGACCTTGTGGCGGAGGATTTGCGTGGGTGCCTGTTCCATCTTGGCGAGATTTGTGGTGGCGAAGTGACGGCAGACGAAGTGTTAGGCACTATTTTCGAGAGATTTTGCATTGGGAAATGAGTATATAGATAAGTTATGAAAACGTTTTTAGGTAGTGTCGCAGAATGGGCAGTCGGCGAGTATGGATTTAACGAGATTGGTGATGTGGATTTCGTTTTCCCTAACCGGAGGGCGGGGTTGTTTTTCATCAGGGAACTGGCAAGAGTCGTAGGAAGGGAAAGGACAATCGTTTTGCCGAAGGTATATGATATCAATGGTTTTGTCGAGTCATTTTCAAAATTAAAGAAGGCTGACGATACTGAATTGTTGTTGTATCTGTTCAATACCTATAACGAGATTTTGGGTCGAAACGACAGTTTAAGGAGTTTCGTGGAGTTCGGTGAAAAGATTTTGCATGATTTCGACGAAGAGGATAAGTATTTGGTTGACGTCCACAAATTGTATGACAATATAAGCGACATAAATCAACTCAGGGCAGATATAGAGCTCAGCGATGAACAACGTGAGGCTGTCGAGAGGCTTATCAATGTCGGTACAAAGGATAATGGTTCATTGAAATTCCGCGAAAACTTTGTCCAAATATGGCGAAGCATGGGTGAATTGTATGATAAGTTCACCGAAAGGTTAAAGCAAAATGAAGTTGGTTACGAGGGATTGATATACAGGGAAGTATGTGGGCGAAATGACGAAGATATAACGCAACGCAGGACTGTGTTTGTAGGGTTCAACGTGCTGACGACTTCGGAAGAGGCATTCATAAATAAATTTGAGAGAGCGGGTAAAGGGAAGATGATTTTCGATTACGGAAAAGTGGCGAGGGATGGCTCATTCTCGAACTATAGGCAGAAAATCGCTGATTTCGGGTTCAAAATTCCTGATAATATGACGGAACACCCAGCGATGACAGCAGCCGAACAATCGGAAAGGGTGGGCGAGATTGTCAGAGAATTGATAGACGGCAGTTCGGTGGAAACAACCGAGAGGAACACCGCAATTGTATTGGCAGACGAGACTCTGCTGACTGATACTCTCGCTGCATTACCTGCCGATATTGAGCATATAAACGTCACAATGGGTTATCCGCTCAGGAACACCCCGATTGCAACATTGGTCAATGCGCTCATTTACATGCAGACAACAATTTGCGTGCATGGAAGTAAAAGGACTATATACCATAAACCGTTGATGGAAGTGCTGTTACACCCGTATGCAGGCTATGTTTGCAATGCGGATAAGGCAGGTGAGATGGTTCGCAAAATGACTCAATCCAACATCATAAGGGTTGATATAGAGGATTTGTGTGAGGTGGACGGGCGATTGTTCCAGCCAGCTGACGACCTGCTCGGGTATCTAATGGAGGTTTGTGACAGGATAGAGGAGGCAACTGGCGAAAATCAGTTGCAACGAGAGTATATCAGTGAATACAGAAGGCGGTTGACATTGCTCAAAACATATACACAAGAGACTGGTGTGCAGATAGATAAAGGCGAGATAGCATCGATAATCCGTAAAATGGCGAGGAGCATGAAAGTGCAGTTCAAAGGCGAACCTTTGAAGGGGTTGCAGGTTATGGGATTGTTGGAGTGTCGTTTGCTTGATTTCGAGAATGTCATATTTGTGGGCTTTAACGACCAATATGTGCCTGGGGTAGGGGTAAGCGACAATTCGATAGTGCCTTACAACATGCGGAAACCTTTTGGATTGCCAACTCACGAGATAACCAATTTCATCTATGCCTACAATTTTTACCGAATGATGAACAGATGTTCGAGACTGGACATGATATACAATATGTCAACAGGCGAGATGTCGAAAAACGAGCCGTCAAGGTTTCTGTTGCAGATGAAATATCTTTATGGAAAGGAGGTGAAAGTTCGTCATGCCAGCGTGGCGGAATTCGGTGAATGTGCCGGCATAGAGCCATACAGACCGGGGAAGGAGATGTGGAAGACACTTGACCATATTTCGCCATCGTCGTTGAAAGACTTCATAAACTGCCCATTGAAATTCTTTTACGGTACGTTGATGGGATTGCAGAGCGATGAAGAGATTGACGAAGGAGTGAAAGCTAACAAGTTTGGCGATTTGTTGCATGGTGTGATGGAGGAATATTATTCGAATGGAGGACTGAAAGACCCTGATGCTGCATTCCGTAAGGTTTATAAGAAAGTGATGCATAGGGAGTACGACGAGAGGGGTGTTGACATCATAGCCCACGATGCGGTGGTGAAGATGGCGAGATCCATAATTAGTTATGACGAGAACGAGCGTAGAACGTTCCGTGTGGAAGCATGTGAAAGGAAATTTGCTTTTGATTTTTCGGGGATGAAGATTTCTGGTAAAATAGATAGGATAGATACCAGCGGTGACGAGGTCGTTGTGATAGATTACAAAACTTCGCGAGGAACCGAGAAGATAGATATCGAGAGAATGTTTAGGATAGGAGGTGCGAAACTTGAAGACAATGAGGCGATGCAGGTGCTGATGTATTGTCTTGCACTGAAAAAGATGAAAATGTATGAGGGGAAGACGTTCCGACCAGTGCTCTATAAAACATACGAGTTGATGAAACCGAAAAAGGAGAGGAAGGAGATTACGATACAGCCTTACGATGATGTGTCGGAGGAGTTTGAAAAGGGGCTAAAGCAGACGATAGAGGAGATAACAAAACGGATTGAGTCTGGTCGTTTCGAAATGAGAAAAGAGGTTGAAGGATATGAGGATAATACGCAGGACAGAACCTGTGAATATTGCGATTTCAGGAATTTATGTAACAATTAGCGATATGGACAATCAAGACGAATTGTTGCCCATTGTTGATGAAGAGGGAAAAACAATAGGCAAAATGACGAGAGGCGAGGCGCACGATGGAAGCAAGCAGCTTCATCCCGTTGTGCACCTTCAGTTGTTCAATGGCAAAGGTGAGATATATCTCCAGAAACGGCCACTCTGGAAACCTATACAGCCAGGGAAATGGGATACTGCCTGCGGTGGGCATGTAGGGTATGGCGAGAGCACGGACGAGGCATTGGAACGCGAAGTAAGCGAAGAGTTGGGCATTGATGTCAGGAGCGTTGGTGCACGGTTTGTGACAAAATATGTGTTTGAAAGCAAGGTTGAGCGGGAACTCGTGTATGTGTTCAAGGCTGTATGGGATGGCGATGTGAAGCCGAGCAATGACGAGTTGGATGGAGGACGTTTCTTCAAGGTGGAAGAGCTGAAAGAAGAGGAGTGTACTCCAAATTTCTGGCAAGAGTTCTTTGGTAAGATTATGAAGACATATAGTATCTATTTCAGTGGAACGGGAAATACGAAAAAAGTAGTTAAGGCAATAGCGAAGGGAATAGATTCCAATGCTGAGGATGTCAATTGGACTGACCCTGCGACTCGTAGTATCGAACATAAATTTCAGAGCGGAGATATGGTTGTGTTTGGTGTTCCGACTATAGCTGGCAGGGTGCCCAACGTGTTGCTTAAGTCATTCGTGAATATTGAGGGTAATGGAGCAAAAGCTGTGGCTGTAGTGACCTACGGCAACAGGGCATACGACGATTCATTATTGGAGTTGGCGAGATTGCTCAAGGGGAGAGGCTTCAGAGTGGTAGGGGGTGCGGCATTCCCTGCAGAACATTCATTTTCAAGGACATTAGGAGCTGGAAGACCTGATTCTGAAGATTTGTTGCAGGCAGCAGAATTCGGACGCAGAGTAGTTGCGGAGATAGCTGATGATGAACCTGAGATATTTAGGACTGACCGGGAGTTGAAACCATACTTTCAGCCGAAAGACCGTGATGGCAATCCAATCAACATATTGAAAGTGAAGCCTGTATTAGATGCTGGAAGATGTGTCGAGTGTGGCAGATGTGTTCGTGCTTGCCCTATGGGGTCAATAGATAAAAAAACTATGGAGGTGACGGGAATTTGCATCAAATGCTGTGCGTGCGTCAAGGGTTGTCCTGAAGGGGCATGGAGTTTTGCGGACGCTGGATTCTTATACCATAAAGGCGAATTGGAGTACCTCTATGGCGACAGGAAAGAGATAGAGTTTTATATTTGATAAAAAAATAATTCTTTTTTGTGTTTATCTCAAAAAAATCCTTTACCTTTGCAGAGTGAATTGAATATTGTTTTCTAAATATGAAAATACCTGTGCCATTCCCTCATATTGCCAATATGTCTGATGCTCAGCTTGTGCCTAAAATAAAGGACAGAAAGGAGCGTGAGACTGTGGAGTTTTTCTATGGCAAGGCTGCACCTATTTTCATAAAATTGTTCAATGGCTATTTCACAGATTGTCAGACACCTATCGAGTTTATCGACGATTTCTATGCCGACTTGATGGTTGAGCGGCAATCAGTAGGCAGTCGTAAGATTGATGGGTTTGCATACGATTGTCTTTTTAAGAATTGGATAGGCAAGATTGCTTTGATTTTTTGTTTTGACCGTTATTCGATGAAGGAGAAACGCAACGAGGCGTTGTCGGACTATGCAAAGCTAAATCCAGAGCCACAATTGATGCAGAATATCGCTTCGCTTGACCGCCGGGATGTCAGTATGCTGCTTTCGATGATGCCCAATCGTCAGTATAGCGAGTTGATTCGTATGGTTTATGTTGACGGAATGACGTTGCATGATACGGCTGAGACTCTCGGTGTTGAGATGGATAGATTTTTCAATATGCACCGGCGTGCAAAACTGCAATATACACAGGTCTATAATAAGGAGATTAGGAAATGAACGAAAAACTATTTTCAAGAATATCTCGCGAGAAACTGGAAATGTATCTTGACGGCTCGTTGGACGAGCGGGAAACTGCCGAGTTTGACCATTTGCTGGATGATGACGCTGAGTTACAGCTGCTTGTTGATGAATATGTGAGACTACAAATGCAGATAAACAATGAAGCACTCAGCGAATATAGTCAAAGCAAACCATTGAAACGAAATAGGTTGATTTGGCTCTCGGTAGGTGCAGCTTGCTGCTTGGCTTTGGTAGTGTCGTTGACTATGATTTCCGGGCCTTCTGACAATCATATTCAGCAACCTGATGATACTCCGGTATTTCGTGGTAATGACACTTTGTTTGATGCTAATCTCGATTCAATGCAGATTGATAAAACCGATTCTATATAATAGCTATGCGAAGAATATTTTTGTTTATCATGTTGTTGTTGTCAGTGAATCTATATTCACAGACGCGGCGTGCGTTGGTCGTTGGCATAGGGAAATATCCTAAAGAGACTGGTTGGCAGACCATTCACGGGGATGTTGATGCAGACAGCATCACCTGCATGTTGCAGAATGCGGGTTTCGACGATGTCGTTACTTTGAAGAACTCAGCTGCAACTAAGGCATCTATAGTAGAGGCTTTTCATGCGTTGGCGCATCAGTCGTCCGAAGGCGACATTGTGTATGTCCATTTCTCGGGTCATGGTCAGCAGATGATAGACCGCAACTCTGATGAGTCTGACAAAAGGGATGAGAGTTGGATACCCTATGATGCTTATCGTAAACCAAATTCCAAGGATAGGGGCGAGAAACATCTTGTTGACGATGAGGTGGGTGTGTTGCTTGATGCAATTCAAGCAAAAATTGGCAAAAGCGGACGCATTGTTGTTGTGGTAGATGCTTGTCATAGTGGTACTTCTACTCGTGGCGAGGCTAAACATCGAGGAACAAGCATTCCGTTTGTCAGAGAAAATCAGGTTGCTGCGCATAATAGTGACGCACATACATGGCTGCTTATAAGCGCATGTCGTGACGACCAATTGAATTCCGAGATGAGCAATCCGAGAATGGGACTTCTGTCGTATGCCATATGTACAGCCATACGATATGCCAACGGATGGAATAACGCACGTTTCTTTGCTGAATTACAGAGGATTGTCAATCGTTATAAGTCACAAGATACTGACCAGACAATAATGGTGAGTGGCGATACATACCGTTTCAATATTGTTAAAGTACTATCAAAACAGTAATGCTATGAGAAGAATTTCACTGCTTATGTTGTCTATGATGATGACAGCTATGGCGTTTGCGCAGGAGTCGCCATGCGATAGTCTGTTTGCTAAAGCCAGGGAATATGACGAGCTCTATAATTTTCAGGACGCATACGAGACATTTTCTGCTGCAAGGGATTGCTATTCCGAGTATGGCTTGACATCTGACGTTGCACGTTGTCTGAGCGAAATGGCTGGGCAGATGTCAGAACTGAACGAAAATGATAGTGCAATTGTTTTATTCTCAGAGGCAGAATCGCTTGCTATCTCTAACCATGATACCATGTTGGCACTCTCAATTTTACGTGCTGAGAGGCGTTTCTATTATTATCTCGGTGATGTGCAGTCCAGAACTCGCATAGCTCTGCTCATCGACTCGTTGCAGGAGGGAATTTCGGATGTGATGACTATTTTCGAGTTTGACGTAAAGGATTGTCGTGAGGCGATGGATTTCTATAAAGATTTCGACCAAGCGGAGTACTATCTTTTGCGTCATAGGAATCTGTTTTCACAACTTTCGGAAGAGGACCGTATGTTTTGCAATGGCGAGATTGATATACTGATGCGCGACCTTCGTCGTAAGCAGAAACGTTATGATGAAGCGATAGAATATGGTTTGCGCTATCTCAACTATCGTCGTAATAATCCGAAAGTCACTGATGTCTCGCTTGCCATGCAGTATGTCTATCTGTCGGATATCTATAGTTTTGTTAATGATACAGTCAATACGGTGCTATATGCCGACAGCACTATGGCTTGTGCTATAAAATATGAAAATCCTGCAATATCCTCAGCCTTCGGTACTGCGACATCAATTGCATTGCAGCGTGTCGGTCAGTACGAAAAAGCGATAGACATACTCGAGTGGTCCGACTCGACAATAATGCTTTCAGAGAGTAGGACTCTTGAACATATTTTGAATATTCGTTTGGCAAAAACAGTTGTAAGTTACAGGGAACAGCGTTTCGATGAGTGTGTGGGCTATTATGAAGCAGTCATTGACCTTTCGCGTCAGAAATACGGCGAGCATAGCGAGGATTATAGCCGTGACCTCTACAATTTCAGCAAGGTTCTCGGATTGACTCACGATTATGCCCGAGCATCGGAATATGCGATATTATCATCGAAGATTCTGAGGGAGGTCGTGTGCGATAATATTCAGGCGGTATCGTCAACCGATTTTTCCGCCTATTGGCAAGATATTTCCAACCGATTGTTCAATATATCCTCAATAGCTGTTAATGCAGGCGAATTGTCAAGTCCGTTGACTCTTGCAGCCTACGAGTCACTTCTTTTTTCACGCTCATTGCTGCTTGAGTCATCACTCACAATCGACAATTTAGTGATGAATAGTGGCAATAGCGAGGCACAGGAACTCTATGAAAGTGTGAAAACCATGAAAGCCAATTTGAATAAGGTGCAAAAGAATAATAAGAATGCAGATGCAATTGCCAACCTAAAAGATAGCATAATTACGGCAGAACATCGTCTGACAGTTCTCATCCCTTCTTATGGGACACATGCCGATTTCCTCAACCAGAAACATTCAGATATTGTCAATTCTCTCCCTCGGCATTCGTTGCTTGTGGAGTTTTTTGACTATTATCGTCCTTCTGACAAACAGCAGGTGTATCTTGCCTTTGTGGTTGACCCTAAACGTGAATACCCATTGTTGCTGCAACTCTTCACTGGAAATGAATTAGATTCAGTGCTTGATGGACAGAGAATTAGTTCGCTCTATTCACCCGAGCATAACCGGAAGGCACGAAGGCTGATATGGGATAAGATAGCTCAATATGTGCCTAAGGGATATGACGTCTATTATGTTCCTTCTGGCATACTCCATCAGGTGTCGCTTGAGTCGTTCAAGGCTGACAATGGTCAGTTGCTTTCAAAACGAAACGACTTCTTCCGTCTTTCGTCAGGACGTGAGTTGCTGAGGTTTGACCAGCATGTTTCTCTTCCAATGAATCTTCAACTGTATGGAGGTCTCACCTACGACACTACGCTTTTCGAAAACAACTATGAGTATTTGTCAGGGACTGCCGACGAGGTGAAAGATATATCGGCAATTGCTGTGGCTGGTGGCGCAGATGTGACTATGCTGTCAGGTGATGAAGGTACGATAGCTTCACTTATGGCTCTCACACACAAAGCTCCGAAAATTATTCATATAGCTACCCATGGTTATTATTTCACACCTGACGAGGCTCAGGAGGTTAATCTCGTCAAGGGATATACTGATGCAATGTTGCTCAGCGGATTGATTATGTCAGGTTCGAATATCTCAGCCAACGAGATTTCGCAACTTGACCTTTCTTCTGCATCGCTTGTCGTTCTTTCCTCATGTCAGTCAGGTATTGGAAATTCCACACCTGAAGGACTTTATGGTCTTCAGCGCGCCTTTAAGCGTGCTGGTGTGCGTACGCTTGTAATGACGTTGTGGAACATCGACGACAAGGTGACGAGACGGTTTATGAGCAAATTCTACGAACGTCTTGTCGCTACAGGTTGGAACAAGCATCAGGCATTTCGCGAGGCACGCAGTTTCATCATCAAGCAATATCCCGAATCGCCTAACCTCTGGGCATGTTTTGTGATGATTGATTGACTTACACTACTATAGCTCAATATTTTGGATTGTGAAAAGGCTGTCTTCTGACAGCCTTTCGTCGTTGTTGTAAATTAGTCAGTAGCAACATCAGAAATATTTTTTTTCTCCTGTCTGGATAGAATTTTTGACTTTTTCAGTCTATATTTATAGATATGTTGCATTTGAATGAACTTAAATAAATGTTGCATTTGCAATTTGTTCATAATGGATAATTAAATAACTGTATTATAATAATTTAATCTAAATGATTATGAAGAAAAAGAAAATCAACGGAGAACTTCAGTCCCGTCGTGAATTTTTCAAACGAGCGGCAAAAGGTGCTTTGCCAATAATTGCATGTTTGGCGCTGCCATCAATGTTGACGGAGTGTTCTCCAGTGAATGAACCAAACGGAGGATGTAGTTCTTGTTCTACAGTTTGTGCAAGTGATTGTTCATCATCATGTACGAGTGGGTGTACGACATCATGTACGGGTAGTTGTACAGGTTCGTCCACAGGGTCAACATGTTCTTCATGTTCTTCTTCATGTTCAAGTGGTTGTACAGGTTCTTCCTCCGGCTCATGTTCTTCATGTTCTTCTTCTTGTTCGGGAGGATGTTCTGGTTCATGTAACACGTCATGTACTGCAACCTGCGCAAGTGCATGTCAAGGTTCTTCGCAGAAATCTTGCAATTCATGTACATCATCGTGCCGTTCATCATGTTCAAGTTATTGTGATGATTCTTGTTCTCGTTCATGTGGAGGCGATTGCCATAGTGCTTGTAATTCCTGCTCTGGATTATGTGTAAGTTCATGTAGTGGCACAAATACGCAACGTTGTAGTTCATGCAATAATTCATGTAGTATGTATTGCGTTGGATCGTGTTCAACATTGTGTAAGTCTGGATGTGATTCCACTTGTTATTACACATGTCATTATGGTTGTACCGATATGTCAAGTTAAGATTGGATTAATATACCTTTAAATGGAAAATCTCAAAATTAGACCTGAAGGCAAGGTTTGGCAAGATGGTGTTTCGAAAAGCATAACATTTATTGTCACTAAGGATTGTCAGCTCGCCTGCAAATATTGTTATCTTGTTGGCAAGAACTCCAAGGAGAGGATGTCGTTTGAGACAGCAAAGTCTGCCGTTGATTACATTTTAAGTCATGAATCGCAGTTTACTGAAGCATCTGTGGTTTGGGATTTCATTGGTGGAGAACCTTTCTTGGAAGTAGATTTGATAGATCGGATTTGTGACTATATTAAAATTGAGATGTATAGGAGGAATCATCATTGGTTCGGTTCGTATCGGTTTTCTCTAACTACAAATGGTATTAATTATGACACTCCGAAAGTACAGGACTTTATCAAAAAAAACAAAAACCATTTGAGTGTTGGTCTGACGATAGATGGAACAAAAGTCAAGCATGATTTGAATCGCATTTATAAAAAATCTGGAAAAGGTTCATACGAAGATGTGGTGAGAAATATTCCTCTATGGATGTCTCAATTTCCGTTTGAAGGGACGAAGGTGACCATTAGTTCGGAGGATATCCCTTACATAGCAGAAAGCGTACTTCATATATATAGTCTTGGTATTCACCAGGTCAATATTAACTGTGTTTTCGAGGATGTATGGAAAGAAGGTGACGATAAATTATTTGAAAGACAATTGGTTTCGCTTGCCGATTCTATTATTGACAACGATTTATATAAAGACTATTCCTGTTCGTTTTTCAGTGAACATATCGGTAAACCACAAAATCCGATTGACGAAAACCAGAACTGGTGTGGAGCAGGTCAAATGTTGGCAATAGATGCAAATGGCATATTTTATCCTTGTACTCGGTTTGCTCAGTATTCTTTAAGGGAGAAAAAGGCATGGACCATAGGCAATATTCATGATGGTATTGATCAAAACCGACTTCGTCCTTTCTTAACACTTGACCGTTGTACGCAGAGCAAACCTGAATGTATCAGTTGCGAAGTGTCACGTGGATGCGCTTGGTGTCAAGGAGAAAATTATGATGCGGCTGAAACTCCTACTGCTTACCAAAGGGCAACTGCAATTTGCAAAATGCATAAGGCTCGGGTGAGAGCAAACAATTACTATTGGAATAAACTTTATCGTAAACTTGAGTTGGAGGGATTGCGCGAAGAGTTTGAAAAAAACAAACCTAAGTCTAAAGATTTAATTTGCTGATAACATGCTTCAATATCTTATCATTTTATTGGATGACACTTCGACATCATTCTGTCACTATGAGTGTACCAAGGTCAATCGAAAGTTGATATCGTTGGAAAATCTCAGAGAAGGAATCTTTTTCGCAATGGAGGAGAACATGATGATTCAGTTTGTCTATCCAGACTATAATTTACCTCAAGAGTATGAGGATGTTATTGAAAGTATAGACCATAGTAAGATAAAACCAGCATCATGTTGCGACAATGCAGATGTTGTTATTCTCAACTCGTTGGATGAAACTTCTGATTTTCAGTTTCAAGAAGGGATTCCATATGTGTTGCGAATTGATAAGGAAAATCTATTCAGCTATAGGCAAGAGGTGAGGGATATAATTGAAAAAGTGGCTCGATTGAATGTGGTAATAACTGATATAGATTCATTTACCGATGATGATTTTACCACGTACAAGGAGTTTCTTTCGGAGTCTGTGGGTCAATTGATTGATTTATATACAAAGGGCATGACACCGCAGTTCAATTTGTTGACAGACCGTATGATGTTGCATGAGATGAACAATTGCAATGCTGGACACGAAACTCTAACTCTCGCTCCAGATGGGAATTTTTACGTTTGTCCTGCTTTTTATTATGCTTCTCCATGTGATGGCAAAGAAATCTCATTGGCGGATGTCTGTAAAAAGGGATTTTCTGTTGGTTCACTGGAGAAAGGTTTAGATGTAAAGAACAAGCATTTGTATAAAATTGATTATGCTCCTATTTGCAGGATTTGTGATGCATTCCAATGCAAGCGTTGTGCTTGGTTGAATCGCAAGACGACATTAGAGGTCAACACGCCGAGTCGTCAACAATGTGTTGTTGCTCACATCGAGCGAAATGCATCACGTATGTTGTTAGAGGGATTTCGTAAAAAAGGGTTTTACTTGCCAGAACAGGAGATAAAAGAGATAGATTATCTCGACCCATTTGAAATAAAAAGGAAAAGATAAATCAAAGATATTATGGAAAAGAAAATTGTAGGACAGGTTTCTGTCGAAGAAAGAGATGAGATTCAATCACTTTTTGAACGTAAAAATGGTCTCAGTGAGTTGGCTAAAATTCTTACTGCTGACAATGGTGAATTGTATGAAAGGCTCATCAAAGATATGGGCGAAACAGGTACTAAATTCCAGAATTGGTGGACTCGTATGAGTGAAAAATACAATTGGAAGTCTGCTGAAAACGGGAAATGGGAGATTAATTTCGATACATGTGAAATTTATCTTGTGATAGAAAAATGATTCTTATGCTAATAGTACCATTGTTTATTGGAACTACAGAACTTCTGCTAATCTGCGGACTTGCTCTTTTGTTGTTCGGAGGAAAGAAATTGCCTGAAATGATGAGAGGGCTTGGGCAGGGAGTACAGAGTTTTAAGGAAGGAATGAATAGTGCGGTGAATTCTGAGGAACAGCCAGGAAAAACACAAGATTCATCTGCGAAAAATGCAGAGTCTGAAAATAAGCCAGATGTCGGAGAACAATGAAATGTTGACATTCGGAGGGCATCTTGAAGTGTTGCGCAAGATGCTTTTCCGTGTGTTGGTTGTGTCTGGAGTTATAGCAGTAGTTGTGTTTTTTTTCAAGGATGTCGTTTTTAGTGTGTTGTTGGCTCCTGGAGAATATGATTTCTGTACATACCGATGGATTGAACGTCTGATTAAGTTCTGTGGATACGATTTCACCTTCGAGGAATATCATGTCGATTTAATAGCTACTGACCTCAGCAGTCAGTTTATGACGCATATTACAACATCATGTATTCTTGGTTTGCTCGGTGCATCCCCATATGTGCTGTATGAACTTTTCAGATTTGTATCACCTGCTTTATACGAAAACGAACGGAAATATTCTGTCAGCATAGTTGTCTCTGTGTATCTTCTCTTTATGGCAGGTGTACTTATGAGTTATTTTGTGCTTTTCCCAATATCCTTTAGATTTTTGGGAACATATTCTGTTTCAAAACAGATACGAAGCACTATAACTCTCGATTCGTATATCACTACATTTTCTACTTTGACGTTTGTAATGGGTGTAGTTTTCCAATTGCCAGTCATAGCTTTTGCTCTTGCTAAAATGGAAATCGTGACTGCCAAGATGCTTGCTACATATCGTCGCCATGCGTTTTTGATAATTTGCATAGTCGCTGCTATTATAACGCCTCCCGACATTATGACTTTAATTGTAGTAGCAATCCCATTGTATCTACTTTATGAATTTAGCATACGAATAGTAAAGTTAGTTGAAAAATAATTATTATTTTTTATCTTTAATATTTGGCTGTTTAGAAAATTTTGTATAACTTTGCAGGCGAAAATAGAATAAATATACATTAAATAGTAAAACCTCAAAAATTATGAAAAAGATTTTTATGGTTGCTATGGCCTTAATCATAGCATGTTCTACTTGTTTTGCCGCTGGCGACAGCGACCAGAAAGAGATTAGGAAAGAGCGTAACGAAATCCGCAAGCTCGCCAAAAAGGAACTGGATGCAAGAGTGTCGAAGGTGGTGAAGAAAGAGGCAAAGAGACTGAAAAAGGAGGGTTGGCTCGTCAAACCAGGAGCACTGCCTTTGGAGAAACAGCTTGAGAGAGTATATCTCATGCAGTATGAGTATGACGAGAGCTTGTATCCAAAATACATCATGGGCGAGGCTTCGTCGGTAGGCGAGAACTATGATGCTGCCAAGACAGCAGCAACATCTCTTGCTATTACAAACCTTGCAGGTCAGATACAGACCGAGGTGACTGCACTTGTCGAGAACACAGTAGGCAACGAGCAGTTGTCGGCAGAAGAGGCTGCTTCGATTACAAAATCTGTGATGTCGAGCAAGAACCTTATTTCGCAGAGCATCGGCAGGGTAATGACTGTCATGGAGTGCTACCGCATCAACTCAAAGAACAACAATGAGGTGCTCGTTCGCATTGCATATAATGGCGAGATGGCAAAAGAGGCTGCAAAGAAGGCAGTGCGTGCTTCGCTTGAGGAGAAAGGCGAAGAACTTCACGACCAGCTTGACAAAGTGCTCGGTTTTGACAAGTGAATTTGTCATTTTTACAATGGCAATTGAATTTACAAAAAAATAGCCAAATATCAATATTCGTTTTATTTAACTTTTTAATATATTGTTTGTTATGAAAAGAATTATTGCAATTTCGTTTTTACTTATTGTATTGTCGTTAAACAATTCAGGCAATGCAGAGTGTCGTGATGGGTATGAACTGGTAGGCTCATACAGCGCATTTGTAATAATACCAAGTTTTGGTAATTACACAACGAGCTACCATTCAATTAATATATACAGAAATTGCAATGGGACACAACGATACTGGGCAAAAAATGCCAAACAACTCTATAATATCGTTATAAATAACAGCAAACGAACATATTTGGGCTATGATGTTTCCAAATACGATTATGAGGTGGAAGTTAACGGTAATTTTTATTTCTTCAATCTATAACGTGAGCAATGTTTATTTGATGAGTTGGGTAGAAATTGACTGATTTTAACAGATTGAAACGAATGGATATTTTTTTGTTGAAAACTAATCAGTGAAAAATTTGTCTGAATAGAATATTTGTTGTGTCTTTGCAACGTTGAAAAATGTAATTAAAAAAACATATTTAATATGAAAAGATTATCTATTATTTGTTTGTTGTTATTGTCGGTAATGGCAATAAACGCAGCCAAGCTGCACAGAATTGAAGAAAAAGGTAAATACGGTTATGCCGATGAGGCTGGAAACATCGTTGTGAAATGTAATTTAACCTATGCTATGGATTTCAGCCAAGGTTTGGCATACGTTTGTAGGAAATTTAAAATTTTAGGTGCTGACTGTGCGGAGCAAGGTTTTATCGATGAGACTGGAAAATTCGTCATTCGTATTAGTGATGGTGTCGGAATGGTGCCGTTGATTGATCCTGCAAATTACAAAGGCGACGAGATTATGTTCAAAGATGATTTTGTGAAAATACCATCTGCCGTTCCTTATTATATATCCTTGTATCAAGGAGTTGTCGAGTCGTGCCGTCCGCGAAAAGACCAATTGGGCAATGGAGGATTGGAAATGTTGTTTCAGTCAAATATAAGTAATGGTATTTTTGACAGAGGTGCTACGTTAAATGTGACTGGATTTAAAGAGTTTGTTGATAGGGGTGATGTATTGATTGGCGTGTCGAGAAATGGAAATGAATTGGCATTTGACAAGAACAGTCATTTTCCATACTCGTCCTATTATTTTTCATACCAAATAGAAAACAACTATTATGCAGCCAGCAGTTCTATTTGGACAGGTGAGTTCGGTGTCGTATATGCGACTACTTTACTGACCAATATAGTCCCATCACCCTATTTATATACAAAATACGGAGAGTCGAATAATTATTTTGATTCGCTTAACGTGCTGAAGTTTGACAATGGAGACATGATGTTTGTGACGTATGTGGATAAAACTAATCATTATAGGTTGCTTGACAAAACTTGTACTACGGTTGCAGATGGTACGACTGAAATTAAGAGTTACTTACAAAACAAGAGTTATAAGTTGGTAGAATACAAGAATCTGACAAGCGGACCAATTGTTGATTGTATAAAATCCGCACCTGTCGAGAGGGTGACCGATCCATCGAATATGTACAGCAAGCATCAGACTGGTTCTGTATGGAAGAAGAAAGATATTTCGAAGATGATATTAAATCCTGACTCGTTTTCGAGTAAGCCGCTCAGATTGACTGTTGTGAACGGGTTCAATGGTCAGAGACAATCTTCAAAGCCTGTATCTTTCAATCCAAAAAAAGATAATATTTCTGATATTATAATCTCAGACATTGCATTTCCACATATAGTGGTGTTGAATAATAAGGGAAAGGAATGCAAGATGGAGGATTTTGAAATTACCAGTTCATCTGATAAGGTTGAAATCAAAGGAAATGACATCAAGCTGAATGTGACAGCAATGGATGTGGTGAAAGGTAAAGTTGAGAAGGAGTATGATGTTACCGTGAAACATATTGCGTCAGGAGTACAGACCACTATAAAAATCGCACCAATGTTTGTTGACAGTATTACAGACAACCGTGCAATGCAGACATACGTGTTCACTGAGATTCCAGGTGAAACGAGAACAGATTATGCAATTTGCTATAAGATTGATACCAAAGAGTATGAAGTGGTGAAGATGCCATTTAAAATTAATGCAAAAGGAAAAGATGGGGCAAACGGAGGAATCAATGGCAATTATGTTACTCCTGGTCAAAATGGCGGTTTTGGTGCGAATTTAGTTGTGTATATGTCAAAATATTTCAAAGAGCATTTCGGGGAGCAGAGTTTGAAAATAGAGACTGATGGAGGTAAAGGTGGCAAAGGAGGGCAGTCCGGTTCGGTAAAAGCTGATGACGGAAAAGAAGGAGAGAAGGGCGTTCTGGAATTTGTAACGCTGAAATAACACCATTCCTTTAGGTTTTGCTATGTTCAGAAAGTCTTATCTGTCAGAGGCTTTCTGAACATTATAAACGGAACCCGAAAACTTGCAAAATGGATTTATAAAACTTACCTATAGAATTCTCATAAAAACCTCAAAGTAGAAATGATAAACTTTATGAAACGTCTAATTATTATTTCAATAATTGCCTTATTGTCAACATCATTGATTGGGCAAGATTTTGAAACTTTCAAGAAGGGAAAGTTCATGGGTCTGCGCAAAGGGGAAGAAACCGTCATCGTCACACCAGACAAATATAATTTCATCGGCAATATCGTTGATAAATACACCTGGGTGAATGTAGGCGGGAAAAAACACTGTAAAAGTTTTCCCAATGGCGGGAAATGGGGTGTGATAGACTCGACTGGAAGGGAGGTCTGTCCTCCTGTGTATGACTACGTTGCAGCGTGTCGTAACGATTTCGTTGTGGTCAACGTAGGAGGAAGTGTGATTGGTTCTTATGTGACTGGTGGCAAATGGGGTTTGTATGACTTAAAGAGTGGTAAGGTTGCCATTGAACCGTCTTACACGTTGCTTTCGGCTGTTAACGATGACGGCAGATTATGGGCTTGCATGGACGGTAAAATGGATTTCCGCATACTTGGTGATACCATCTTCGGGAAGAAAAAAAAAGTTGAGGATTTTGAGCCGTATTTTGAATATATAACCCTTTATCCTCTGAACATGACAATATGTCACGAGTCGAAATATGGGGATTGGTCTTTGATTGACACAGAGAACAACACACTCACAACTAATAGTTATTCAACGGTTTTCGATTTCATAGATGGATATTCGCTTGTGTATTCTAAAGGACGTTACGGGTATATTGATCGCAATGGGCGTGAGACCGTACGTCCTGAATACGTTATGCTCACAATTTCAAACAATGGACGTTGTTGTTGGTCGCGCAAAACCGAATATTCAAGGGTTGGGCTGATTGACATAACCAACGGCAATGAGATAACCGATGAGATTTTCGACCAGCCAGGTTCATTGTTCTTTGGATCTGTGGCATGGGTTAAACTTGGGGGGATGTACTGTTTGATTGATACGGCAGGAACGCAGTTGACCCAGCCAAAATATTCGAAGGTTTCTCCATTCGTGAATGGAATCGCTATTGTGTATCTGTCAAAATACGCTGTGGGCGCAGTGAACAGTGAAGGAAAGGAGATTGTTGAGCCTATTTACACTCAGGCGGCTCCGCTGTTCGGTGAGGGGTCGCAGTTTAGGACAACAGGCGATTTGCTCATTTCATGGTTCTTTCATCCTAAAAGAGGGGTCGTGTGGATAGATCAGAACGGAAAAATAGTTTTGGGTGACGCAAAGAAGCAATTTGCAATTGACGAAGTCATTCCAGAAGAATTATGGGACTATTAAATTTTACAAATGATGAAAAAGATATACATATACATAGTTTTTGTAGTGACGTTCTTTGGTAACGTCAATGCCCAAGGCACGCTCGATTATGACCGTTCATCGCTGTATTCAATTTCTCTTGTTTACAAGTCAGAGAAGTATGCGGAAGATATAGCCAGGACTTTCATGAAAATGAATGTGCCAGACAAATTCAACGATCATAGCCTTAACTTGAGAGTCATTCCTATGTCAGGAAAACCAAGAGATACAAGTGACGATGAGATTGCGGCATTGATGGGCACATTCTTCCTAAAAAACCAAATAGCGCGCAGAATGGTAGCAAGGTGGTTCAACCGAGACAAAGAGACTGGTGCGTTCGACGTAAATCTGATAAAGGATAGGGGAAACTACAACGCAACTGTGATGGATGTTGCCACGGCAATGAAAACCGTCCGTGGAAGGGCGTTGATTGAAGATGCAGGCGAGCAGTTGATTGGAAACACATTCATCGTTGTCAACGAAATAAGTTATATTGACAAAGAACGTAACGCGCAGATTGCCGCATTGGTGTTAGTATCGGTTGGAGCTCTTTTGGGGGCGGTTGCAAATATTGCATCATCAGTGTCTAATATGGGCAACAATAAAAACAATAAAACCAGTCAGGAAGTGGCAGCGTTCGCTTCGTTAGGTAGCACAATGGCAAATCTTGGAGGTGTTATATCGCAAGCTGTCGCGGGTTTTACAGTTAATGTGAAATCGCATCTTTTCCAGTTGGATTGGAACGACGAGGTCGCTGCAAAATTCTATGACCAGTATTATTTTGACGAATCAGAAGTGAGCCCTGAAAAAAAGGCTGCCTTCGATAATGACAACTCTACATTCAAGATGAAATACATTGGCTATTATTCATCTCGCAGTAGTAAGACTGTCTTAAGGGGACTACATAATAACGATGAGGTTTTTATGAAAGTCCTTACACGAGCAACGGATAAAAACATCGTGGAGTTGCAGCGTAAATTCCCTATGTTTAAGGTTGTGTCAAATGTGGCTTCAGTCGAAAATAAATCTGTTTATGTTCAGATTGGTCTGAAAGAGGGTGTGTCGCCTACTTCTAAATATGAGGTTTTGCAACGTACCATCGGGTCTGACGGTCATATCTCCTATACTAGAAAGGCTGTCATAAAGCCTGTTGCAGACAAAATCTGGGACAATCGTTGCATGGCAGTGGAGGAGATGGCAGAAAATGCTACTCTCAATGCAACTGAATTTACATGCACGTTCGGTTCAGTGTCGGCAATCTTACCTGGAATGATTGTCAGAGAAATAAAAATGTGATTATGAAAATTAGATTGTTTTTACTCTTTATGTCTGTAGCCATGGCGACAATGGCACAGAAAACAGTCGGTATAGACTGGAGTTATAGTGTCAAATGTGCAGGTGTGACACCTAATGGCGACTATATGGTCGAGGTGGAGTGTGTCGGAAGAAAAGTTGACGTAGCTATGGATCATGCCAAGGAATCAGCAGTTTATGATGTCCTGTTCAAGGGAATAAATGGCAGTGTCGCTGGATGTACGACGCAACGGGCAATCGTGTCTGACCCATCTGCTTTGGAAGCACATTTGGATTATTTCAAAAAATTCTTTGACAAAAAGAAAGGTTCCTATTCTATGTACGTTCTTGATATCAATGGATCGCAACCTCAGATTACGAAAGTAAGTGGAGGTTATTCGATCAATGTTACACTCATAGTACTTAAGGATAAACTACGTATGCTTATGGAGAAAGAACAGATAGTCCGTGGTCTTTCTTCTGGCTTTTAATAAATAATTGAATATGAAAAGATTGACTTTTTTTACTTTGTCGTTAATGTTGTCGTTGCAACTACTCAATGCTCAAGCTAAGAAACCATCTATTATGGTAGTTCCGAGCGATTTGTGGTGCAATCAGAATGGATATGTTCTCACCTTTGAGAACTATGGTGGAAGCACTACTATCCCTGACTACAAGAAGGCTTTGCAAACTAATGACCAATTAGTTTATGTAATTGCAAAACTTGGTTCTCTCATGGCAGATAGAGGGTTCCCTTTGAATACTCTTGAATCGGCGCTTGCCAGAATTGAAGAGACTACAGCTCGAAATCTTGTAATGACCAGCAAGAGCGGTGCTTCAATCAAAGAAAATCCGATTGATTTGCTCAACAGGCAAGCCAGAGCTGACATATTGATGAAGGTGACATGGTCGGTGAAGAAAAATGGTCCTAAAAATTATGTGACATATGTTCTTCAAGCTGTTGACCCTTATACTGGCAAACAGGTGGCAGGTGCTGAAGGCGTCGGTGTTCCTTCTATGTCGGCATCTATAGATGTATTGATAGAGGAGGCTGTATTGACCAATATGGACAATTTCTGTGCCAGACTGCAGAGCCACTTTGACGACCTGTTTGCGAATGGTAGGGAGGTCGCAATGGACATACAGGTGTGGGATGATGCAACATTGGATCTTGAGACAGAGTTTGGCGGCAAGGAGTTGGCAGAGATAATAGATGATTGGATTGCCGAAAACACTGTCGAACATCGCTATTCCAAGGCTGAAGGTAGCGAGACATATGCCCGATATGACCAGATGAGAATTGCGCTATATACACCTCAAGGCAAACCTCAAGATGCCGAGTCGTTTGTCCGTCAATTGCGTACGTATCTGAGAAAGACATTCGAAATCGAATGTAAGGTTGTGCCTGACGGATTGGGACACTGCTACCTTATGATTGGTGGTAAATAAAAAATGTAAATTTTCTTCAGAACACGGCTCATTTTCGGAATGCCTTCATTCCAGATGTGGTTGGCTTTATAGGTGCTCCTTAATTCCCTTCCTATTTTGAAGGGAATTAAGGAGCACCTATTTTTTTATACCAGAAACAGCCTGCATTCGACCTTTAGACTTGAAATAATGTGCGAAGATGAATGACAAATTGCATCAAAATAATTAGATGCAATTCGGTTTGCAATCAATATGCGTATTGATAATCAATTAGATATAGAGCCATACTAAATATATTGAGTAAAATTTGCAAAGTTCGATTAAAAACTTTAACTTTGCAAGTGATTTCAGAAACAAACGTCCTGCTGATAGGAACTATATAATTATTATTATGGCTGCTAATCAAGAACAAATCAACAATCTGATAGTCAACAAACTATTTCTTGATGCTTTCAGGGAAATTTCTAAGAATGTGCTGACCGACAAGACGAGTCAGACATATTTCCTGCAGATTCTGCGTGTCAGAAACAATGTCGCAATCCTGCAGCAGGATATGGACTCTATCCGCAAGGCTGCCGACGAAGGCAACCCTTACATGCAGTTGGCATACGCCAGGCTGCATGAGTGTCTGATGCCTGAACCAGATTCACTGAAAACATATATCAAATATTTCGAGGCAGCAATGAAGGCTGGCATTCCTGATGCACGTGCCTATCTTGCAGCATCCTACAGGGATGGCGACTTTGGCGAGGTTGACCTCGGGAAATATCACGACGAGTTGCAGCTTGCCATGGACGAAGGCAGCGAAAAGGCTCTCCAGCAGATTCTCCTGAACAAGATTTTCGGCAATTTCGGTGTCGAGGCTGACCCACGCAAAGTCAGCGACGACATCACTGAATATATCGACAGGTGCAAGGCTGACGGCACAATCATCGACCCTGCATTCTATTATCTGATGGCAAGTGCAGACGAGAAGATAGGCAGGACCGGCTCTGCAATGGACGAGTATGAGACAGCCTACGACAAAGGCCATCTGCCTGCACTACTTGCTCTGGCTTTCATCCATTGCTGCGACGAAAATGGCAGCGTTGTTGACAAGATAGAGTTCGAGAAAATCCTTGACCGCGGACGTGAATGCCAGTGTTCAGACAGCTTTCTGACCTATTCCATGCTGGTGGATGACGAGCTTTACGAAAGTTGCACTGACGACGAAAAGGCTCACATCAACAAACATTTAGCCGAGGATTTGGATACTGCAGGACGTTTGGGCGATGATTTCGGCCCTTACTATCTTGCCACATATTACGAATACGGCACAATGGGTTTCGGACAGGACTTCAGCAAGGCTTTCAGTTTATATGCAAGGGGCGCAATCCTACGCAACACATCATGCTACGAGGCAATGGTCCGCATGATTCTGGACGACCATACAGCACCGGCAGAGTATGACGAGAAGTTTGCATACAATGCCGCTTACCTCTGCTTGATGCTTGGCGGCGACACTCTTGGCGAAGTCATCCGTGGCTACCGAAAAGGGTTCCTGACCGAACATGCCGCAGCCATCGAGCAGGTTTATCTTCCTCAGTATGCGCAGCTTATGGAGGACATAATGGACGAGCATGACATTGACGATGACGACGAACCTATAATAGACGACCCAGATTCATTCCATGCGGCAGAGCGTGAGGTTGAGGAGGACGACTGGACAATGGACCCTGACATCGACCTTTCAATGCAGACATGTGCGGAGTGTGCAGAGCGTGTCAGACACCTCATGCAGGAGCAGGACCACCTGTGGGAAGTTGCCAGCGTTGCAAGGAAGTTCATCACGGCGGCACAGCATGTGATGAGCGACAACGACTCGCTGATTGACCAGCTTTACGAATGCAGCCAGACAATCGCCGACGGCCTCACGGACCATCCACGCCTCAAACTGCTGCTGATGCAGCTTCAGCTCGAAATGCTTCAGAAAGTCGAGGCTGCAAGCCAGCACGAGCTTATAATATCCGACGACCTGAAAAAAGAGATTGCCCGCTATGAACGTAACATTGCGTTGGCAGACGAAGGACGTCTAAGCGAGATACCACAGTCCGGTTTCCTCAAACGCGACCCTGTAGAGTGGACAAAGAAATGGGAAGATGTCGTCGATGAGGCAGAGAAGATTGCCTGCAGCCACCTTAAGGATATACCACGTGGAATGGGCTTCTGTTTCGCATATTGGCCAGAGCGCAAGGCAGCCTTGGCAAAATTAGGCGTCGAATGGCGCGACCCTCATCAGATGAACCCAAGAGTAATGTTCGATTGACTATGGCTATAAAACTCAACTTCAGCAAGACCGACAGCAATCTTTTCGGTCGTTCCAAGATGTGGGGGTCTCCCGATATGCCAGACTCGCTTGACTATCCCGAGGTGGCAGTCAACGACGACGGCGAACTGGTTGACGACCCTATGACATTCATCTGCCAGATACGTCTTGAGGATATTGCACCATACGACATTCAGAACCGCCTTCCCCACGAGGGTATGCTCTATTTCTTCGGTTGCCTCGACTATTTTTTCGGCAACCTTGACGCACTCGCTCAGCCAGGAATGGGCGAATGGGATGAACGGTACTTCAAAGTGCTCTACAACCCTACGTGCGACGACCTTCACACCCATAGCATAGTCTATGACGACGGCACGGAGTTTGGTCTTAAAGCCGAGGAAATCACATTCGCCGAATGTGCCGACCGTGAAGAGGGCTTTAAGCTTCTCGGCAAACCTTATCTCGACGAGATAGCGGAGCAATACGAGGGGTGGACATCCCTGCTGCAGCTGGACGAAGATGACGATTGGGGGCTCAGGTTCTTCGACTGCGGAATGCTCTGCTTCATGATAAAAGAAAACAAAATAAAATGTTACCTACACTCATTTTGATATGAAAAAAATACTATTATCGTTTATTGCCTTGATTGCATTAATGCTTACAGCTGATGCTCAAGTGGTTTTTGTCGATACTTTCCAGCCGATTAAAAAGAGTGGTTCGGGTCATTATCGACCTGTGACATCGAAAGAAGGCAACCAACTTAGATTGTCGTGCTACAAGATGGGCTCTGGGTTCTCGCTCGATGCTCCAGGCGGAGGACTAATTGGTTCAACCGAACCAAACGAGGTTGAATTCGACATAAAAGGAGAATACGTTGCTATGACTTTCGTACTTGCTCCTTTCATACCAAATTCAGCAGGAGATGGTCATTACAGCATAGTCACAATAACTGGTGACGGCAAGCGCCTATTAGACGATGTTGTGTTCGACCATGATGCCTTGCGTATGATAAAATTGGACGTAACAGACGTAAACATATTGAAAATAAGTGTACTGCAAGGCAGCCAAAACGTAGGATTCGGCAATGTGAAACTATGGAAAGCAGGTCAGAAAATACTACAGACAGGCAATCCTCTCAATAGTCTGCCAAAAGGGGCTGTCAGATTAGTAAATGACCTGAGACCTCATTTCATACGTCATACTGGTTGGGTTAACACCCTCGACACATCGTTCTTGAATGGTCCACGCGAAGTCCCAAGCATACGCATTAACCGTAAAGAGTTCAACAGCGGACTGCAATTCACAGCAAACGAAGGTTTTATGGAAGATATGATGGGCTATAGCTATTTCTGGACGAACAAGCGATACGACAAGATTTCGTTCATAGTGGGACCTCGCGACAACCAAAGTTCAAATGCCAGTGCATGGTTGATAGTCAAGGCTGACAAAAAGGTCGTATATGAAGGAGTGGTAACCCAGAAAGACCTTGCACAGCAAATCGTTGTAGATATTGCAGGAGCAGAACTTGTTTCATTCCATAGTCAGCGTAGATCGAGCGACTTTTTAGGTTCCATAACATTTGGAGTCGTTGATATTATTGCCTATCCCCCTGGATATACCGACATTCCCACCCCTGGAATTCTCAACGTGAACAAAGACAAGATAAGCAAATTGCCAGACATCTGCCCTCTCCTTTCGAACATACGGCCATTCTCGGTTCGTGGCGTGAGCAAAGAGGCAAATACTATGTTCTATGGCGAATCGCGCTACATCACTTTCTCGATGGGTGGTACAAAATACAACGAAGGTCTGCTACTCACTACTGGCAATACATTGATGGGCGATATGATAGATGCGTATGCCGCATTTGACCTTGGTGGCGAGTTCGACTGGATAAGTTTTGATGCCGGATGCTTAAGCAAAAACCACATACTGGATGATGACGCATTACGAATTTATGCCGACGACCAACTGGTATTCGACAAGACTATTTACTGCACATGGCCAAACCAGCACTACGAAATACCTGTTAATAAATGCCGAACATTGCGTTTCGAGAAAATGGGTAACGGCAAAAAGAAACAAACCATCATCGGTGTTGGCGATATAATCCTATATCGTGGCAAACCTGTAGCAAACAACATCTTCGAACATGACATACCGGAATGCCCTTACGAAATAGATCTAATCGACCTGTGCGGAAAACCTTATTTCCACTATGTAGGCAGATATGTGAGTTCGCTGACAAACTTCAGCATGGACGACTGTTTCCACGATGGCAGCACCATCACAAAGTATTTCCAAATGAAAGATGGCAGGCAAATCAACAAAGGCATAATGCTTGAGACTAACATTCCATTAGGTCTTGAAAATGTGACAGTTACTGGTGCATTATTTACGTTCCTGACTGGCGCAGGCGCAAATCTGAGTAGTTCGGATGTTGCGGCAGAGACAGGAACTACCGGAGGTGCTACTGGCATACCTATGGGGGCTATAGGGTTACTCCTATTTGACAAAAACCAAAAGCAAGCATCAGTTGCAGCATTCAATCCATACGGACAATACGAGAGTTGCACATTCACTGTTGCTTGCAAAAGTGAACACGTAGATGAGATGGCTACATCTTTTGGCGACAGAAGTGAAGAGGTGATGAAAAACCCTGTAAAACTGAATATTTTTGCCGACCGTGTGCTGGTTGGAGAAGTATGGCTGAATAATAAGATGGAGCCAACCACAGTCACAGTACCAATAAGAAAGTGCAAACAGCTGATGTTCTGGCTGGAATGTGGCGACACTCGCTCAGGACAATATGTGATTTACGATGCTAAGTTGAGCAAAGCACCGACAAATATTCCGATACCTGAGAAGTACTCGAAAACTCCTGAAGCAACAACAGGCAAATAAAACTTCTTGTATTTGATTAAAATCGAGAAAAAAACATCATAATAATAGTAGTAGAGGGGGATATTTAAGGAAAACACTATCGATACACTATCGATACACTACTTATAAATCCTTGATAACCCAGTGTGCCTCCGTCCCCGAAGCGGAGGAATTGCAGAGACGGAACGGAGGCAGGGCGGACAAACTGCAGATTATGAGTATTGCAACATTAGTATTTCGTTCTGAAATCGCAGTGACATGCTACTTGGTTCTGAAAGACTTTACATAACTACTGTTTTTATGGTAAGCATCAAGTGAAGTTGGAGAAAATGCTTGCTTTGTATAATGATAAATAATAGTTAAATTTTTTGTATTGAAAAATTTGGCGGAATAGAATATTTGTTTTAACTTTGCAGGCTAAAGTAATAAGTTGGAAATTATAAATCAAAGTAATATGTATTAATAAAACCTCAAAAATTATGAAAAAGATTTTTATGGTTGCTATGGCCTTAATCATAGCATGTTCTACTTGTTTTGCCGCTGGCGACAGCGACCAGAAAGAGATTAGGAAAGAGCGTAACGAAATCCGCAAGCTCGCCAAAAAGGAACTGGATGCAAGAGTGTCGAAGGTGGTGAAGAAAGAGGCAAAGAGACTGAAAAAGGAGGGTTGGCTCGTCAAACCAGGAGCACTGCCTTTGGAGAAACAGCTTGAGAGAGTATATCTCATGCAGTATGAGTATGACGAGAGCTTGTATCCAAAATACATCATGGGCGAGGCTTCGTCGGTAGGCGAGAACTATGATGCTGCCAAGACAGCAGCAACATCTCTTGCTATTACAAACCTTGCAGGTCAGATACAGACCGAGGTGACTGCACTTGTCGAGAACACAGTAGGCAACGAGCAGTTGTCGGCAGAAGAGGCTGCTTCGATTACAAAATCTGTGATGTCGAGCAAGAACCTTATTTCGCAGAGCATCGGCAGGGTAATGACTGTCATGGAGTGCTACCGCATCAACTCAAAGAACAACAATGAGGTGCTCGTTCGCATTGCATATAATGGCGAGATGGCAAAAGAGGCTGCAAAGAAGGCAGTGCGTGCTTCGCTTGAGGAGAAAGGCGAAGAACTTCACGACCAGCTTGACAAAGTGCTCGGTTTTGACAAGTGAAAATAATTATTCCTTGCCCTTTCTTGTTCTGCTAAGTAAAGGGCAAGGTTTTCTGTTTTTTGAATTTACAACTATATAGTTGATTTCGGGAGAAGTTTTTGATTGTTGAGTAATTTGAATAAATAGTCAAATAGAAAGATAATACCATTGCAAAAATTATTTATGAAGAAGTTGTTTCTTGCCACCATCGGTTTGTGTCTCGCTATGATGGTATATGGTGGTGATATAGTAAGAGTTTCCGCTACATACGAATATACGTCAAACAACCCCAACGAGACACCGGAACAGGCTGAAAGGACGGCTATCCAAAAAGCACGTGAAAAAGCACTTGAGGAGAAATTCGGACTTGACGTGAGCAGCGTGAACAGCACCTACGTCCACAGCAAGGCTGAAGGAGACGATGCATCTTCAGTTGCGGACGTGTTTGCCCTCGGCGGAACGTCAGTCAGAGGAGAATGGATAGAGACCATTGAGGAGAAGATTATTGAAAAATCGTATATAAAAGGGTTTTGGGTCGTTAAGGTCTATGTGGCAGGCAAGGCAAGAAACAACTCTAAGGAGAAGGTGGAGATAGAATACGCCCTTGTGAATAACGCTCACGACAAATATAATCGTGACCAATATAATGATGGCGATGATATTTACCTGCGTTTTTCAACTCCAGTCAGTGGTAGCCTGTGCGTATATCTGATTGACGAGGAACAGAACGCATACTGCCTGTTGCCTTACCAGACGGCAACAACCGGATGCTATGATATACAAGCAAATAAAGAGTATTTGCTGTTCTCGGGGAGCGAGGACAGAAATGCTGACGAATATACAGTCAACTGCCAGCGCAATGTTGAGCAGAATGCTATATACATAATCTTCACACCAAACAAACTGACCAAGGCAAATGACTCAAAATCTGGCAATAACTGGAGAAATGAGCCTATGCCCCGCCAGTTGTCGTACGAGGCATTCCTCTCATGGTTGTCAAAAAACCAACGTAAGGACGAAGATTTGGTGGTGAAAACAGAAGTGATTACAATAAGAAAATGACAATAGTGTTGAAATATAAAAATATCTAATAATATGAAGTTAAATTTTCGTTACTTTTATCTCTCTTTGGCGATTTTGTTTCTTGCAGGATCTGTAATGGCCGAAGACCGTGTCAATCCCTTAGCCAACACTCCACAAGGCTGGGATAATACCAATTTTGCCATCTGTTACTACAATGGCAACTCAGTCTATAACCTTCGCTCATATGAATTTTGTCATCCTGGCAAGATTTTCAGTCTTAAGGTTTCTCCGAACTATCTCTCATTTGCTGTTATTTTCGCAAAAAAAGATCGGCGTACTGTCAGATTATACTCTTATACAGATGGTAAAGAGTTATATACTTTCAAGTTGAATTCAACTCCTACTGCGATTGCGTATAGTGCAAATGCGAAGTATTTCATGATTGCAACAGATGATTACGATGTGCAGGTATATAATCTTTCAACCAAACAGCAGATACGCAAAATACGCACAACGACGGTAGCCAACAATATAGCATTGAGCAACAATGGATATTTCATTGCTGCTATTGATGGTGAGATGCTCTATATCTACAACACTGAGACTGGCCGCGTGCGCAAGGTTCTTGAGATTGGCGCAAACATCAATTGGGTGGCTTTCTCGCCAGATAACAACAAGGTTGCTGTGCTGGTCGAGACTGGCAAACTATTTTTCTATGATACTAAGAATTTCAACTTGACCGAAACGTATGATGGTATGGGCGATGCCCGCTGTTGCTCATTCCATCCAGAGGGGAAATATATCTCTGTTATAACCGAATCCGACAAGATAAAGGTTATCAACATGAAGAATCCTACAGACCGTGAGGAGGTTACTTCGTCTTATCCGGGAATCACACAGCTTGGCTATTGCTCGTTGGTGGATAAAAGCAAGCCTGTCATTTTGGCGTATAACAATATCAAGCAACTTGTGTTCCATGATTTGGACAATCTGGTTCCTGACTATGAGCAGTTGGTAGCAGACGAAGTAGAAACTATGATGGACGATTGGATGAAGATGATGCCTGGCGAGTCGCTTGAGGATTACCAGTTGCGTGTCAACGACGAGACAAGGACTGCCCAATATGCTAAGTTCGAGAATGAGATAGCTACTGAAATGGCAGGCGACAAGATTGGCAACGCAGATGTGTCATTTGGTAGCTACAATCAAGATCAGAGTATGTTAGAGGTGAATTTCGACAATATGCCGAGTATCTATCTCGAAGTGCCACAGGAGGATGTGGCTGAATTCAGCAATCCCGAGAAACTTTCGTTTGACAAGTCGGTTTATGGCGTGGGCGAAAACGATCAGTTTGAATTGCTTTATACCGAGGTGACAAATACAGAGACTGGTAAGAAATATGTATTCGACAATATGGCTAAGCAGTCTCTCGAATATTTGACTTCTGACGACAATTTCGTTCCACTTGATTTGATTCAGCAGTCATCAATGGAGGAGGTCACTCTGCAGGAAATTCGGCAGGAGGTAGTTGAAGAGGCTCAGGAAAAGAACCTCATTTCGGAGCATACTCATATTGGTGTAAAAACCAAAGTTGCAGCATCTACCGATGCAGATGGAAATAAGGTGATGAATTATAACATTGACTTTAACTATGTTGTTGATTCTGCTTTCTCAGTACAAGAGGATTTCCATCCTGGCAAATATATTTCCGAGGAGTCCGCATCTGCCGAGGCTATGCTGAAAATTGTAAAGAATGCGTTCGAGAAAGAGTTTCGGCAGTATATCCAAGCAGGAAAGAAGGTACGCATCATAGTTACTGGTGCTGCGGACGCATTGCCAATTAGCCGTAAGATTACATATGGCGGTGAGTATGGCAATCACGAAGATGAGACAGTTACGAAAAACGGTGAGTTATCTACCGTCACGCTGACCGGGCAATCAGGTATTACAACTAACGAACAGTTGGCATTTGCCCGTGCATTGGGTGTGCAAGACTACGTTACAAAACATATTACAGAACTTCAGTCAATGCAGATTGAATACGATTATGTAATCAATGTGAGCAACGAGTATGGGGCTGAATTCCGCCGTATTGGTATAACATTTATATTCCTTGATGCATTTAGTAAGTAATATGAAACGATTGTTATTCACATTATGTGTATTCTTTCTGTCTTTCCCAATTGGAGCACAGACTAAGGATGCTGCAACCGTTTATTCGGAGTTTCAGCAACTGAACACTATTCTGAAAACGACAGATGTTTATTCGGAAGAGCATCAGATGGCGGTTCAGAGGATGTTGCAACTCTATCCCATGCTGCAACATCATGCTGCAAGTTTCTCACAGAAGGGAAATTCAAACAATGCTGTCGTTTTTGCAAAGGCATATGTGGATATGGCGCTGATGCCAGAATTTCAAGATATGCACCTTGAGAAAAGCGAAAGCTATCCTACAATGGTCTATTTTGTAGCATCCAACTATTACAACCGCAAGGAGTATGCTCTTGCAGAACGTTATATGGAGCGCTACATTGAATGCGGAGAACAGAAAAACCGGAAAAACGTCTTTCTTTTTTTGGCTCAGACTCAAGCCAAGCTCGGTCAGATTGAGAAAGAATTGAATACGCTCAGTGCTGCACTGGTTGAATATCCTACTGACCAAAATATGCTGGCTTTGTCCATCAATACAAGAATGGAAAATGGTTGGTATGAGGATGCCTTGCAGTATGTTAACCTTGCACTTCAGGCTCGTCCCGGCGACAGCAAGCTTGCTTCACTGAAAGGGCAATGTCTCGAAGGAATGGGACAATACGAACAGGCTGCAAATATCTATGCAGTTTTAGCCGGACAGCAGAAGACGCTGAATATCTACAAGCATTACGCACTCAACTTGTTCAACTGTGCAGTATCGCTAAACACAATTGCACCAGAGCGTAGCACTGATTATTTCCAACGTGCTATTCCAATCCTCAAACAGGTTGTCGTAAGTGACCCTACATCAGTGCAGTATACCACTTCATTGGCATTGGCATATCTCTACACAGATCAATACGAAGAACTGAGTGCGATAAATGGTCGTCTTCGCGCTATGGGAGCAGCAGAAGTGAGTGGCGGACAGGTAGGCGCTGATATTGCGTTGATGTCTTCCGACCTCCAGCGTCCATCATCAGCGAGACCTGCTGTTGCTGCCAATACACTTCCTGTCTCTACCTCTGTCGCACCAGTGTCTCAGCCAAAGCAGGAGCAGAAACCTAAGTCAAAGACTGGCATAGATTTCACATTATACGCTCAGAACTATATCGAAAAGGAGATTAACCAATGGCAGCAGAAAGACCCGTTTGAGACGATTGACGAATACACGCAACGTGTCACTGAGGAAACCAGAAACGAGAAAGTCAATATACTGATGAATGAAGCCAAGCAGGAGTATCTTGCCAAATATCAGAAACAGATTCGTCGTTCTGACTTCTCGCTGCAACCATACGATGCAGAAAATGGCGTGTTCCTCATAAATAGCAAATATGGAGATATAATCCTTCCTGTCGCAAGGGAAGACAACGAGGCACGTCAGTTTGCCAGCAACTGGATGTCTGTACGTATCGAGAATCCCGTACTGGATATTGCAGGTGATGAACTGATAATCCGTTCAATGGATTTCGTTGCGCCAAATGGCAAGGCATATCGCTATTCCGATCAAGATGAAGCCAAATATACTCAAGCCGATATCCAGCTTCAGTTCAATGATATTGACTATGCAGGACTTGGCAGTGCCTCGAATGGTGCAGGTCGTCAGAAGGTAAGCGTGCAGAAACAGAAAGTCACTGTCGGTGAATCAGACATTGACGTTGGCATACCTGAGACAAAGAATGTCCGCAGCAAGACATTTGCCTTCATCATCGGCAATGAGAATTATCAGGCAGTGACGAGTGTGCCGTTTGCATTGAACGATGCCCGTTCGATGCAAAAATATTTCAATAAGACTCTCGGTATTCCTGATGACAATATCCGCCTTTATGAAGATGCCACTTTCGGCAAGATTCTCGGCTGTGTACGTGATATCAAGAGTATTGCAAATGCTTATAATGGCGACATTGACATAATTTTCTATTATGCTGGTCACGGTATTCCAGACGAGAAAAGCAAGTCTGCCTATCTGCTGCCTGTCGATGCAGATGGTACACAGACAGACGCATGCTACTCAATAGGGCGTCTTTATACGGAACTCGGGCAGTTGGGTGCAAAATCAGTTCTTGTGATGATGGATGCCTGCTTCTCTGGTTCTCAGCGTGGCGATGGGATGATTGCATCGGCTCGTGGTGTAGCCCTGAAGGTTAAGCCGGACGAACCGCAGGGCAAGATGGTGACTCTTTCGGCTGCAACCGGCGAAGAGACTGCCTACCCATACGAGGAAAAGCAGCATGGCATGTTCTCTTACTTTGTCATGAAACATTTGCAGGAAACAAAAGGCAAAACAACCCTTGGTGCGTTGGCTGACTATGTCATGACGCAGGTGCGTCAGCAGTCCGTTGTGATAAACCACAAAAGCCAGACACCTACCGTCAGTGCTTCGTCCGAGGCAAGCGAATGGCGTAGATGGAATATGAATAAATAGACATTATAAATATATGAAACGAATACTATTAATATTTGCTGTGATGCTGTGCGGCATGAGTGTGTTTGCGCAGAGCAGGAAAATCACAGGTACCGTGGTTGACAAGGATGGTCAGCCACTGATGGGCGTGCAAGTCAAGTCCGAGTCAGGCGACGTTGCCGTCACCACCGACCTTGACGGACGTTTTGAGATAACCGTTCCTGAAGGCTCGAAACTGACTTTCTCGATGTTGGGGACAAAGTCGAAAACCAAAGAGGCCTCTGATGGCATGGTCGTAATGATGGGTGTATCTGATAGCAAGGAGGTGAAGAAAGGATTTCAGGGTATGTTCGACCTCAACAGCAATTTCACGTCAAGCCATGGCGGCATAGGAGCAGACTTGATTTTAGGCGGCAGAATTAACCCGTATTACCATATAGGTGGTGGTATTGGAGTTCATTCTCTGCTGAATTCAGGCAGTGATGATTACAATGTGTTCACTACACTCTATCTGAACAACACGGTCTATATACCGACAGGCAGCAAGATGACACCGATGTTCGATTGCGGCTTGGGTTGCAGTATGGGATGGTTAGGCATCAGCCAGCCTTACAAAGAGACTATCATAGGTCTCTATGCCAAGGCAGGTTTAGGCTTTGAGGCTGGAATGTTCAGGATGAGTGCAGGTTACGAACTTATAGGCACTCACACTGGTTATGTCAGGATTGGAATTAAATTTTGAAAGGTATGAAAAAGACAGTTTATATACTGATGCTGATGGTGCTGATGGCATCATGCAAGGATGGTCTGCTGGTTAATCAGTATGACAAGAATGTCAACAGGTCGTTGAATGGAAAAAATGGCCAATCTGGAGATATTGATACAACCCATATTGATACAACCCATTCGGACAATCCCATCAATCCTGAGTACGAAACAATCAACGTAAATGGTGTCACGTTCAGGATGGTGAAAGTGGATGGTGGAACGTTCCAGATGGGGTCAAACGATGGATATTCTGACGAGAAACCGGTGCACAGCGTCACTCTTAGCAGCTACTATATAGGCGAGACAGAGGTGACTCAGGCATTGTGGCAGGCTGTGATGGGCAGCAATCCTTCGTACTTTAAAGGAGACAACCTGCCTGTGGAGTGGGTGAGTTGGGATTACTGCCAGGAGTTCATTAAAAAATTAAACCAGTTGACGGGAAAAACCTTTGCGTTGCCTACAGAGGCGCAGTGGGAATATGCGGCACGGGGAGGCAACAAGAGCCGAGGGTATGAGTACTCAGGCAGCAACAATATAGACGATGTTGCATGGTATTATGACAACAGTTCCAGCGAGACACATCCGGTAGGAACAAAGCAGGCGAATGAGCTTGGCATATACGACATGAGCGGCAATGTATTTGAGTGGTGTCAGGACTGGTATGGCTCATACCCTTCTTCATCGCAGATTGACCCTGTCGGTCCTTCTACTGGATCGAGCCGTGTGAATCGTGGTGGTAGTTGGTACCACGATGCCAAGGACTGCCGTTCTGCTAATCGCGACAGCAATAGTCCTGGCAGCAGCAACAGCCACGGCAATCTCGGTTTACGCTTAGCCTTGCTTGATGAGCAACCAGAGGAGCCGACAACTGAAGTATCAGTGACGGTAGAAACGGGAAAAGCAGTTCTGAATGTTGATGGAACTATATATAATTTAATTAAGGTGGATGGCGGAACTTTCAAGATGGGACAAGAAGGTGTGGCAACCCCAGTGCACAGCGTCACTCTTAGCAGCTACTATATATGCGAGACGGAGGTTACGCAGGCATTGTGGCAGGCTGTGATGGGCAGCAACCCTTCGTACTTTAAAGGAGACAACCTGCCAGTGGAGCAGGTGAGTTGGGATAACTGCCAGGAGTTCATTAAAAAATTAAACCAGCTGACGGGAAAAACCTTTGCGTTGCCTACAGAGGCGCAGTGGGAATATGCGGCACGGGGAGGCAACAAGAGCCGGGGTTACGAGTATTCGGGCAGCAACAATATAGACGATGTTGCATGGTACGATGGAAATAGTTCAATGCAGACACATCAGGTGGGCACGAAGATGGCGAACGAGCTTGGTCTCTACGACATGAGCGGCAATGTATGGGAGTGGTGTCAGGACTGGTATGGCTCATACACTTCTTCATCGCAGACTGACCCTGCCGGTCCTTCTACTGGGTCGGGCCGTGTGAATCGCGGTGGTAGTTGGTTCGGCAATGCCAGCGGCTGCCGTTCATCTAATCGCCGCAACTATAGTCCTGGCAGCCGCTACAACTTTCTCGGGCTTCGGCTGGTCTTGCTTTTTTAGGTTACCACCAGATAGCCAGCCAGCGATACAGCAAATGAGTTTTCTGCCTGCCCCTGCCCTTTGCCGCTCTGTCGGGCGGAGCCACAGAGCGGCAAAAGAGTAGGGGTGAGGCAGAAAACTCAAAGGGCGAAAAATTAATATATGACATTTATGGATATGGAAGAGCTTTGGACAAGGCAATATCCTGTGGGGAATGACGATTTCGTCAAAATCAGGAAACAGGGACAACTTTATGTGGATAAGACGGAACTCCTCTGGCGGATGATAAATCTGTCGGAATGGATATTCCTGAGCCGTCCACGCAGGTTCGGCAAGACGTTGATAGCCTCAACATTGCAGGCATATTTCGAGGGACGTAAGGAGTTGTTCGAAGGGCTTGCCATTGCGGAATACACCAAGGAGTGGGTGAAATATCCCGTGCTGCGTTTCAACCTGTCAGTGGTCAAGGACTTGCCGACAGAAGAAATACAGCCGAGGATAGGTATGCAACTGAAAGAGTATGAAGCAATATATGGACGAGATGAAGATGAGAGGACTCCAGGAGCAAGGCTTTCAGGACTGATAAAGCGTGCTTACAAACAGACAGGTCTTGGCGTAGTGCTGATATTCGACGAATATGACGCTCCACTGCTTGGCAAGTTGGGAGATTCTGAACTGCTTGATAAGACACGTACCATCATGCAGGAGTTCTACACCCCGATAAAGGCATGTTCGGCATACGAGCGGTTCACCTTCATAACTGGAATAACCAAGTTCTCGCAACTGAGCATCTTCTCGACACTGAACAACCTGAACAACATATCAATGCTGCCTCAGTTTGCGGCACTGACCGGCTTTACGGACGAGGAGTTAGATACATATTTCCACCCGGACATAGAGCGCCTCGGCAGGACTATGGGTGTAGGCTATGACGAGATACGCGAGATGCTTCGCAAAAAATATGACGGTTATTATTTCACTGAGGCAAAAGTGGCGGTATATAACCCATTCAGTCTCCTTAGTGCCTTTGCTAATCAGAAAATGGAAGATTACTGGTTCAAGAGCGGCACGCCTACGTTCATATTCGATGCGATGCAGAAGTACAAGACCGATATCACCACACTTGAGCAGTTGTTGGCTCCTTCCGATGGTTTTGACGTGCCGACAGAGTCGATGACAGATGCACTGCCATTGTTATACCAAAGCGGATACCTGACAATAAAGGATTACGACCCTGAAACATACATCTATACTTTGGATTTTCCTAACTCAGAGGTGAGAACAGGTTTCATCAAAGGGTTGATGAAGACTTATCTGGGAATGGAAAAAACAGATACACAAGTTGGTTTTGCCCTGAAATTCTGGCAGGCTCTCCGCAAGAACGACATCGAACTTGCCCTTCGCGAGATGAAAGCCTACATGGCTGGACTGCCATACGTCGAGGGGTTCAAACAGAAATTAGCGGAGGTGTCGAACGCCGAGGGATTCTACGAGTGGACATTCTACATCATATTCTCAATGCTGAATATCTATGTCCGCACTCAGGTGAAGTGCATAAAGGGGCGCATCGACATACTGATTAAGATGCCAGACACAATCTACGTGATGGAACTCAAGCTGCACGGTACGCCATTATCGGCACTCAAGCATATTGAGAGTGGCGACTACGCAGTGCCATACTCGACTGATGGCCGCAAAGTGGTGAAGGTCGGCATACGCTTCGACATGACCAAATTAGCGGTAAGGGACTGGAAGATAAAAATGGAATAATGCTGAAAAAGGTATTCCTTTCGCCACAATAATCATGAAGTAAGCAATCCTTATGAGCATTCGACCAGCATGTCGGTTTCGAATAACCACCGTCCGATAATTCACTTGTATTATCGGACGGTGGTCATGTTATGATGAGGTTCAATTCGAACGCATGTCAATCAAACTTATTATTCTGTCCATATCGAGCCGTAGGAATTCCTCGACGCTGAAGCCTCCGCTGCCTACAATCATGGTTTGTTTCGGATGAAACAGCTGGCTGAATGTGCGGAGTCCTTTGTTGGTCGTGCGTCTGCCGCTTTTTACCTCAATTGCCATAGTGGCGAAGCGTGTGGATATAATGAAATCAACCTCATCGGCATGGTCTCGCCAGTAATACACTTTATAGTCCAACTCGTCTGCATGATTGACTATATGTGCCCCTACTGCACTCTCGACCCATCTGCCCCAACGTTGAGGTTCAAGCAGCTCTTTCTCGAATCCCCGACCATTCTGGATTGTCATCAGCGCATTGTTATATACCTGGAACTTTGGCACGGACATGTATTTACGTGCAGTGTCAATCGAGTATTTCTGCAATCCTCCGACAAGATTCGCTTCGCCGAGAGTGTTGATGTAGCTGGCAATTGTCGCTGTGTTGCCTGCGTCTTGCAGTTGCCCAGCTATCTTGTTGTACGACAGAAGCTCGCCTGAGTATGCACAGCCGAGTTCGAATGTCTGCCTCAGCAATGCTGGTTTTAATATCTTTTTTGTCATCAGCACATCTTTGTCGATTGCTGGGTCGAGTATCGAATCACGGACATAATTACGCCAACGTCTTTCGTTGCCTATCAGACTTGCTGCACCTGGGAATCCTCCGTAATAGATGTATTGGTTCAGTGTCATGCCGAAAGCTTTTTCCATCTCGGGGAATGACCAGTGTGTTATGCGAATCAGTTCGAATCTGCCGGCAAGACTTTCGGTCAGTCCGTCTTTCAGCATCAGTCGGCTGCTGCCCAACAGTATTACTTTCAGATTGAGTCCAGCCTGTGTGTCGGCATCCCATTCGCGTTTCACAACCTCACTCCAGTTGTCGATTTTCTGGATTTCATCAATAATCAGTATGTGTTCGGGCTCATTATATATGGATATGGCTGTCCTTGCCTTGCTCCATTGCTCGGCTATCCATTCCTTGTTGTCTGGTGCAATGGCATCTGCGTTTACAGATGTCACAGGAATGGTGGTCTGCTGTATGAACTGACTTATCATCGTCGATTTGCCAACTTGTCTTGGACCGGCAAGAACCTGAATGAACCGCCTCGGTTCATTCATCCTGTCAATAATGCACTGAAGTGAGTCTCGAATTATCATATTTTTATTTATTTTGTCAATTCCCAAATTCTCAATCTG
>JAKSNU010000060.1 GCA_024399535.1 Paludibacteraceae bacterium
CAAGTTGACGCTTTTTCATTCACCAAGTTGACGCTTTTTCATTCGCCAAGTTGACACTTTTTCATTCGCCAAGTTGACACTTTTTCATTCACCAAGTTGACGCTTTTTCATTCGCCAAGTTGACGCTTTTTCATTCACCAAGTTGACGCTTTTTCATTCACCAAGTTGACGTTTTTCTTATTAATCGTATTTCCTATAAGTTCTCTCCTTTGGATGAACCCTGCGTGTTTTATAATCTTTGGCATTCCAACCTTTGACAGGAGTCATATACGAATCAGAGTACATTGCCCTTAGCCATTCATCAGTCTTAACGGGCATGTAAACATTGAGACCAAGGAACTCCCGGCGTTCAAATTCGCTGTTAGGGACATAACTCTTTTCGCAAGGGAAACCATCTGTCGCATTAGCCTCCTTCCACTCTTTAGTTTCGTGTGTCATTTGGATTATGCTATAAAGGTCGTCTCCCTCACAGTGATAAAAGAAAATATCAAGATGGAGTTTGTTGTAAATATAGGTTTCTTCGACTATTTGTTGAGTTCCTGCGACATAAATCTGCTTATAGAACTTGAAACCAGCGTTTTCCATACGTTCACGCATATCCTGAGGTACCTCTTCTGCCAGTATTCCGAGGTCAATATCAGGGTCGTATGATATAAATCCGTGGTCACGATATGCACCCAGCAAAGTGCCGTAAGTAAGGAACGGTTTCAATCCCATTCCACTCAAGACCTTATCTGCCTCAGAAAGCATCCGCAGACCGTTTTTCTTCATTCTTCGTGCCTGTACATTGAAATTAACAGAATTGATAATATCAACCAATTTCTTGTAAATCCCAAATTTGACGGCAATTTTAACAATCAAATCTCTCATTATATAAACTATTACAACAGAGAAAAATATTTGTGTAGTTTGGCTATTTCATGATTGTCAATAATCACAGGATTGTTAGACAATCGTTGTGTGTTCACCTCATGCAACAAATCAGATAAATCATACCCATTCGTTCCTTTGAATGAAAGACCAATATCACGAGTGTACTTAATGAAATATTCTTGTAAATTTGAATGGCTTTTTATTTTCAGTGATTCTTGAAGCAGTGTATCTTTATTATTGCCTGCCATATTCAAATTGGCAAAGAAAGGAAAGGTCAAAGCTACCGCATGTCCATGGGGATAATCACATTTACTGGTAAAAGCATAGGAAAAGGCGTGAGGTGCTGTCGTTTTTGTAATATTAATGGCTCTTCCTGCCCAATATGCACCCACAGACAAGTCATCGCGCAATTCATTGGAAGGATTGCTTACGCACATAGGCAACTGAAGATGAATATACGAAATGGCACGTAAGGCGCATTCATCACTTTCGGGCGTTGCGTTCTTGTTCCAATAAGCCTCAATTGCCTGAGCCAAAGCGTCAAATCCTGTACATGCCGTCAGATATGCGTCGTTATTGTATGTAAAAGGGGGATAAATAAAAGCGGCATCAGGCAAAATGTCATCTGCCTCAATGCTTTGTTTATTGCCATCGACATACACAACGGCAAAATGCGTGGTTTCAGCCCCTGTCCCCGCCGTTGTGGGAATAGCAAAAAGCTCAGCTCTCCCGCATTTTTCGACGGCATAATGTCTGATTAGTTTTGCCATATCAATGACACTGCCGCCGCCAACAGCCAAAATACAATCCGACCGACTGGACAAAAAGCATTCTGTACCAATCTGAACTTCTTCCATTTTTGGATTAGTCGAGAATTCCTTAAACTCAACTACTTCTATTCTCAAATCACGGAAAATCGGACAGATAGCGTTTTCAGCACCACATACCACAAACGACCCTTTGCCTCGAACAAGGAATAATCGTCTCACATTTCTCTTTTTCAATTGATTTTTGAGATCAATCAAAGAGTCTCGTCCTATGAAAGAAAGTTGGTTCATTTCTGTAATTCAATCATCAATGCCTCTTTGTTTTCAATTGGTGTGGTTGTTGGTCTTCCCAAATCCTTTCTGTTTCCTTTCCTGACTCTGATTTCAATCATTACAGGACCTTCCATATCAATGACATTCTTCAACACTGCCATCAGACTCTCTTTGGAATCAACCATTATAGCACCTTTGTATCCTACTGCCTTTGCTATCGCAGGCAAGTCAATCTGATGTCCTACTGTTGGTTGTCCTCCCACCGAATCATGTGCTCCATTGTTGAAAACAAAATGAATATAATTCTTTGGTTGTTTCGAGGCGACAATAGCCATACTGCCCATGTGCATGATGGCTGCTCCATCACCGTCAAAACAATATATTCTTCTTTGTGGTTTTTCCAATGCGATACCTAATGCAATCTGCGAAGCATGTCCCATTGAGCCGACTGTAAGGAAGTCTCTTTCATGCCCTTGTCTCATCTCCTCCCTGTATTCAAATAATTCCCTGGAAATCATGCCTGTTGTCGAAACTACGATAGCATTATTTCCAATCGCTCCAGAAACTAATTTTATTGCCTCTTCCCGTCCGAGTTCGTATTGGTTGTTGACTGTATTCTGAAGTGTGTATGAGTCAAATGTGTCCTTCTCTATTACAATAGCGAAAACATCACCTGCCTTGACTGCCTTGATTGCTTTGTCAATCTGCTTTGCGGCAACATCTTCCTCTTTGCTCAAAACTTCATAATTTATACCCATTACATTAAGCAACCCGGTAGTGATTTTGCCTTGTTTGACGTGCTGGGGTTCATCGTGCACACCTGGTCTTCCTCTCCAACCAATAACCAATAATACAGGTATATTGTAAACTTCCTTGTCAGTCAATGAGGCAAGTGGGTTAATGGTGTTTCCTTCACCTGAATTCTGCATATATACGCAACCGACCTTGCCTGTCGCCAAATGATACCCGGCAGCCAAACCTATCGCCGCACCTTCGTTTGCCGTTATTACGTTGTGGTTAGAATCTATATTGTCGGTTATATATGCGCAGACATTCTTAAGCAAAGAATCTGGGACACCGGCAAAGAAACTGATACCATTCTTGCTTAATCTGTCAACAAAAAACTTAGGGCTGATCATCGCATTAGTTCTTTTTAGTTCCAGGTATCAGGTTAAGTATCTCCTTGATTGGCATACAATAGTCATTAGATGCTTCAAGGCTACGTTGATGGCTTAATATAGATTTCGCACAATTGACCATTGCAGGATATGCTGAACGCAACATGTGGTTTGCATAGATTACGACATTGATTCCCCACTCGCTCAACTCGTCTTCCGTAAACTGGTTGTATGTGGTAGGAACGGCAATTATTGGTGTTGTCTGATCTTTCTCACGGAATCTAATACAAAATTCCTTAATATCCAAACCATCTTTGTTTTTCGAATGTATCATGATTCCATCAGCACCTGCCGCAACGTAAGCATGGCAGCGTTCCAAGGCATCGTTAACAGGCTTTCCTGCTATCAAACTTTCACAGCGGGAAATAATCATGAAATCTTCAGTAATTTGAGCATTTTTCCCTGCTTTGATTTTAGTGCAAAATCCTTCGATGGTGTCCTGCGTCTGCACAGCTTCTGTCCCGAACAAAGAGTTTTGCTTCAAACCAACTTTGTCTTCAATTATCACAGCGGAAATACCAAGTCTTTCCAATGTTTTGACTGTAAACACAAAATGTTCTGTCTTGCCACCTGTATCACCGTCATAAATAACAGGCTTTGTCGTAACCTCAAGTGCATCGTTCAAATCATGGAGACGTGTGGTAATATCAACGGCCTCAATATCAGGTTTTCCTTTTGAAGTAGAGTCTGTCAGTGAACTTGCCCACATTCCATCAAATTCCTGTTTGATGCCATTTACTTCAACTGAAGTGTTTTCTATAATGAGACCTGTCAAGCCATTGTGCGATTCCAATATCCTCACAATCTTTTTTGCGCCGATCAATCTGCGCAGTCTCTTAAGTCTTATCTCTGGAGTAGTTCCGATTTCCTTCAACCGCTGATTCATAGCTGTAGATGAGATGCCTTGAGTATATGGTATATCAATAACCTTACCACCCCAGGCAGCCATGGTATCAATAATTCTCTGACGTGTCTTTTGCTGAACGCCTTCTTTCCAATCATCGCCATGAACAACAAAATCAGGCTTTAATTCCATTATATTCGGAACATAGTCCAAAGTTGTCTGTGGTATAACTTGATCCACACCTTTTATGTTAGATACGATTTCAGCTCTTTGCTCGTATGTCAAATATGGCAATCTTTTATAACTGGCTATCGCAGCATCGGTTAGAACGCCTACTGTTACACTTCCAAGTTTAGCGGCCTCTTTTATGATATTGAGGTGCCCTGGATGAATCATGTCAGCACTCATGCCAACGTAAACCTTTTTTTTATCCATATATAGTTATTTATTTTATTTTTTCTTATTCCTTAAACTTCACCAACATCTCGATATATGAAATATCTTCTTTATAAGTCAGTTTCACATTCTTCTCTTCGCCCTCGACGATGAAGATTTTCTCTTCTGGCATATAATGCATCACCATCCCGCAATCGTCAGTGCTGCTCATCTCTGGGTCTTGCAATCCTCGGCGATAAGCCTCTTTTATCACACTCAACCTGAATGCTTGTGGAGTCTGGGCTTTTCGCAATATGTTGCGGTTTGGAACAGACTTAATTGTACTGCCATCGACTTCCCATATAGTGTCAGTAACCTTTACGGCGACACCAACCGCTTTATGTCTTTCCAACGCCTCTATCACTCGGTCAATTATCGCCTGACTGACCAGAGGGCGAACCGCATCATGAAATATCATATTGACCTCGCCAGCATCTTTGTAAGACTCAATAGCCGACAATGTTGACATATAACGTTCTGCCCCTCCTTTTAGCACCTTAGATACCTTCGTCCATTCATTCCTCTTCACAATCTCCTCCATCTCGCCCACATACTCAGGGTTCATCACTATGGCAACCTCGTCAATTCCCTTATGTCGCTCGAAAGCATCAACGCTCCTTTCGATTACCATCCTGCTTCCAATCTCAAGGAACTGTTTAGGCTTGTCAGCCCCCAAACGGCTTCCTACGCCTCCTGCCAATATGACTGCCACGTTTTTCATAAATCTTTCAATAGAAATGCCATATAAAGCGGCAATGTCAGTAATTTCCCATCTCGTCCGACATTGTAGTCACCCAACTTTAATGCCTGATGTATATTGTAATGCTCTGGATTATTCAAAACCGTACGTGTGGATTTTGTATGTCCTGATTTGGCTTTACACTCCAACAATGTGCATTTTCCTTTGTAACGAAGTATGAAGTCAATCTCCAATCCTCCATCTTTATGGAAATAATAGAGTTTACGCCCCATTTTGCCCAATATGTCCGCCAACAGGTTCTCGTATATAGCACCCTTATATCCCAACAGATTCCCAGAAAGAATATCCGCCTGTGTGCCATCTTCCAACATGCTTACAAACAGACCTGTATCTGCCATATAAACCTTATAGCAATCGTCAATCGCATTGCCGTCCAATGGCAACTCTGTGATTTGCAGGTTCCTGCATCGTTGAATTATGCCAGCATCTTCCATCCATTGGATTGTTGGTCGGTAGTTCTTGGACCGTGCGCCCGTCCTGATTGTTGAGTACATGAACTTCTTGTTTTCACGGCTCAACTGTATTGGAATAGAGTCAAAACTCTCTGTTATAAGCGGTTTGAGTTCCTGCGGCGCATATTTCAGCATGTCTGCACGATAATCCAGAACTATACGACGTTGCACTCTCAACACTTGCCCCATATCATGTTGTGACACAAAAGTCTGCACAGCTTCAGGCATTCCTCCCACTACTATATACTGCAATAAAAGCGACCTGAAAAGCTGATGCCAGAAATCTTCGACCACGCCTTCTTGACGGAATGATTCTTCTATTAGTCCTATGGAGGTCTCGTTTTGCCCGTTTGCCCATAGAAACTCTTCAAAATCCATAGGATACATAGTAACTATATCCTCGTAACCTACTGGAATATCAGCTTTTATATCTTCATCTGTCTCATTCTGAGGTCTGTAACCTTGTATTCCTAACAACGAGCCTGTACACAAGACATCATATCGTCCATCCATGGCAAACGATTTCAATGCCATTCTCGCCCTTGGACACTCCTGCAATTCGTCCAGCACTATGCAACTTTCGTGTGGTATCAGTGAGACTGAAGGCTTCGCTGCTGTCAGACGCATGGTGATCTGGTCAACCGACATTGAACCAGAAAAGGCTCGTTTCATGTCTGGCTCGTCCATGAAATTGACATAAAAAACTGTGCGGTAATGTTTTCGTGCGAAATTCATTACAGAGTATGTTTTGCCGCATTGACGACAACCCTTCAGCACAATGGGTTTCCGATGTGCGTCTGCTTTCCACTGTTCCAATGTCTGTTCTATTTTGCGTTTCATACTCTATTGTTTGTCAGATATTTGACACTTTTCTGGGCGAAAATTTCACTGTTTCTTACACTTTTCTGGGCGAAAATTCTATCATTCGTTACACTTTTCTGGGCGAAAATCCGCCATTGCC
>JAKSNU010000061.1 GCA_024399535.1 Paludibacteraceae bacterium
TTTCCATATCAGAATTGGGTGACACAACTGATTATTCTACAGATTCCCTGATGCTTCGTGGCTTCTATCCTGCCGTCTGGGGTGATGGCAGAGAGGCAAAAGATGTTTATGAAAGCTATTATGAGACATACTTGGAACGTGATGTGCGACAAATCATAAATGTTCAGAATCTGTCTGCCTTTCGTTTGTTTGTCAGGATTTGCGCAAGCCGTATAGGAGGGGAATTCAATGCCTCGGCAATCAGTAACGAATGTGGAGTTAGCAGTCAGACTATCAACAATTGGATGGGTATCCTTGAAACATCGTACACAGCATTCCGCCTTCAACCATTTTACCGTAACATTGGCAAACGTCTTACGAAAACGCCAAAACTATATTTCTATGATGTAGGATTAGTTTGCTGGTTGCTCGGAATACGCAACGAGCAAGACCTTTCAACGCATCCTCTTCGCGGAAATATTTTTGAGAATATGGTTGTTGTGGAGTTTCTGAAAAACAGATTCAATGATGGAGAAATGCCGAACATCTATTTCTATAGGGACAAAAGTCAACGTGAGGTTGACATCGTTCAGGAAGAAGGGTTGAAAATCCGTTGCTTTGAAATCAAGTCTGGCAAAAGTTTCCATTCTGAATGGTTTGACAATATGAAATATTTGCAATCGCTTATGTCAGAGAGCATTGTTGGTACTGCTGTGATATATGACGGTATTCAGGAACAAAAATCTCAATTCAATGGATTGATTAATTTCAGACAGATTGCAGACTAAAGACATTAAATATTTTTGTTCTTAAATGAAGGAAAATGGGACTATCACAAAATTGGATGGAGATACTGTGTGGTTGACGCAGGTACAAATGGTTGAACTTTTTGCTGTTGATAGAACAACACTTTGACGACATATACGAAATGTTAATAAATGCGGAGAATTGGATGAAGGTGCAACTTGTGCAAAAAATGTACAAGTTCAATTGGAGGATAAGAGAAATGTGACTCTTGTAATTTCGTATTACAATCTTGATATGATACTATCTGTAGGATATAGAGTAAATAGCAAGAATGCCGTAGCATTTCGCCAATAGTCTAACAAGATATTGAAAGATTACATCATCAAAGGTTATGCCGTCAATGAAAAGATAAAACTGCAAATATCTCAATTGCTTTTCAATAAGAGACTTAAAACAATATGAAAATACTTTTTGTATGTCACGGGAATATATGCAGGTCGGTAATGGCGGAGATGGTGCTGAAACAGATGCTTCGTGAAAGGAATGTCGAAGGTGTTGAAGTGGATTCTTGTGCCACGAGCCGTGAGGAGATTGGCAATGCGATATATCCGCTGGCAAAGGCTTGTCTTGAACGTCATGGAGTAAGTTTGGAAAGGCACGTTGCTCGGCAGATTACGTTAGGTGACATTGCAGAGAGCGACATGATTTTCGTGATGGACAAAAATAACTTGAGGAACCTCGAACACATGTTCGGCAGAGATGTGGCTTGTGCAGGCAAGATAAGGATGCTGATGGAGATTACTGGCAATCACAGAGAAGTGGCTGACCCTTGGTACACAGGAGACTTCGAGGCTACTTATCGCGATGTGGTAGCAGGTTGCAAGGCGATAATGAATGCGTAGGATGATGAATTGGTTGCGCGAAAAATGGAATTGTTTAATCGAACGTTATTGGATACTTCCTGTAACGTTAGTAGTGCTTGGATGCATTGTGTCTGCACTTATTGTCATCGCTATTCCCATTCGTTGGTTAATGATTGCTGTAAATGAAGTGGGGAATGTGTTTTCTTACTTGTCTATCCTGTGTTTATTATTGATGTTGCCCGCAATTGTTTACGCTTTTTTGAAAAATAAAGCAATAGGCTTTCGAACTCTTCTGACAAATGCGATTGCTGCGGTTGTTTGGTTAATAATGGTAGTAATAGCAGGCCTATTAAATCCTGATCCATACGCCTATATGCATCCTATTCCGAACGGACTTTCATACGAAATACCTATCGATGGAATGAATGATTGTTATTCGGAGGCAATAGAATCCGATAGTGACACGTGGCTACAAGTCTCCACTCAATATGCAGGTCTCTTTGAATATACGTTTTATTACCCGAATCTGCCGGAGGGCGATATATTTCTTCGTTGTTATGAGGCTGGAACCAACGAGCCCTTATCGGCTGACCAAATAGAAGCAAAGACGATTACTCTGAATATTGCCGACACTTCTTTTTGCTGTAGGGTTTATAAGCAGGAATTCACTATCTACGAAGGAAATGCGCAACAATATTATGTGGCCCGAATGGAGGTTTGGTTCCGCGATGCATCCACAAAACAAGAAACGAAACTGGCAGAAAAATACTACCGAGTGGATGGGTATGAACACTAAGAAAATACTGCTGTCTGTACGATGGCGAAATTAATGAAAAAGTGAGTGCAGAGTATTTATATTATTACCTCATAGCTGTCAATGTGCTGGCTTTTGCCATGTATGGTGTGGATAAACTGAAAGCCCGACATCATTGGTGGCGCATTCCCGAATGGGTATTGATTATGGTTGCTGTGGTTGGTGGAAGTGTCGGTGCATGGGGTGGCATGAAATGTTTCCGTCACAAGACAATAAAACCTCTCTTCCGTTTTGGAGTTCCTGCAATACTGTTGCTTCAAATTGCAGCAATGGCATATATTTGGTTACATACAAAATAATTCAATATATTATGGGTACTGTTATCGTTGGTTCGTTATTCATTCTGTATGGGCTGTTTACACTATATGCCCGACTGACTGGACATGTTTCATGGCTGAAAAAACTGCCTGCAATGCGGGAGCGGTTTGGCAAGAAATGGGGAAATGTCATTCATGTACTGGCTTATACATTTGTTCCCCTCTGGACAGGGGCATTTTTCTTGTTCGAATATTTTGTCAATCATATAGATATCGTTTGAACGATAATTAAATGTGGTGTAATGGATATGACTTCAGAACAAATCGCCATTCCATAGTGTTTTGAGAAAGTCATAAAGATAGATGATTTCAATGTTTCCACTTCTTCGTGTCAACCGGTCCAGCGACACGACCATACATCTGCTATCAGGAAATTCCTCGCAGTACTCTTTGAAATTGGCATAGTGTTTGGGCAGGATTTCGGTTGCGGATTTAATTTCGATACCTAATTTTGCATCTCCTATTACCACATCTATCTCCTTGCCGTTATATGTGTGCCAATAACTTAAACGTTCTTCTTTGTTGTTATAGCCGATGTAGGCGCGTAACTCTTGCAGCACGAAATGTTCGAACGCATGTCCGTATTCTGGGGTTCCTTGTGCCAGCGATGTGCGGTGCATCAGGTAGTTGTATATGCCAACATCAAAGAGATAGAACTTAGGCGACTGTGTTACTTTCCGCTTCTGCACTTTGGTGTACGAAGGCAGCATGTATCCTATCAGTGTATCTGTCAATATTGAAAAATAAGACTGTACGGTTTTTGAACTCACGCCACAATCTGCGGCAATATTGGTGTAGTTGACAACTTCACCGCTTGTGATGGCTGCTGCCGAGAGGAATTGCTGGAAGTCATTCGGGTTGCGAACTAATGCCTCTTCCTGAATCTCTTCTTTCAGATAGATGTCAATATAACCTGCCATTAGCTTTTGAGGATGCTTTGCCAGATAGTGAGGTGGCAGCATACCATAGAGTAGGACTCTGTCAAGGTCAAAATCCTTGAGCTCAGCAGTTACGAAAGGATAGAAATAGCAAGGCATTGCCCGTCCGCCAAGAGTGTTGCGCCCTTTGCGTTTCAGTTTGCGGGCACTGCTGCCTGTCAGCACAAAGCGCATTGACTTCTGCTGTATGAGTCTGTGAACCTCGTTCAGCAATTCGGGAACCTCGGGTATTTCGTCAATGACTATCAGAGTTCCATCAGGTTTGTCCTGCAACATCTCGAAAAGGAGTGATGGCCGTTTTTTCAGACGCAATTTCAAATCGCTGTCAAGCAGGTCAAAAATAATGCAGTCGCCAAACTGCTGTCTCAGGAAAATGCTTTTGCCAGTCTGACGAGCTCCAAAAAGGAAAATGCTGCCTTCTGTTGCTTCATCTATCAGATTATAAATGCGTTGAATCATAATGAAATGTCATTTTACTTCAGATATTCAAGAATATTTGAAGTATTACTTCGGATATTATTGATTTTTCGGCTGCAAAGGTACGATATTTTTCTGACGAGACAAAAGGATTTTGAAGGAAAAAGTTTGTATGCAGTTATTGAATATGTATTGTTTGAAAAAATCTGCTTGAAAAAGTGAGATTTTTTCATGTAATAATTTTATATTTTCAAAGGAAATCGCTTATTGTTAGTATATTATCAAATATGTCACTGTTTTTATTTTTGGTAATACCATACAGTGTAATCAAGGTATTGGCCAGTGACTTTTTGCAATTTTCTCTTTCTCGGAAAATTGCATTCCTGTTGCGGATTTTAGTGGCATACTCACTTGTCACGGAAAACGGTTCTTTGTAGAACTTCATCTCGCACACATTGATGACGCCATCCGTTCTGTCAATCAGCAGGTCTATCTGTCCTCCATCAGCCCCTGCAGACTTTTCATCGGCAGTAGGCACATAACTCCAAGCGTACAAATTACTTCGTATGCCATCTATTCCTAACGCCTTTTTTATCTGGCTTTCATGCCATAAACACACACGTTCAAAAGCCACACCTATCCAGGAATTATATTTGTTCTGTCCCAAAATATGTTGCCAAAACTGTTCGTCTCTGCTGTTGTTTCCCTCCATGAAATGGTAATAGAACAATGTGAACTGATCCATCAACTGGAACATCATCTCTTTGTTCTTATTTCCATACGCCTGATACTTACGTATGAAACCACATTGTTCCAATTCGCATAATGCTCTTTGAAACACTAAGTTGTTACTCAATTTAGTGACTGCCAGCAATTGAGCACGCGTCATTCCAGCCTTAACCGTCGAAAGAGCTTTGACAATACTCATATAATTGTTGGCATTTTTGAAAAGTGATTCGTACAAGGCGTTGAATTCGTCCTTCAATTCTGCATCCTGTTTGAAAAATAGCCTGTCTATCGTTTGGGCAACACTTTCTCCTCTCTGGAAGAAACTCCAGTAGAAAGGCACACCACCCATAACCATGTATGCCTCCACCAACTCTCTGTCGCCAATGCTCAGTTTCTTTTTGTCAGCATATTGCCGACACTCTTTCAATGTAAACGGTTGTAAATTAATCTGACGGTTCACTCGGTTGTGCAGGCCTCCACGATTTCTAATCACTTTGTTTATTATCCAACTTGTTGCCGAGCCGCAGATTACTAGTACAATGTCTTCACGTTCCGTTGCCCAACCATTCCAGAAATGGTCCAAAGATTCAAGGAAGTTGCTTTTGTGGGTGTCCATCCAAGGCAACTCGTCGATGAAGACAATTTTTTTTCCTTTCGGTTTCTTTTCCAATAGACGCTGCAATAACCGAAAAGCCTCTGACCAGCTTTTCGGTTCAACGAAATTCCTCAATCCATACTTTCGCAGGGACTCGCAAAACTCGTTCAACTGATCTTTTATGTTCCCTTTTGAAATGCCAGAATGTTGAAATGCAAATTTATTCTTGTATGTCTGACGTATCAGAAATGTCTTTCCCACACGTCTGCGACCATACACGGCAATCAATTGAGACTCGTCTGCCTCAAGTGCAGACAGCAATATTTGTTGTTCTTTATCCCTACCAACCAGCATATCTCTGAAATTATTACCTGAAAAAATCTGCTTGAAAAAGTGAGATTTTTTCACCTATTTTCGGCTGCAAAGGTACGATATTTTTCTGACGTGACAAAGGATTTTGAAGGAAAATTTGTGTCGTTGGAATTTTCTTTCTGAAATGTTTTGCTGGTTCGGGAAAATGTTGTACCTTTGCCACTGCAAACTGAGGCACTGCCCTGTGCCGGTGAGGTTTGCGGTTGCAGCACGCCGTAAGGGACAGCGGGTGGGTTGCAGACATATTGATTATTAGGCGTTTATTTGCGCTTTGTTTTGATTATAAGAAATCTGGCGATTTACTATTAGGTTCAAGACAAGGGCGGTAGATGTCTATGGTGTATGTAATTTCTGCATACGTTTCGTGCGTGTGCGTTTACATACGGCGTGGACTGTACTGCTTATTTTGACTGATTGGGTTTGCCAGAACCTTTAGATACAAAATAAGCAAGTGATGGTTTCACGCTTTTTTATGTCCAAAACTGGAGGATTCA
>JAKSNU010000062.1 GCA_024399535.1 Paludibacteraceae bacterium
AAAAGAAAAATGATGCTTGAATACTCATGGTTCAACTAAATTGCAAAAGAACCACTTTTTTCAGTATAAGACACCCTTGCCTTCCAATTTGCGTTTCAATACGCGGTCAACTACCCTTTGTCTATATTCAGTTTTCATAATATTTCATACCCCGTTCGGTCATTTGGACCGTTTTCATTCGGTTGTTTGGACCGTTTTCATTCGGTTATTTGGACGGAAAACGGCACAATAGCCTCAAGACTATTTTGGTATTTTGCTATAAATCAGCAACATACAATTTACCCAACAGATATTGATTACAGGCTGCAAAAGTACAAATATATTTTGAAACAGCCAATTTTTTCCAATTTTTTTCATTTTTCCGCAATTTTCGTTCGACCAGAACCTCATCAGAACATGACCATCGTCCGATAATTCATTTAGATTATCGGATGATAGTCAGACGAAACCAATGTTCTGGTCAGGAAAAGTCCCGTAGGATAGGGTATTCAAAATAAGCGCTGAAGGCGCGAAAGAAATCAGGAGTGGCGCGTTAGCGCGACCAATTTGATTAGCATGCTTTTAGAGCGTTGTAAGTGCAACATAATTAGTCACGTTTTGAAATCCAATTTTGAACACCCTACCTTTTAGGATTGCAAATCAATCTGATTAGAGAACAGCATTAATGTTTAGTACTAATCCAAACATGTTAAGGAGAAAAAAGTCCACGGTCAATAGACCGTAGACTTTTTTTATTTAGTTAGAAGTGTTAAATGAGGATTAATATTCAGTGGTCCTCTCTCTCAATACGGTGCCATTGTCTGTTTGGATTGTCCAACCTGTGGAAATATTATTAACTATCAATGTAAAAATAGGTGATGTCGTAGTTACTGAATTGGCAACCACAAGCACTTTATTTCGCTCGTATTTTGAATAATCAGCTAACCAGCCAGTAAGGCAATCATTCTCCGCATCTTGTGTATAACCAGTAGCCAACATTTTGAAAGGAGTTAAAGTTAGTTTAGAATAACTATTTGGACCACAATTCGAAAACATATTCTTATAGCATTTCTTAACCAATGTAGGTGCTGGCAAATCTGGCAGGAATACTAATTTTGAACAACTATTGAACATTTCTTCATAGCAAGATACAGCCAATGTTTCTGCTGGCAATGCAGGTGCAGTTGTTAAATATGAGCAAGATTTGAACATGTTACTATAGCAACTTTTTGCCAGTGTAGTTGCTGGCAAGTCAGGAGCAGTTGATAAACTATAGCATCCTTCGAACATACTAGAATAGCAACTTTCTGCCAGTGTAGTTGCTGGCAAGTTAGGAGCAGTTGTTAATTGCATGCAATTTTTGAACATTTGATAATAGCAACTGCTTGCCAATGTCATAGCTGGCAGTTCTGGTGCTTTAGCAATACCGGTACCATGGAACATAGAGTTATAGCCATTCGATTGAACCTCAGTTGCTGGCAGTCTTAAATCATCTACATTTGTAAGGTTAGCACTGCAACTAACAAACAATCTATGGAAGCACCAAGATGGCACCGAGCTTGCTTGTCCAGTTTTATCAATCAGATACATAACGTTGCCTCCAACTGCTGCCGTTCCTGTACAATTCTTTATTGTAAACTCGAAGTAATTATTATTGGCAGTACTAAATGTTCCCACACCATCAGTCCTTTTTATGAAGAATACTCTTTGACCATTTGTCAAATTCAAATCAGTTCCTACATTATATTCAGTCCAATCAGTAGATAGAACGTATTTGTTGTTCACATAATTATAAACAGAGTATGAAAGTTCTGGGGTGCTACCACTTCCAGCTCCTTTTTTTACCAAACTCAGGGTTACATCGCCTCCTACTGCAGTAAAATAAAGTCCCTCTCTTGGAATGTTGGTGTTGATGTTTTTGATTGTGTTACGTGCAACGGTAAGTGCATTTGTTGTTGTCTTCTCTGCTACAAGGTAATCTCCTCTGTAAAACTTGATAGTCAGGCTGTTGTATGTACCAGCAGGAATTGCAGCATACACAAAGCCACCCTCGGCAAATGTCGTACCTTCTTTTGCCTCTAAGGTTAATGTTTTATGCTGATCTTCTGTTCCATCTGCCACAGCTGTCTTGTCATCTTCTCCTCCAATATGGATAGGACCACACAAAGCCTGGGCAGCTGTCAGCACGATTTTATTACTTGCAACAGGTACTTCTATTTTGAGTACACCGCAAAGGTTGTAGAATGTAAGGTAGTGACTTCCGCTACCCACACCATACATAGGCAGGTTGCTGGCATTCCTTTCTGGGTCGATAGTCTGGACAGCTGGCAATGCAAGTGTATAGTGATCGGCATCAAGAGCATCAACAAGCAACTCGGCAGGATAAAATGCCTTATGTTCGCCTTGTCCAAAATGTGTACCCTCCGCTTCAAAATATGCACTGCCATCTTCCCCATCTCTAAACGTTTTGCAAGTCAACACATGTTTGTAACCTTTTATAGGACTATGACTGTCGTCATACGCAGAACCAAAATAGGCTATCTGATCATCCTCTTGCCATACTGCCCTGTTATTAATAAGTTCAGCCATTGTTCTCATGCCACCGTTGATGCTTGGAGCATTCTGAGGGTTGGCATTAGGTTCGATTACGCAGAGAAACTCATTGTCATCAACAGGTTTCTCAGGAGCATTGATGTTCTCTTTTTTACATGATGTGGCAAAAAGCATAGCCACTGTTGCCAATGTGAATAATACTTTCTTCATAGCTGTGTTTTTTTAAAAATCAAACGTGTTTCCATCTTCTCCATACGTTTCGTTTGCCCCATCTGGTGGTGGCGTTGCAGGTCCATTATAATTTCTCACACTAAAACTCGCCACGAAGAATTTGGCGTTTGCCTGATTCTGCAAGATCAGTTGGAACTCAGGACTTTGATGAACTTTGTTCATAATTTTAATTATTTATATTAAGTTAAACATTGATTTGTCTGTACATAAAAAAAGCAGACTGCAATTATCATTCCTTTTACTGAGGTTCTGGTAAACCCGCACAACAAGAACGACAATGTAGCCTGCGCCGATATGCGTAAAACATTCAGAAAAGAATGATGAACACACACGCCACAGTCATTCATTGAACATCTTGCTTCGGGTTATGCAAAAATTTACCAGATTTCAGTAAACCGAAACAAGCGCAATAAACGCCTATAAATATGTCTGTTAGACCCACCCTCAAAGAGACACCCATCGGCGCAGGCCATCACGGTGCAAAGATATACATTTATTTTTATATGGCAAACGGTTTTTCAAAAAAAATTTTTACATATTATAACAACTTCTTTTCCTCACGCAGAATACGCAGACTTATGGGAATTTCATTTCTGCAAGTTCTGCGTAAAATAGACACAAGTCCTGCGTGAAATCACAAAATCGCTTATTACAATAAGCTATTTTTAGCCAAAATCGCTTACTCCAGTAAACATTTTCAAGAATATTCATTGCCGTTTCAATAAAAATTCGTACCTTTGCAGCCGAAATTTCGCAGATATGATTATGGATACTCTATTTGGGAAACACTCGCTTTTCATAAAGCAGGTGACGATGGATTTTATCAGAGACGACATTGACCGGGTTAAATGGGACAGACAACTTGTTGCCATCAAAGGCTCTCGTGGAGTTGGGAAGACCACCCTCATAAGGCAATACATCAGAATGAATTACGGCACTGAACCTGGCGAGGCACTATATTGTGTAGCTGATGGAATATATTTCAGCAACCACACATTGCTGGAACTTGCAGAAACATTTCATGCTTATGGAGGAAAGCACTTGTTCGTTGACGAAATTCACAAATACAACAATTGGAGCCGCGAAATCAAGGAGATAACTGACATTTATCCAGATATGAAGATTACGTTCTCAGGTTCTTCACTGCTTGAGATACTCAATTCAGATGCCGATTTGTCACGAAGGGCGTTGTCCTACAGAATGTATGGACTTTCGTTCCGTGAATTCCTGCGACTGAGAAAGAACATCAAACTGCCATCTCATTCCTTAGACGACATCCTAAATTCTGCCGATAAGATATGCGAAGAAATCACTAAAGAATGCAGTCCACTGCAATATTTCGGTGAATATCTGAGATTAGGATATTTCCCATTTTATGACAAGGATACAGAGGAATATCACGATAGGTTGGAAAACGTAGTTAACTATATAATCGAGCAGGAACTACCAATGTTTGAATCAGTTGACGTGGCATATACCCGCAAGATAAAGGCATTGCTGCTTTTCTTGTCTGGCAATGTGCCGTACGAAGTAAATATAGCCAAGCTGTCATCCTATCTTCAGCTGAACAAAACGACTGTGCTGTCGTACCTGTCAAGTCTGAGTCGTGCAGAACTGATAACGCTACTCTATTCTGACAACGCCTCCGTCAGCAAGATGCAGAAACCAGACAAGGTACTGGTGCAAAACACTAATCTGCTCTGCATGTTGAACCGGAGCAACGACATTGGAACAATACGCGAATGTTTCGCCGTCAACCAACTGATGTCGTCCCGACATGTGGTAGAATATGCCGGCAAGTACGGTGATTTCAGAATTGACGGCAACATATTGATTGAAGTTGGAGGGAAAGACAAGAGTTTCATGCAGATAGCCAATATGCCTGACTCATACGTATTTGCTGACGATATCGAATTCCCTATTGGCAAAAAACTTCCGCTCTATCTGTTGGGATTCTTGTATTGAGAATAGGCACAAGTTCTGCGTAAAATTGAGGTCAGATGGTCGTTCGGAGTGGAGAAATCCTCCAATAAACCTTTTGTGCAGCTCCACCGAATGTCCACCGATACTCCACCGATTCTCCACCGAACGGTGGAGGCACGGAAAAGTCACGGAAAAGTCTCGCTGGAATTACGGTGAAGTATCCGTCTTGATAGGCTTTTAATCACACTTTAAAACAGCCAACTCACTTTTTGATTCTTTCTTGCAGCCAGCGAGCAGGGCAACAAGCACAAATGCCATCACGGCGAAAAATAGACTTTTTCATATTATCGTGTGGTTATTAGAAATATTATCACTCAATTATTTTTTCACAAAGCTAATCAACTTTGTACCCCCGTAATAAATATTATATTCATGACCCGACACTAACCCAGAAAAAACAGTTGTTGAATATCCGTCTTTATCTGGCTTAGCAGTCTTGGTCTGAGAATAATTAGTCCCTATCACATCAATGCTATAGTCATGATCCGTATCAGAAGTAGAAGTTACTATTTCAACCTCTGTAGTAGATTCACTATCTCTAACAGATATAACCGAAACTATAGAAAATGTAGGAACATCAATATCTGGTAAATCTGGGCTTATATCTATTAAATTACCGTCATCAATTTCAGCAAACTGAACGTAATTATCTGGTTCACCTGTGGTCATGAATTCCACAACTTTCTGTTCCACCTCATTCTTGTCTGCATCCTGAGCGATGACAACAACGTTGTATCTCTTTCCTGATGCAAGGTGACGGAGAGTGGCCTTCATGCTTCGATAAAAAATCAAAGTCTGGTCACCGAAAATCAGCTTGTATCTCACCGACTTCAGTGGCGCAAATTCGCATTTCAACACTGCTGTGGAATCTGTAATCTCGCTTACAGAGACAGCCAACTCACTTTTTGATTCTTTCTTGCAGCCAGCGAGCAGGACAACAAGCACAAATGCCATCACGGCAAAAATTGATTTTTTCATATTATCGTGTGGTTATTAGAAATATTATCACTCACTTATTTCTTCACAAAGCCCATCACCCTTTCAGAACCGTAATAAATATCATATTCATTACCCGACACTAAACCGGAAAATGATCTTGTGGATTTTACTTCTGCTTGGGTGTTAAATATTGACACAAACTCATAATAATTATCAGGTCCGGTCACACAATAGTCATAAATAAAGATACAGCTGGAAGTGATTATTGAAACCTCGGTAGGCAAAGTATCTACAACAGAATGAACTGTAACAGAAACTGGTTTCATTTCACCAGCCAAAATGTCATCAAACTCTATAAGCTGAAAATAACCATTGTCCGGTTCACCTGTGGTCATGAATTCCACCACTTTCTGTTCCACCTCTTTCTTGTCTGCATCCTGAGCAATGGCAACAACGTTGTATCTCGTCCCGGGGGCAAGGTGACGGAGAGTCGTCTGCATGCCTTGATAAAAAATCAAAGTCTGGTCACCGAAAATCAGCTTGTATCTCACCGACTTCAG
>JAKSNU010000063.1 GCA_024399535.1 Paludibacteraceae bacterium
GCTCATTTTACTATCATACCCCGAAATTTTTTTGCTCATTTTACTATCATACCCCGAAATTTTTTTGCTCATTTTACTATCATACCCCAAAATGTTGGGTCATTGTTTCAGACAATTTATGGGAACGAAAGGTGCATGTTTTTTACGATATGGCAAAATATTTTGCAAACTATTTTTTTGTTGCTTTGTCTTGGTGTGGATATGTCAAAATAAAATTTTGAATTTACAACCAATAAAATTTGGTGGATTGAACAATAAAGTGTAACTTCGCAGCGTTTATAGATAAAAAGGATATTATGAAGAAACCAGCAATGCTTTTGATTGTGATGGCGGTGGCTATCAGCGTGTTCGGACAGTATAATCCGAAGGATCAGGTACCAATGGATTCGAATGTAAGGTATGGCAGACTGCCTAATGGTCTGACGTATTACGTAAGACATAACGAGAAACCGAAAGATTGTTGCTCGTTCCGCATAGCGCAGGATGTCGGTGCTATACTTGAGGAGGATGACCAAAATGGACTGGCTCATTTCTTGGAGCATTTATGTTTCAACGGAACAGTGCATTTCCCTGGCAAGAGTATCATAAACTATTTTGAGAGCGTCGGGGTAAGCTTCGGAGAAGGAATAAATGCCTACACGGATCTGGATGAGACGGTCTATAGGCTGTCGGACGTGCCAACTACGCGTGAAGGAATACTTGATTCGGCCTTGCTGGTGTTGTACGACTGGTCGTGTGGCGTGCTTCTGCAGGACGAGGAGATTGAGAATGAGCGTGGTGTCATCATTGAGGAATGGAGGACAGGTAATACAGCAAGTATGAGAATGTCTGACAAGAGACAGCAACTGACCATGCCCGGCTCACAGTATGCGAAACGTAATGTGATAGGTGATACCATGGTAATCAAGAACTTCAAACCGCAGACGCTTCGCGACTTTTACCATAAATGGTATGGCCCTGACTTGCAGGCCATAATTGTGGTGGGCGACATAGATGTTGACAAGATGGAACAGAAAATCATCAAGCTCTTCTCGTCTGTCAAGCCACGTGAAGGCATGGCACCACGAACACGTTATGGTGCGCTTGACAATGAAACTCCCATCACGGGCGTATATCTTGACCACGAGGCTCAGAGCCAGAGAATAACCATAGGTTTCAAACATCCTAAACCTTCAAAAGAATATAATGGCACCTACGAGGCAATGCAAGAGAGAGATAAAAGAGCAATGATTATGAGTTGCCTTGAAACACGACTGAAAGAGAAGTATGGAATGGATCCGTGGTTCAACGTTTTCCCGCTGATGACATGTTCGTACAGCAATTTGAATGGTGAAACCGACAGGTTCGCAATAACTGTAAAACTCGACAATGGAAAAGAGAAGAGCATGTACCGTGACTTATGCATGGAGTTGGAAAGAATAAGAAGATATGGAATATTGGAAGAAGAACTGGAGTTGGCAAAGAAAACCGAACTTGCTTCGCTGAAACGTTACCAGAAGACGTACAAGAACCTTGAGAATGAATCGTATGCGTATAATTGCGTAAACCATTTCATGACTAACCGAAGCTTGACGACTCCGGAATTCGACATGAAATTCTACGAGAATTACACCAGCAAACTGACGGCAAAAGAGTTGAACGAAATGATAGACGGTTTCTTCAATCCAGACGATAAGAATATGTTTATCGTGGCTACTGGAGCAGCTGCACCTGACGAAAATGGTGTCGGATGTAAGGAATGTGATATGCCTACGGAAAAGGAACTGCTTGATATCTATCGCGAGATAAAGGGGATGCAGAAAATAGAACCACCTGTGTTTGCGATAAAGGAATGCAAACTGGTCGAAAAGGAACCAGAACCAGGAAAGATTGTGTCGATGAAACATAATGAAGAAATTGATGCGACTGAGATTATGCTCTCCAATGGCGTGAAGATGATAGTAAAATATTCTGATTACGGTGTGGAACAGGTCAGCGTGGAAGCAACATCGTGGGGCGGTTCGGTGTTGTATCCTGTCAAGGACATCCTGAATGCTGAATATGCAGGCGACATAGTGAGAAAAACCGGTGTCGGCTCGCTGACGCCAATGGAACAGAATAAACTGCTTGCAGATAAGCATGCCGGTATATCTGGTGCATTTATTTCGGGCTATTCGGAATATATCAGTGGTTATTCAAACACTTCGGATTTTGAGACTCTGCTGCAACTGATGTATCTGACTTTCACGGCACCACGTATGGATGATAAACTGTTCAACGAATATATTAAACAGAAAAGAGACGATCTCGTGTCTGCAGAAAGCAGTCCTACTCATGATTTCTACAAAGGTCTGGGTGAACTGGAATATGGACATTGCGAACGTTATTTCCGCCTTGACACAAATAACCTAAAGCAGATAAACCAGAAAAGGGCAATAAAGATTTTCAAGGAGAGATATGCAAACCCTGCGGACTTTACGTTCTATATCGTTGGTGACTTGGATATCAATGATTCTACCGTTAAGGCTAATATCGAGAAATGGATAGGCGGAATGAAAACATCGAAGAAGTTCGAAAAACGCATTGATGATGGGGTTGATATTGTAAGAGGTACACATTATTATTATAAAAAGCATGTAATGGATACAAAAACCGCTACAAACAGTCTGACGATGTCGGGTTATGACGTTGACTATACATTGGCTAATATTGTTAAGACTGAATTGATAGGGAAAATTCTGGATACTCGTTATCTGGAGGCTGTTCGCGAGAAGGAAGGGGGAACGTACGGAGTGGATGTGTGGTGCAATCTTGTGAAATACAATGAACCGCATATAGATATGCAAATCAGTTTCGATACTGACCCTGACAAACAGAACCATCTGCTCGACATTATCTATGATGAGATAGAAAAGATAATCAAGGAAGGCCCGTTGGAGTCAGATCTCGCCAAGGCAAAAGAGATTATGATTAAGGACTATGAAAGAGAATCACGCTATAATTTCACAATGATGTCTCATCTGCAGGATTATTACCAAGATGGATTCAACTACAGTAAAGATTATATCAACACAGTCAATTCAATCACTGGCGAGGATATAAGGCTGATGCTCAAGAAACTTTATGAACAGAGGAATATTATCGAGGCAGTGCTGATGCCAGCAAGAAATTAAGTCTTGACCATCAAGAAAACATAGGTTGCTGCTTGGTTTTCGGCTGTGAAGAGAGAACAGATGACGCGTTTTTAAGAGAGAAAAGGTGCAACTTTTATAGATGACTTTTGAAAAATGATATGTAGATATTTGATAGATAGAATGTTGGAAGACATAAAATATTTTTCAAAATAATTGCGTAAATGTTTGGTGGGGTCGTAAAAAGGTTGTACCTTTGCAGTCGCAAATCCGAGAGGAAAGCGTTGGTCCATTAGCTCAACTGAATAGAGCGTCACACTACGGATGTGAAGGTTACAGGTTTGAATCCTGTATGGATCACTTTTGAGGGCATCAACTTAGGGGGAAGGTTGGTGCTCGCTTTTTATAAACTGATTAAAATCACTATCGTATGGGAGAAAAGAAATTGACCAAGTCTTACAACAAAATGCTTGGTGGCGTATGTGGCGGAATAGCAGAGTATTTCAATGTGGATGTTACTGTCGTCAGAGTGGCATACGTCTTGCTGAGCGTATGTACTGCCGCTTTTCCAGGGTTGCTCGTGTATCTGCTGCTTTGCATCATCATGCCCGATAAAGGCCAGACATTATAATCCAAAATGAACCGATTGTTGATGGTTGCGCTGGCTGTGTTTGCCAGCGTCGTTGGCGCTTGTGCACAACAATCAATGCAGCGGATGTCTCCTCCTTCCACTAAGGAGTATTCAGATTTGCGAGATAAACTGCACGATATTGGATTTGGCATTTCTGCGGAGATAGGTGTGGCTTTTTTCGATAGTAGAGCGATGGTGGATTATTCGGACTCAGAGCAGTACCCATTGCTGAGCGTGATGAAATTCCATCAGGCTCTTGCAGTATGCGATGAACTGGAAAAGAGTGGACGAACACTTGACGACAGCATAGCAGTAAGTAGGAAAGACCTGAGAAAAGATACTTGGAGTCCTATGAGGGATAAATATCCCAAGGGAGGGAGGTTTACTATCGAAGAATTACTCTGGTATTCACTTGTGCAGAGCGACAATAATGCTTGTGATATATTGTTCGATAAAGTAACGAGTGTAGAAAAGACTCAGGCGTTTGTTGACTCTGTACTGACGAAAGATCGCCATTATGTCGTTGATTCTGTACTGACGAGAGGTTGCCATATCGCTGTTGATGAGAAAACTATGGGAGGAGATGTGATGCGTTGTTATGAAAATTGGACTGACAATTATGCAACCATAATTTTGATGGATTGGTTCTATAAGAAAAGTGAAAAACCATTATATAGTAATGTGTGGCAGATGATGGCGAAATGCGAAACAGGAAGTAACAGGATTCCTCGCTATCTCGGAGATGATGTTGTTGTGGTTCACAAAACAGGTACAGGCCCTGTGGTTGACGGAAAAATCATTGCTGTGAATGATGTCGCCTGCATCTTGTTGCCTGATGGGCGATATTTCTTCCTCACTGTTTTCATGAGAGATGCAAGAATCGTAAGATGCCCGATGGAAAAATGTGAGGAAACTATTGCACGGATAGCGAAGGTGTGCATAGATTTTGTGAATGGGAATTCACAAAAATAGTCATAGTGTCGGAAGTGCTGAAAAATAATTTGAAAAAAGTAGCGAAAATGTTTGGTGGGGCAGGAAAAAGGTTGTACCTTTGCAGTCCGGTATTATCCAAATCGTGAAAATTGAATTTGCCCGTGTGAAAAGTTTGTCGTTCAGAGGATTAGCCTACTCTGAAGGATGAAAAATAGACGGGCGGAAGTTTTATGTTGTTTAATAGTAAACAAAAAAATGGATACATTAAGTTACAAAACCATCTCTACTAATGCGGCAACTGCTCAGAAAGAGTGGGTTGTTATCGACGCAACAGACATGGTTCTTGGCCGTATGGCATCAAAAGTTGCGAAACTTCTTCGCGGCAAGTACAAACCAAGTTTCACTCCACACTGCGACTGTGGTGACAACGTCATCATCATCAATGCAGAGAAGGTGAAACTGACAGGAAACAAGTGGACAGACCGTATTTATTATTCTTATACCGGCTATCCAGGAGGTCAGCGCGAAGCTACTCCAGCATCTTTGATGCAGAAGAGCCCTGAGCGTTACATCAAGAAAGTGGTTAAGGGTATGTTGCCAAAGAATCATCTTGCTGACAAGTTGATTGACAACTTGTACGTATATGCAGGTTCTGAGCATCCACACGAGGCACAGCAGCCTAAGACAATCGATTTAAATCTCATTAAATAATTCAGGATATGGCAACAGATAAAATAAACTATTTGGTAAAAGGTGCAGTAGGAAGACGTAAGGCTGCAGTTGCACGCGTATATGTTGCAGAGGGCACAGGCAAGATGGTTATCAATGGCCGTGACCTGAACGTATATTTCCCATCACCATTGTTGCAGTACGTAGTTAACCAGCCAATGAACACTTTGAACGTCATGGGTAAGTATGACATCAAGGCTGTTCTCTGTGGCGGTGGTTTCAACGGACAGGCAGAGGCTCTCCGTCTCGCAATCGCTCGCGCATTGGTTAAGATTGATGCTGAGAACAAGCCAGCTTTGAAGGCAGCAGGTTTCATGACTCGCGATGCACGCGTTGTAGAGCGCAAGAAACCAGGTCAGCCAAAGGCTCGCAAGAGATTCCAGTTCTCAAAACGTTAAT
>JAKSNU010000064.1 GCA_024399535.1 Paludibacteraceae bacterium
ACGACTTCAACGTCCTGATGACCTGCGCCCAGCCGATACCTCTCTCCAAGAGCTATCTTGAGAAATTCGAAAACACCAAAATGTCTCATACCGAAAAAAGTTGACTTCAACCCTTTTTCAGTATATGACACAGATGGATTGTTCGTTTGATTAACAATTATGAAAACAAAAATCTTACTTAGGTGCACGATTATTGTGTTTGCCGCATCAATGTTTTTCATTGGGTGTCAGTCGGATAATGATTCTTCGAACAAATCAGAAACAGATACACCTGTTGTTATACAACGTATAGACCCGAACGCCAAACTGATAGCTAAGTTTGAAAAGACAGAAAATTACAGTATTATGAAAAACCTTGAATTCTGGTTTGACAAGATACATTATAAAGATACGATTAACGAATATAGCTTCACATATTACAAGGAGGGTGAACCAATTGAGAATTATATTTGGGTATGGAGCGATGGTATTCAGACAGTTTTTCATCTTGTTTGTGCCCCTTATGAATATGACAGATTGATTCTGGTATATGAAGGTGATGTGTTGAAGAAGAAATATATTTTCCATCAATATGTTGATTATTTGAACGACATTGATGAAGATGGTGTGCCGGAATTGATCGTTCATATAATCATTGATCCATCGCCAGCATACGTTGATCATGATGAGCGTGAATACTATTTGGGAAAAGGGCAGATGAAGGTTTATAAATGCACGACAGAATCGATATATCTGGATAATGCTTTGTCGAAAGAGGTGACTGATTACATGTATGAACCAGTTGTCTATGACACTACATGGCACTTAGACTCTTTTACTATCTATGACGCTCCATGGGGCAGAGACACATTTGAAAGACATTACGGAGACTGGGCGGATACAACAACCACATTGTATGAATATAAATACAATAATGATCTGAATAAATATTCTCTATACGAATTAGGATTACGTAAAAGAAGGAAATAATAGTCTTCCATATTGTTTAATGTCAATCATAAATTCACTAAACGAATGAAATACAAACTGATAACATTAATATTTGTATGTACATTTGCTTTACAATGCAGTGCGCAATGGCATATTATCATGAGTATAAAATGCCAATTATACAATAATTACAACCTATCAAAAGCTATTTTGGAGGTATGTGGAGAAGATTTTGTCAACGATGCTCTGCTTATGCAAGGAAATTGTGTGTCAGCTTTTGTTTATCATGATTCATTGGGCAATGTTGATGATATAAGAATTATCACTAACAGGATTCAAATCGATGATGACGATTTAATCCATATCAAACAATACATTATAAGCAATAATATGAAATTTGCATCTTGTCCATATCGCGAGGATTATTTTGAAAGGTCAGATGGCATAAGACACATCTGTTCGGAGCGAGGGCGTGCCCTATACAAGAGGAAAAATGGCTTATATGAGAGTCTTGTATCATTTCCAGGTTGTCCTAATTCATACACTCTCTTTCATGAATGTGATTCATCAGAAATGCTTGCAAGATATTTGGAATGGATGGAAGGCAATTCTTATCCCAACTGCCTTCCCATGTGCGAGCCGTGCGGGTGCGATACAATGAACGAAATGTCAAACGACTACATATTCCAACAATTGGAAATAGGCGATATGATGACGTACCAACTTTTAAATGAATATGTCCATCAAACAGAAGAGGTTAAACAGAAGTTTCTGTTTGAACTGTCACATCCTCTTCATGCGAAAGTAGACGTTATAGAAAAATGTGCCAAAAATATAGCTGAAAGCCTTGTCTTATCCGACTACGAAAAGGAACGTATGCTGAAAGCCCTGAAAAAGTGACATAATAAAAGACTTAGTTGATAAAGAAACCAACAAGAATAATATATATGAGACGAATTGTAACACTCTTATTGCTAATACTGATATTGTCGTTTTCATTTTATGGTTGCACGGATGATCCACTGACATCCGACAAACACATTAACATCATATACGAGTATCATGACATTCGCATATTGAGGGAGATGTACCCAAGACGTTCATTATTATATCTTTTGGACGAGAATGGAGAGAAAAAAGATGGATATGCTGAACTATATTATTATGAAGGTTATGATGCGACTCTTGCTTATGACAAGCAAAATGATGAAATTGTGTTACTTGATGGTGGTGGAAGATGTTGTTTTTCATATAGTTTAGATACATCAATATGCAAGTGGAACACAACAGACCTATATTATGAGGTATATCTCCATGACAAAAATGAAAGGTATGATGTGGCGGATATTCACTATTCCCTGATACTTGAAATTGATGTTAATAAGAAGGAAAAGGAACGGCTTGGTGGATGGTCTATTATATATCCAGAAGAATCTATATCATATATTGGAGACTTCGGTGGAAATCATTGGATAGGCTTTGTCCAATATCCAAGAAAGGAATATGAGGAGGAATCTATAACCAATCAAACAACTAACTAATAAATATGAAATATACAATACAGACAATGATGAAAAGAATACTGATTATTTTATTGCTAACCTGCTGTATATGCAGTATGTCAAATGCACAGAATGAGCAACAGCCGCAATCAATCGGACAAATCAGTTCGACGTTTAATGTTCGGGCTAATACGGCTGACACTATCCGTTTTGCATCAATCAGTCTTATGGTTGACTCGTTAGAAGAAAGCAAGGAATTTGTTTTCGAGTCTCTCAGAGATGAAAACCTGACCGGATTAGGAATAATGGCTAACGTCACAGGTGGCAATTATGCAGATTATGACAATTAAATATTATTTATCGCAAAATAATCAGCAAAATGCTTTGCCAAATGGATTAGGAGGTGTATCTTTGCAGACGTATAATTATGATGCGATGAACAGGCTAACTCATTCATCTGGAGGCAATAGCGATGCAGGTGCGTTGTATGATTTTCAACAAACCTATTCTCCTTCGGGTCGTATAGGCGACAAATTCTGTGACTTCACCAATTTCGACCATCTCGGCAGCTCGTCATGGACGACAGATGAAAATGAAACAGCATACATATCTTTAGACGCAGAATTAAATCATAATTGTCATGAAGTTGTTAACGTAATCAATCATGATGACACTGGAGAAATGATTCACGAATATAGACATTGTTCTCAATTTATAAATAACCTATTAGATTTAAAATATAATAAAAACTATTCTTCATGGCATGAGGAAGATTCATATAGAGCTCAGATTGCTTTTGTGGGTTTTATGGATTTTTATTCTTCTGAATTTCTGAAATCATCAATTGAACAAGGAATTTTTCCATCATTTGTGGGTAATCAAATACAATTCAAAATACAATCACTTGATGAAATTGATTCGTTCTTCATTAAAAGTATAAGTAAAAGCATATATGGTTTGTCACTTTACGATTTTTGATAAATGTTCAAGTCTTATCAACCATACATTATTGAGAGTTTATGAAAAACTGCAAAATATTTCTTTTGTTATTTTTATCAATAGCGGTACATACTTATGCCATCGATAAAACGAACCAATGCGTTCCATCTATTCACCGTTTTACAAAATGGATTCAATCTTCTGGTGACACTATAACCGTGCGTGTTATAGATGACAAATATTGCTGTTATTATACCGTTGATGGTTATGCTTTGGCAAAAAACATTGAAGGAAACCTCTGCTATGCCAGAATTGACAGGAATGGCAATCTCAAACCGACAACCATTTTGGCCTCTCGTCCTGATGGTCGTACCAAACAGGAACTTCGTTATATTGATAAGATGAAGAGTAATGATAAATTGTTGATATTTGCTGTCAAGCGTGTAAAATCAATGATGAGAGGCAGAACGTTTGTGAGAAAAAGTGCGTATGACTTCAGAACAGATACTATCAGTTTTATTGATGACAGTATCTGTATTGTCACAAATCACTTTTTTTGTTGTGTAAGTGATGTGTACAAGAGTATTCGGATAAAATACAGGTACTCAATCAAGCCAAGCAATATCCCACACGAATACCTTCCACGTGACACATCCCTTTGTTTTGTCCTTCATTTAGAAAACACATCTGACAGTATCATCCAGTTACCAGCCGAAGAGTATGAAAAAATTGACTTTTACCATATAGACGGCTATAATTACCGTTGGTTCGACGAGAATGGCAATCCCAGAGATGACATGTTGCCTCCTAATATTTTTCTGTCAAAAGACAGGTGGACTCCTATAACAGAAAATTACGCAAGCGTATATTCCTCAGACCTACCTCATTGGTTTTATAATTATGCAAAATGCGAAAGCCAGATAATGTCTTTTGATGCAATATCGTTCTATGTTGAAGGCTCGTATCTGTTTTTCCTTATGAATGCCAGCGATAACAAACAAAACAAATATGTTTCACATAATTATATAGAGTGTGGAGAAAAAGACTTGCCCCGAGATTCTTATTCATGGGCGGAGAAACGAGCTGCTTATGTTTTACTGGACATAGATTTTGATACATGGTAAAAGTACACAAGACCAATCAATCTGGAGAATATTGTTTGAGGAATACTTAACATAAAAAACATACGATTTATATCATTCCACAAAAGTGCCAACAGTAACGAATAAATAATATGAGAACTATAAAAATGATGAACAAGCAAATATTATTTGGATTATTATGCATGGGGTATGCTGTTGTGCAGGCTCAAGATGTCGTTTATCAGCATCCTCCGATAAATTGTGATGTTTCTATTTTTATAGATTATCTTCCTGCTAAATTGATGAACTACCATGAGCCAGAAATTTGTCTTTATAGCAAACCTCCTCTTTGTTTCTATTTAGATACCATGCCTGAACATTGGGGCAATATCCTAAATGAAACGGCAGTCAATTATTGTAAACAAAAGAACCGTACGTATGCATTGGCTTTTTCGAGATATGCTGCTGACGGTTATCTTGAAGTAAACCACAAAGTATTTCAATACTTGATAAGTAATGATATTGATGATGTACCACATTCTTTCGCATATTATATTGATGGGAGATTAATTGACAAACATAATATCAAACTATTGCTGAGACTCCGCAAAGACAGGATAAAATCAGTCGATGTGGAATTTGATACAAAAACCAATACAATCATCGTTGAAATCGAAAAAAATGGCATATCATTTGCGCATAGAGTGTTTGAAGACTATTGTATTAATAATCTAAATGGTGCTGGAATCAAATTCAGAACAAAAAAAACTCCATCGTCAGTGCGCAAAAAGGTAATCAAATTCATTAATCTGAGCCACGCAGACAATACTTATTGCAATGACACTATTTTTGTCTTAGATGAAAGGAACGATGGACTTGATTGTTACAGTATGATTATTTACCGAGATAAAATCATAGAATTAAACATAGAATATCGTCATTATCATTGTCGTAATTTTATAGAGTACTATAATATAATTTGTTTGGAATGTACAACTGATTTATTCAAGCCTGACTTTTATGCTGCATTGCACAGTTGGAACATCAAATCATGGAACAATGATTATCTCAGAAAATCAGGTTATGGCATATATTCATGTGGAGGGACTTTGATACAAAGATTTATCTATCATGATGAAAAACTAATAGATGTAGATGCCAAATGGCTTCCTTTGTATCGCAGTAATTATACAAATAATAATGCAAAACCGCAGAAGGGCAGATAATATTGTTCCTACAATGATAGTGAAAGTTGCCATCGGAAACATAGTTTCGCAAAATAATCAGCGAAATGCTTTGCCAAATGGATTAGGTGGTGTATCTT
>JAKSNU010000065.1 GCA_024399535.1 Paludibacteraceae bacterium
ATCAAGGTCGGTGTTCTCCGTCCAATTACTCTTTTCCCATTCCCTAAGAAACAGATTAGCGATCTCGCCAAGAAAGTTAAGGGCTTCTTGACTGTTGAGATGAGTGCTGGTCAGATGGTTGAAGATGTTCGCCTCAATGTCAATGGTGCTAAACCAGTTGCGTTCTATGGCCGTCAGGGTGGTATGATTCCTTCTGCTGAGGAAATCGTTGAATCATTCAAAGCTCAACTTCTTAAAAAGTAAACAACAATGACAAGAGAAGAAATAATTAAGCCTGAGAACTTAGTTTACGGCAAAACTAAAGTCTTGACAGACAATATCATGCACTATTGTCCAGGTTGCTCACATGGTGTTATCCATAAAATCATTGCCGAAGTAATCGAAGAGATGGGTATTCAGGATCAGACAGTCGGTGTTGCTCCTGTAGGTTGCTCAGTTTTCGCTTACAACTATATCGATGTTGATTTCCAGGAGGCTGCTCATGGTCGTGCTCCAGCACTTGCTACTGCTATCAAACGTCTTATGCCTGATAAGTATGTATTTACATATCAGGGTGATGGCGACCTCGCAGCAATCGGCACTGCTGAGACTGTTCACGCTTGCAACCGTGGTGAGAACATCGTTATCTTCTTCGTTAACAATGGTATCTATGGTATGACTGGCGGTCAGATGGCTCCTACTACTCTCGAGGGTATGAAGACTGCTACTTGTCCATACGGTCGTAACACTGACCTCTATGGTTTCCCATTGCGTATCAGCGAACTTTTGGAGCGCGTTGACGGTACTTGCTACATCACTCGTCAGTCTGTTCACAAGGTGGCTAACATCCTCAAGGCTAAGAAAGCTATCCGCAAGGCATTCGAGAATTCAATGGCAGGTAAGGGTACTTCTGTCATCGAGTTCGTTTCTGCTTGCAACACTGGTTGGAAGATGAGCCCAATCAAGGCTAACGAATGGATGGAAGAGCACATGTTTGCTAAATATCCTCTTGGTGACATCAAGGATACTGAGAAGAAACACTACGTAGAAAATAATATTAACGCTCGCTAAAAATCAGATTATTATGAAAAGAGAAATAGTAATAGCAGGTTTTGGTGGTCAGGGTGTGCTCTCAATGGGTAAGACATTGGCATACGCTGGTCTTTTGCAGGGCAAAGAGGTAACATGGATGCCAGCATACGGTCCAGAGCAGCGTGGTGGTACAGCAAACGTTACAGTTATCGTCAGTGACGAGCCAATCTCTTCTCCACTGCTTCAGAAATATGACATTGTTGTTGTATTGAATCAGCCTTCAATGGATAAATTCGAGTCTAAGGTAAAACCTGGTGGTGTACTCATTTACGATCCAAATGGTATGACTCGTCGTCCTGAACGCAAGGATATCCGTGTTTTCGAGGTTCCTGCTACTAAGACAGCTGAAGAGGCTGGACAGCAGAAGGTGTTCAATATGTTCGTACTTGGTGGTCTTTTGAAGATTGATCAGGTCGTTGAAAACGATTTCGTAATGCTCGGTCTGAAGAAATCTCTTCCAGAGCGTCATCATAACCTCCTTCCAGCAAACGAAGCTGCATTGCTCAAAGGTGGTGAAATCGTTAAGGAAATTAAGTAATCATTATTTGAATTGACTTAATAGATGAGAAAGGCGGGTTGCGTCGGCAATTCGCCTTTCTTTGATAATGAATAATATGTTTGTTGATGTAATATTACCGTTGCCTTTAGGGATAACATATACGTATGAAGCATGTGAAAATGTGAGGATTGGAGATAGTGTTATCGTGCCTTTAGGCAAAAGCAAGGTGATGACTGGTGTCGTGTGTCGAACGAATGTCGAACGTCCAGATGTGCAGGAAATAAAGAGCATTCGTGAGGTGTTGGACATTATGTATCGCGAAGAACAGGTGCGGTTGTGGAAGTTTGTGTCTGATTATTATTGTGCACCATTAGGCGAGGTGTACAGGTCTGCCGTGCCCGCTTGGATGATATCCAAAGATGGGGCACCCGATAATTACAGGCAGCAAATTAAGATAGAATATTATGTAAATCGAAAATATAGTGATGTTGTTGAGCGTGTTGAATTACTCGCAATGATGGGCAGGGCGAAACGTCAGAAAGAGATAGTTGAGAGATTGTTTTCAAAATGTGATGCTGGTGAATGGTGTGTTGAAGAAAAAGAAATTGATTCTGTCATAAGGAGAAAACTTATTGATAGAGGGGTTATAGAAAAGCGTGAACGAAAAATTTCCAGAATAGATACCGATAGCAACCCAACTGCCGAGCCTTTTGCGTTGACAGATAAGCAGAGCATAGCTTTAGAGATGATAAAACGGCAATTTGAGGTAGGTAAGGAGACGGTGCTGCTGCATGGAGTTACATCTTCTGGAAAGACAGAAATATATCTTAATCTTATTATAGAATGTGTTGAGAATGGCGGACAAGCACTTATGCTTGTACCAGAGAATGGACTGACGCAGCATTTGTATGACCGGTTGAAGCAGTATTTCGGTGGGAGATTGGGGCTCTACCATACTCAATGTTCGCAGGCGGAGCGTGTAGAGACATATATGCATCAGATTGGTTCAGAGCCATATGATATTGTGTTAGGAACTAAGTCGGCTGTTTTCCTTCCGTTTGAAAGGTTACAATTAGTCATAGTTGACGAAGAGCACGACATAAATTATAAGCAAACTGAGAAAATGCCATACTATAATGCGCGTGATGTGGCTTTATATCTTGCTCATTCCAAAAATGCAAAAACTTTGTTGGGATCAGCCACTCCGTCTGTCGAATCTTACGGACATCATCTTAGTGGAAAATATGGATATGTTGAGCTTATGGAACGCTATGGAGGTGCACATCTGCCTCAAGTTCAGATAGTTGACATGAGCGATGAGAGACGTAAAAAGCACCTCAATGGGCATTTTTCGCGTTTGCTGATGCAACAGATTTTGGCGGCACTTTCCGGACATCATCAGGTTATATTATTCCAAGATAGAAACGGCTATTCTACATACGTTCAATGTGCACGGTGTGGCGATATACCGAAATGTCCTCATTGTGGTGTCACTTTGACATATTTTAAGAAGCATAGTGAACTTAAATGTAGTTATTGTGGTCATACACAGCCATTTGCTGTGACGTGTAGTAAATGTGGCAGCTTGTCGGTTGAGCCAAAAGGATTAGGTGTCGAGCAGTTGGAAGAGGAGACCAAATCGTCGTTCCCAAAGGCAAGAGTTGCACGAATAACACGTGAAAACCTGACAAATGTACTGAATGATTTTGAAAATCAGAAGATTGACATACTGATAGGCACTCGATCTATTATTAAAGGTATCGACTACAGCAATGTCTCAGTGATGGGGGTGATGAATGTCGATACTTTACTTAATTACCCCGATTTCAGGTCGAGTGAGCGAGCTTATCAGACAATGGTTCAAGCTGCAGGAAGGACTGGTCGCAGACTGGCTGATGGACATCTTGTAGTGCAGACCTATATGATTGACAATCCGTTCTTTGATGAGTTGAAGGACCCAAATGCTTCCCTGTTTTATAAACAGCAGATTGAGGAGAGACGGTTGTTCGGGTATCCACCATTTTCGAGACTTATCCATATTATGGTGAAGCATGCGAATCTACAGGGGTGCGAGAGTGCAGCAGAATATATTGTCAAATGGGCAAGGGATATTGAGGGCGTTGAAGTGAGTAGCATCGTTGAACCACGTGTCGGAAGAATTGGCGGAATGTATCTCAGAGAAGTTTTTGTCAAAATTAAAGGCAATAATGGTAGCATCGTGAAGCAGGACATAATGGCGAGGGTCAATATGTTACGCAAGGCCAAAGGCTATGAACATGGCGCATATATTATTGATGTTGACCCAGTATAGGTCGAAAATATTGAAGAAGGATGGTGAGTGGAAAGGTTGATTTTTGTTATATCGGATAATTTAATTTGTTTCAAGATATGGATGAAGAGAAATTCTCACTAACGAAAAGGATAAAGAGTTTTTCATATGCTTTTGCAGGGTTGAAAGTTCTGTTCAAATATGAACATAATTCCAGAATTCATGCAGTAGCAGCAATATGTGTCATTGCCGCAGGTTTTCTTTTTCGAATCTCGTATGTGGAGTGGATTGCCGTTTTGATTGTCATTGGTATGGTTTTTTCTGCCGAAATCTTCAATTCATCGCTTGAGAGAATAGCGGATTTCGTTCAGCCAGAGAGGGATGACCGGATACGTGACATAAAAGATCTCGGGTCGGCAGCCGTCTTGGTTACAGCCATCATTGCAGCAGTTATAGGCATAATGATATTTCTTCCGAAAATTATTAAGTGCTCTTGCTCGTTTTAAACGTTCATTTTTGTAAAAATCACTCTTCAAAAAAGTGTCCTATGAAGTAACTAAAATCCTTTCACTTGGGTTTCACTTGGTATTCAGCATCCTTTCAGCCCGCTTTTGGTACGTTTTCGGAAATATGTTTTGGGCTAAAGGTGTTGTGACTTTACTTCAATGTGTTTCCGACCAGAACGTCGGTTCCTTCTGACCATTGTCCGATAACGCAAGTGAATTATCGGACGGTAGTTATGTTCTGATGAGGTTTTAGTCGAACGAAAATGATAAAAAATAGGATTAAGATTAGGCGTATAGGTCAAATTGCAGGCTGCAACATGCCTCAATCCTCGATAAATACATGCCTTGCAGACGATTCAAAATTTTGAAACCAAAAATTGACGAAAAAAAATCGTCTATAGGTCAAATTGCAGGCTGAGACATGTCTCAATCCCGCATGATTGCTAACTTTGCAAGCAATTCAAAACATCAAAAAGCAAGGTTGGCAAGAACAAAAGCAAATGTCCAAAATGTGGGTCGGCACATACAAAAAGGAATGGGAAACGCAATGGCACGCAGACGTACAAGTGCTGTGAATGTGGATGTCAGTTTCGTAGAGAGCGATTGCCTTCAGATGAAGGACTCTGGCAAATTTATCAATCAGGCAAGCAGACCATTTCAGAACTTTCGGAACTCTATGGCGTCAGCCCATCGACGATAAAGCGTAGGTTGCGCAGCATTACGATTGAATGGGAAAATCCCCCACTTGAAGGTGAGGGTTTCGTTCATATCGACGTCACCTATTGGGGACACAACTGGGGCGTGATATTGGCATTGGACAGCCAGACAGGACGTGTCCTCTACATGGCTTTCATACAGAGCGAGAAGACATCGGATTATCAAGATGCAGTCAAAAACATAGAGGACAGGGGATACTCTATAAGAGGCATAATATTGGATGGAAAACAGAATGTGTTCAAGGCATTCTCTTCCTATAAACTGCAGATGTGCCATTTCCACATGCAGGAAATAATAAAACGCTATCTAACTAAGAATCCGCGTCTTAAAGCTGCACGAGCACTAAAGGAACTGATGAAGAAACTCAACTCTTCATCTTGCGAAGACTTTGAATCAGAATACGGCAAATGGAAGGAGGCTTGGGAAGAGACATTGAACAAGCGCTCAACGTTAAATAACGGGAGAACGCAATTCAGGCATAAACGGCTCCGATCAGCCATGTATAGCCTTGATTGGTACATGCCGTACCTTTTCACTTTCCAGAGACCCGATTGTGTCGGGATGCCAAACACCAACAACAAAATAGAAGGCACTTTTTCGGATTTGAAAAAGAACCTGAACAATCATAGCGGCATGTCGAAGGAGAACCGAAAAAGATTCATTTGTTTGTATTTTTCATCCCCAAAACCTCGC
>JAKSNU010000066.1 GCA_024399535.1 Paludibacteraceae bacterium
GACTTAATGAAATAAATAAGGAGGAGCAATTATGGAATTGATACTTAAAGAAGATGTAGCAAATTTGGGCTACAAAGATGATATCGTCAATGTGAAACGCGGTTATGGCCGTAACTATCTTATCCCTCAGGGTAAGGCTGTCATCGCTACTGAGTCAGCTCGCAAGGTGTTGGCTGAAAATCTCCGTCAGCGTGCTCACAAATTGGCTGAAATCAAAGCTGCTGCTGAGGCTTTGGCTGCAAAAATTGACGGTGTGACTGTTACAATCGCAACTAAGACAAGCTCTACAGGAACTATCTTTGGTTCGGTAAATTCAGTGCTTGTATCTGATGAGCTCGCTAAGATGGGCTTTGAGGTTGAACGTAAAAGCATCGTCATCAAAGATACTATTAAGGAGGTCGGCGAATATACCGCTATTGCAAAATTGCATAAGGAGGTATCTGCAACTTTGAATCTCCATGTGATTGCAGAAGAGTAATCGTATTTTTTGATTTGGACTATAATTGAAAAGGGCTGCTATTTGTCGTGCAGCCCTTTTTGTATTTTATGTTGCATTCAGAAAATTTTGAATCCTAACGAGACGTAGAGGCAGTGGTTGGGAAAACTGATTGCAGAGCCTTTTGGATTGATTTCTGGGTCGTTGAACTTGAACTTGTAGAGGTCCTGAATTATTGTGTATCGTGCACCGAGTGTGAAACGCCAAATGTCCATGCTAAGCCCGCAGTCAAATCCAACTCTCGTATTGCGTAACGCAACAGTGAACGGAGAGTCGGAGGACGGAATGGTCGGAAGATTCTTGGTGCTTTTGTCAACGTTGAAATAAAAAACAGGACCTAATAAAAAGCTTAGTTTGAAAATCTCCATATTCACTATATGCACTCCGAGGAGTACGGGGAGATTGATTGTGTGTGTGAACATCTGTCGGTTAGAGACAGTGTCGTAATTATAAAATGTCCTGAATGCATTGAATTTATCGAAAGAGTAAGAGACTTCGGGTTGGCAATATAAGCGACGCCCGAGACGCATGTAAATGCCAATGTTTCCTCCCATTCTGTCGGTTGTAGCGAGATAGTAATATGGGTTGTCGCTTGTTGTCTTGCTAAAGACCTGATTGTATCCTGCCTTGACGCCAATTGAAAACCAAGAGTTGTTGTTGGATTTGCATAATGCTGGCAGCATGAAGCTAATCAGCAAAATCGTTATCAGTTTTGTTTTCATTTTCATTAGATTGTTCGTTGAATAGATTTGGGTTAATATCTTTTTCTTTGAGAAGTGCATCGAGTTTATTTTCGAGACGTTTCATATCGCGGATGAGGTCATCGTTGTTATCGCTGACCATTGCATCTACAAAGATTGCATTGATGAGCGACATTCCTAAGATACCACATATTATCAGCAATAAACAAAAATATATTTTGGTCAGCGCAGCAGCGATAGGACTCATTGTTGCGGTTAAGCTGTTTGGAATCTCATACCACCCTTCGATGGTGAAGATCCGGAAGGTTGTGTATATTGCTTCGGTGGGCGAACCAAAATATTCTTGCGAATAATTTTTGAAAAGCGAACAACCTATCAAGGCAAATGTAAGGATGATGACTGCAAATCCTATCAGAATAGCACGAGATTGTCGCAGAGCTAATTTGAAGTTCTTTGCAATGGCAGAAAAGTTTGGAAATAGGTGAGCAAGACGGAAAAATCTGAATATACGGAATATACGGAGAATCAGTATGAATGAAAAATGAGTCGTCAGGTGAGGGAATATCGCATCGAGAAGAGTTGGTATTGAGAGGATGACGAGAGCACCGTCTAACCTGTTCCAGGCATTGTTCCAATATTCGCGAAATCCGAAAAAATATTGCTTGCACACCATCTCGCCAATGAAGAAGATGATTGTAAAATAGTCTAAATAGAGGATGAAATCGTAGGTTATGCCATATTCTTCAAGAATAATTACGAAAGCATTTACTGCTATTATCGCATTGATACAATGTTCATTAACGAATATTTTTTTGAATAAATCTTTCATTGCATATGTTCTCAATATAATTTCTGCAAAGGTATGAATTTTTTTTGAAATTATGATACTTTGTATGAAAAAAATGTTGTACCTTTGCAGCCGTAAAAAAAAGAACATTAATTTAATTTCAAAAGACAATGAAAAAGTCATTTTTTGGTGTAATGGCATTAGCTGTTGCATTCGTTTTCGGCACAATGATGTCGTGCGACAAACAGGAAGAAGTAATTCCAATGCAGGTTGCAGAGGTTAACGCTCAGTTGGATTCGCTTGTAGGCGATACTATCCTCATTGAGGGTACTGTAGAACATATCTGCCAGCACAGCGGAATGAAATTGGTTCTCGAAGGAGCTGAGTTCCACTGTGTATCAGAGACAGTTTTCGCTGATTCACTTATGGGTCAGAAAGTTCGCGTAAACGGTGTGGTTTGCGAGCAGAGAATGACAGCTGAGGATATTGCTCAGATGGAAGAGATGCTCAGACTGAAACATGAACAGGATTCAATCAACGCTGCAAATCCTGAGGTTGCTGCTGAGAAGAAAGAGTGCTGCAATCATAACGATAGCACTAAGGTTGAGGAAGGTGAGCACAAATGCTGTGGCGAACACCACGATGGTGAGGAGTGCCCTTGCAAGAAACTCGCTGGTTACAAAGAGCAGCTTGCTAAGAACATGGAAGAGGGTAAAGACTACATCGTAGTTGGCTACTATGTTCAGGTTCTTTGTGTTGAGACAGTAGCTGAGGAGGTTGCTGAATAATCACAAACCTGCTGAATAGAAAAAGCATAGTCCGTGTCGTAGAATTTACGGCACGGACTTTTTTGTGGTGGTATATGTAAGTTCTATTTATTAAGTCGAGACGATTTTGAAGAATATTTATAGCAGGTTATTGATTTGAGAGAAGGAGCGATGCGAGCATCGGGACTGAGTGAAAGTCAATAAGATGCATAAATAAATTCAAAAACGAACGAAATAGAATTGCCAACAATGAAAAGTTAAAATCGTAATAAATAGAACTTGCCTAATAAAATAGGCTGTCCAAATATTGGGCAGCCTATTTTATATTGAATGTGTAATCAGTTTATTTTGCAAAACGTTTTTTGAGTATGGTGAGCATATCAACCGTCATAGACGCAAGGTCGTATTGTGGTTTGAATCCCCATTCGTTTCTTGCACAAGAGTCGTCCATCCAATTTGGCCATGAATCTGCGATTGACTGTTTGATAGGGTCAACTTTGTACTCCATGACGAAGTCTGGGCAATGTTTTTTGATTTCTGCGTAGATCTCTTTTGGAGTGAAGTGCATAGCCGTAACATTGAACGAGTTGCGGTGTACAAGTTTCTTAGGGTCAGCCTCCATAAGGTTAACTATTGCATTGAGTGCATCAGGCATATACATCATGTCGAGTTGAGTGTTTTCGTTCAAAGGACAGATGAATTTCTCGCCTTTAGCAGCTGCATAGTATATCTCGACAGCATAGTCAGTTGTGCCTCCACCAGGCAGAGTCACATTCGAAATCAGACCAGGGAAACGTACTGAACGTGCGTCAACACCGAAACGTTTGAAATAGTAGTCAGAGAGGAGTTCACCTGTAACTTTGGTGACGCCATAGATTGTACCTGGACGCTGAATAGTGTCTTGAGGCGTGCCGTCAAGCGGAGTTGAAGGACCGAAAGCACCAATTGATGATGGTGTGAACACTGCACAATTGAACAGACGTGCTGTCTCAAGGCAGTTGACCAACGAGCCTATACCTACGTTCCAACCGAGCATTGGGTTGAGCTCTGCTGTGGCGGAAAGGATAGCTGCAAGATTGAAGATGGCATCAATATTGTATTTCTTGACAGCCTCAATAATCTGTGTAATCTGAGTTGAGTCAATACGTTCAATAGGACCTGACTCGTAGATTTCGCCTTTGAGTGGACGGAGGTCAGAGCATACTACATTCTCATTGCCATATTTCTCGCGGAGGAGTTTAGTGAGTTCGGAACCAATTTGTCCGCCAGCACCAACTATAAGTAATCTTTTCATTGCAGTAGCAGTTATTTCAAAATATTGAGTTCTTTACCAATCTTAATGAATGCTGCAATAGCAGTATCGAGGTGCTCGCGAGTGTGAGCTGCAGAGAGCTGAACACGGATACGTGCTTCGCCTTTTGGCACTACAGGGTAGAAGAAACCAGTTACATAGATGCCTTCATCCTGAAGACGAGCTGCAAACTGCTGCGAGAGTTTTGCATCGTAGAGCATAACAGCACAGATGGCAGACTGTGTAGGTTTGATGTCGAAACCAGCATCCATCATCTTGTCACGGAAATAATTGGTGTTTTCGTGCAGACGATCCTGCAACTCATTAGTCTCTTCCATCATCTGGAACATCTTGGTTGCCGCACCTACTACCATAGGAGGGATTGAGTTGGAGAACAGATAAGGACGTGAACGCTGACGCAACATATCGATAATCTCCTTCTTACCAGTTGTGAATCCACCTACTGCGCCACCGAATGCCTTACCGAGAGTACCTGTGAGGATTTCGATTTTGCCACGGAGGTTGTGGAGTTCAGTGACACCACGACCAGTCTTGCCGACAACACCTGCCGAGTGACTTTCGTCAACCATAACCATGGCGTTGTATTTGTTGGCAAGTTCGTAAATCTTGTCAAGAGGGCATACATTGCCGTCCATTGAGAATACACCATCAGTTACGATGAGACGGAAACGGCATTTCTGAGCAGCTTTGAGTTGCTCTTCAAGGTCAGCCATGTCGGCATTAGCATAGCGGAAACGCTGAGCTTTGCAGAGACGTACACCATCAATGATAGAAGCATGATTGAGAGCATCCGAAATAATGGCGTCATCGGCAGTTAACAAAGGTTCGAACACACCGCCATTTGCATCGAAGCATGCGGCATAAAGGATGGTGTCTTCAGTACCGAAAAAGTTGGCAATAGCGCGTTCGAGGTCTCTGTGGCGATCTTGGCAACCACAAATAAAACGTACTGATGACATACCATAACCACGCTCGTCCATGGCTTTTTTAGCAGCTTCGATGAGCTTAGGGTTGTTCGCCAGTCCGAGGTAGTTGTTGGCGCAGAAGTTGAGAACTTTCTTGCCAGCGACAGTAATTTCAGCACCTTGTGCCGAGCAAATCTCGCGTTCGTTTTTGTAGAGACCTTGCTCCTTGATTGAGGCGAGTTCTCCAGCGAGATATTTTTGAAAATCGTTATACATAATATATATTATATTTATAGTATTTGTTAATAACTAAAGAGACGCAAAGGATTGCGTCTCTAAGTGATTGAAAATCAAAGTGAGTTAGATTTCAAAATTCATTTTGTAAGGTTCGTTGTTCCCCTCCTCTTCTCCGTCATTCTGCTCGTAGTGGCGGAACCTAATATCCTGAGCGCCATTAGCTGCGTTGTTACGGTTGATGAAGTCGAGAATTTCTGTCAGAGCTTCCTGGAACTTGTCGAAATCCTCTTTGTAGAGGAAGATTTTGTGTTTCTCAATAGAGAAAGGTGCATTTTCCTCGTCACTTAAGAATTTCTTTTTGCTTTCGGTGATTGAGAGGAAGAGGTCGTTGTTGCGACTCTTCTTGACGTCAAGGTAATAGATACGTTTACCTGCCTTCACCGCCTTTGAAAAGATAATGTCTTGTTCTTTCTTTTCGTTTCTGAAATCTTCCATAAACTTTAAGATTGTTTG
>JAKSNU010000067.1 GCA_024399535.1 Paludibacteraceae bacterium
ATATAGGCCGTATGCTTTTGTATTTTTCACTGGCATACGGCTTTTTATTTTGGTCGTAGAAAGATTTGTGCAGCACTATTCTATCCTCATTATCTTTTATAACTTCCAAAACAACAGCATTATAACGGTCAATTTGCTTAACAAACACAATTGAATCATTACCATTGTCTATGTTGTTTCGCTTATCCATATTCTTTTTCCTTTTCTCGCTGCAAAATAACGACATCCATGAAAAAGAAAAACGACAACAAACGTTTGTAGTCGACTGTAAGCGTTTGTTGTCGTTTGTTGTCGGATAAACAATTATATTTCAATATATTAAAAAGGCCAACCAAATCTGGTTAGCCTTTCTCCATTCCTACGGAATGACAATTTGAGGGAACTTCACAAATTCATCTGCAAAGTTCAAAAAAAGAAAGCATTTTTCTTATTCTTCCACGTCATAAACAAGGCGAATAGCATGTGCACGAGCGCGGCCATCAATACCAAGGACAAGCTGGTATCTGCTAAATCTTTCGTACCAATATGCATCAAATGTATTCACAGCTGCTATTTCATCAGGATATAAATCCGAAGCCCAGTAGAAAGCATACTCTCCAACATTTATATTTCCACTGGATACACCAAAATATGCCTCTCTTGAGCCAGCACTTGTCAAGAAAGTAGCACCATAATTAGCAATTTGAGAAAAATCGGTGATTACACTCAGTGCAGCCGGATCGCTTCCATCAGGCAATATGATAACACCCATGATTGGTTCTGCTACATCAGGAACAGTAATATGTTTCATTGTCCACAAATTCTCAGCATTTTCACGTTCATACATGAGATAATGCCATTCTGCTCCACTCAGGATACGATATTGACCTTTTTCGCCATCAACTTCGAAATCAGGATTTGGTGTGATAGCCGTTGCATTGGTGAAAAAGATGTCGTTTTCAGTGCAATAAGACGGCAGCGGGTCATCCTCCAAAACTTCAATGTAGCTGTCTGAAAGGTGATTCCAAGGTGCAAAATAGAACAAATTGACATGGCTTGCATTCCAAAATTCTTGGAAAGAAGCTTGCGTAGGCTCGAAATGGAAAGCACTGCCATCATAGTAAATGTTACTTCTTGTGAACTGGATTTTTCTACCATCAGCAACACTAAACTCACCTGTCAGCACAGGTTTTGGATCAACTTTGATGTCGCTCAGAGTAACTCTGTAAGCCTTGCCCGACTCAGCACCGTCAGTGAGAGATGTTTCATACTGCTTCAGGAGGTCATATTCACCAACCACACTGATCTTGACGTTATTAGTGCCGGCGAATGCGCCAACAGGAATTGAGAAGCTGAAAATAGTTCCATTGTTTTCGTCAAGCTGGAGTGCGTTGGTAGAAGTGACTGTCAGGGTGTGGTTGGTACCCTCAATCATTGAAGATGCGATACCGCCATTTTCATCCAAGGTAACGGTCAATGTGCCCGACAAAGCTGGGTTTTGGTCATTGCCATCAGTAAGAATGACTCTCTTCACCTTTGCAGTACCTTTCAGATTCACATAAAGGCTTGCCATGGCATTGTGGAACTGGATTTGATTTCCTTCTTCAGAATAGCCAGCCATAGGGCCATCGTGGGTTGGCATGCTTTCGTATTCCATATAAGCAGGAACTTCGTAAGTGAAAGCCGAACCATCAAAACTCACATTTTCTGTTGGGAAGAATGCCACAAAAGGAGCTGTGCCTGGAGCTTCTCCTTCGAAAGTAGCTTCGGTGCTGCCTGCACCACTCTGAATTGCAAAAGCCTCACCTTGACCACCAGCCTTGCTGTAAAGCAAGAATTGGTCGCCTTCCGACCAGTATACTTCTGCATTACCACCATTTTCATGGAGATAAGTCTTTGAGCCATCATCGTTTGAAGTAATGGAGGCTCCGATAACCATGCGTTCGCCTGGTTTAAACGCTTCACTGTCCTTGCGGCACGATGTTGTGCCCATTGCTAATGCTAATGCGCAAACAGCCATTGCATAAACTCTAACTTTCTTCATCTTTTGATTTAATTTTGTTGAATTTGATTTTTAATTGACCAATAGCGAAATCATCCTAAATCTTCGATATAAAATGATTCCGTTCTAACTGACTTGTTGATTTCAATTGAAGAGCACAGCAGTCCTTCATTGAAAACTCTGACGTTTTCCGCCCGAGGCGCAACGTAACTTTGGCTTTTCAGCCTTTCAATTCTTTTTTGCATTTTGATTAGTTTAAATTTTTAAATTATTAGTTAATTATTTCGGCCCATCAAATGGCTTTTTTTACAATTTGTTATTATCGGATTGCAACGGTTTCTCCAGCTCGGCTTCCTTACAGCCTTCAACTTCGCGTGATGATTCATTTTGCTGTCACATCTTTTGCCAGACGCACTGATTGAGCATTAAAATATTCCGATTCCGAAACAACTACACGGTTTGTATTATTAATACTGTTCCAAAAAGCTTGTAATGAATATGCACATTCATCTCCATAAGAATTAGAGCCACAAGAATTAGAGCCCCAATAGTGTGAATAACTACCGATGCCATCAAAATAGGACCATTCACCATTATAATAGCCTTGTGGAGAGATGAACAAGGCGCCAACCTTATCAACATCAGCAAGAGAATGGATGTTCGGAAGCCATGCCGGATCAGAATTATCGGTCAAGACAACTAAGCCTACAATGAACGAGTCAAAACCTGCCGGATCAGGAACCGCAATTCTTTTTACCGCATGCAAAGCCGGTTCATCATCATCACTACGGCCATTTAAAAGATACTCCCATTCATCGCCACTTAAAACACGGTAACCAGTATTCGTTTGCCCATCAATTTGCAGTTCAGGGTTAGATGTTGTTGCAGTCTCGTTAGTAAAGAAAACATCGTCCGCACTTGGGTTTTTATAACCTGCCCAATACTCCTTATAGCTATCTGCCAGATTATCTTTAGTTGCGAAGTAAAAACGATTCACATGCGATGCATCATAACTATCTTTCAACGGCAACAGACATTGTGTGGTTTCGATATGGAATTTCCCATCTGAATTATTATAATAAAGGTTGCCTGGGGCAAAATCTACCTGTTTAGAAGGTCCGACAGAGAAATGTCCGCTATTTACAGGCAAAGCTTGTTTTGAATTAATCTCATCAATTTCAATTCGATAGGCCTTGCCATACTGAGTAGTAATTTTGCCTGAAGAATAGCTTCCTACGACTTCATCGTTCTCATCATAAACGAAAACTGAAATACATCTTGTACCAATTCCTTTTGGCACCGAAAAGCTGAAGATTGTCGGCTCGGTTTCCGACAGCTGAATGGCATTTTGCGAAACGACACTCACATACTTGCAAGCATTTGGATTGGACGGATTTGCTGCAACTTTAATTGATGAAGTAGTAATCGATCCCGATCCATCAACTTTAAACGTTAGTGTGCCAGAGATGACCTGATCTTGTTTATCCCAAATGCTCACTTTTTTCACTTTAGCCGTACCTTTAAGTTTCAAATAGATGCAAGGCAACACATTATGAAACTTAAGCTCGGTGCCTTCTTCAATTTCCGCCTGCAAATAACCAACCATAGGGCCATTGTGGTTCGACATTGCATCATATTCTATTGTAGAAGGCAAAGTGTATGTAAATGTTTTAGTTGCCGATGCGTATGTGACATTATTATTAGGATAAAAAGCCAGAAAAGGGCCATCGCCAGGACATTCGCCTCTGAATTTAGCACTCGGAGTTCCATCACCCTGTACAATCGAAAACTCTGAGCTTTCACTTCCATTCATCCGGAAAAGAGTCAATTTGTCGTCATCCGACCAATACACATCGGTAGAATTTTCATTTTCATGGATAAATGTTTTCGCCCCGTTGTCATCATTATCGATAGAGGCACCTATTTCAATAATTTCCCCTACTTCGAAAGGTTTTGTTTCTTTCTTGCACGAAGAGCCAAGCATTGCCAATGCGACTGCACAAACAGTCAATACATAAATTCCTGCATTCTTCATTTTTTTCAATTTTTTAGTTATTATTTTTAATTAGCCACCAATTGTAAAACTCACATCAGAGGTATCATACGATTCCGTATCAAAAGACCCATTGACATCGTCCGAAGCACCAAGCAGCTTACAATCATCAAACAATTCTAAGCTTTCTGCCCGAGGAGACACATAGTCACGGCTATTAAAGCCGGTATTAAATTTTTCTTTCATTTTTTGTTTAATTAAGTTTTAGTTACTAAAAAGCCAATTTCTATTATCACAATTGGATTCCAACTTGCACAAGAAATGCTTTGCGCCACATGTGTTTCTGCACTCTCGGAAGCCATTTCAACCTGTTCATTACGTTTTTCTCCGACCACTAATTTCTCAGACCTTGCGTAGTTTTCTTGCCTTAACAAGCAGATAAAGTCCTGCCGAAACCGTGAGCACACAAAGGCCACTGCCCAAAGGTGAGAAGTTTTCCTGTTCAGAGATAGTTGACAACCCAGAGATTTCCAAGCCGCCACTGACACTTTGTCTTTGGTTTTCCGAATCGTCCAACTTAATGATTTGTGCCGTTGAAACCATTGACATCAGAAACATGAATACGGCTGCAAAGGCAGCGATGATGATTTTCTTCTTCATATATTTAAAAATTAAAAGATTATTTGCAGATTATCAGTCATTTTTTCAATTACAGAAATATTATAGCTATAGATTACCCTCTATTCATTTGAGAATCTCACAATCTGTATGTCTGATACACCTCTGCCACATCCAGCAAGAAGTTGTGTTCGAGGAAATAGGAAATACGCAGCAGAAGTTCCATGTCGATGGAGTTTTGCCTGAAAGTGTAATAAAGGCTGGTGCGTTCCATGCAGAGCTGCCGGGCGAGCCATGAAACAGTGCGACCTTGTTCCTTCAGTTCGTTAAAGATTCGACTGCCGATTCGCAAATCATCGACTGCCAATTTCAGTCTTTCCTTCCTATCTGATTGAACGGCAAGAGGATCTATCACCGAATGAGTAATATCTGAGCAAGAATAATATGCTTCTTGTGTGGCAAAAGCAATTGTCGTTTCAGTCCTTGAGTTATTTTGTTCCATTTTATGTCTTGTTTAGAATTCCATTTTTCATTTTCGCTGGGGAAGCGTTTCTGCCGGCCGTATTCTTATAGCCATCCGAATGGAAAAGACATAAAATATACGTGAACCGACTTGAATTTGGAGTTCTGAGGTATTGGACTGACCTAATTGTAACCAAATAGCAAAAATAGCTCACGTACACCGTGAGCGTTTGGGCTATTATTAGCTTGGTTACAACTGTTCTTAGAAGTGTCCAATTTCCAGAACGTCCAAGTATAATGCAAAA
>JAKSNU010000068.1 GCA_024399535.1 Paludibacteraceae bacterium
CCGGTGCGGAAACCCTCGCCTCCTGAACGTCTCCGCAGGAGAGGCCGGTTATCTGCGCCTCAGTGCATGAGAGAACAAAATATGCGTATCCATAATGACCTCCCCAGTTACAGTCCTTCGTGGTGAAGCAAATCTTGAGAGTCTGGCCTGCATATTGAGAGAGATTGAAGCCAACCTGTGTCCATTCCTTCCAGTAGATGGTTGAATAGCCATCAAGGCTCGTATGCCATGTAGGGTCAGTCAGAGTACCATCGCAGAGGAAGGTCGCTGCCGTACACGAACTGATGGACTGGCCGGTAAGGTCATTGATGACCATGTTGAACTCAGGTGGCTCGTCATGTCCAGGCTCTTCGAATACGACTGCGTATTTGAGAATCATTATGACGTTGGTGTTGGCAGGAACCGTATAGGTATAGGTAACTGTCTCCGCCTCATAGTTGTAATTCCAGTTTCCAAGTCTGACAGACATCACTTCGCCCTTAGGCACTGTCGGCAGACCGTTTCCCGTTCTCGGGTCAGTTTCGCCCGGAGTAAAGTGGACAGTATGTCTGGATGATATCTGTGATGGGCCGTTGTCAATCACGCCCACGTTCTGTTTAGGATTTGTATATGTACCGTATGTACATGTAGTACCTGCAGCCGTAAGATTCACGAAGTCGATACAGTGGGCTGAAGCATCATAGACAATGACATTCTGCGCAACCACCCAGATACTCGTGTCGCTGAAGCAGTCCGAGCGTACGAGGAAGTCATATACGCCCTCGCCGAGGCCGTTGATGGTATAGCTGTTGCCGGTAATGCCTGTCACCGTTGACACGTCCGAACTGCCGTATGCACGGTACTGGAGGTCATACGAATTCGCATTGCCGCTCCATGTCACGGTGATGCTGCTGCCGTTGGCTATTGCCTGCACGTTGGTAGGCTTGCCGCAGTTTCTCGACGATATCTGCACGTTGTCTATACAGCCGCCGGGGTTGACTTCGTTTGAACCGTTGTTGCGCCATACGAAGACTATCTTCTGGGGCTGGCCGTTACTCTGCAGCTGGCCGTTGAACACCTGCCATCCACCCGTGAGGTTCAGGGCTGGGGTGCTGCTCGGGATACCTGCTGGCAACGTTCCTATCACGTTGGACGAAGGCGTGACGTTGTTTGCAACGACACATGCGTAGAGAGCATCGCTCGTGCCCTCGCCACCGGCATAGTATGTGTAACTGAAATCGTATGTGCCGGCAGGAAGCTGGATGGTGCGGTATGCAACCACTGCACACGAAGAACTGGCGTAGGTTGCCGTCTGTCCCTGTGTGTTGCTTATGTTGAGCGCGCTGTCGCCCGCATAAACCTCGGCATGCGACACATACCATTTGTTTGTGGCACTGACCACTGCTCCGGTACCTGTTCTGTTGAGTGTCCACTGGGCATTCTCTGTGGCATCCTCAAAGCCGCAGAAATAAGGCAATGTGATAGCCTGAGCATTAGCCATACAGCTAACAGTCAGCATTATAGCACAAATGCACAAAAACCTGATATGTACAGATTTTCTCATATATTATCGAATAAAGTATGACTTCACTAATTTACACAATTTCAGCGTGCAAATTTACGACATTTTTTTCATACAGGCAAACTTTTCGGTACTTTTTTTATTTTCGTGTGAATTTACCACTGAAACTGACATTTACAGTAGAGCCGTAGAATGTTGTAAATGTGGCATTCACGTTATCATTTTCGTCAATTGTCATAGAGCCGCCTGTGACAAAAAAGATGGAATAATTGTCACTGTCATAATTCAGGCCATCCTGTGAAACTCCCACAAAAGAAGTATAGAGATCACCATTCCTGCATCCACGACTATAAACCGTAGTTCCAGGGGTATCATCATACGGATTGCTGCCTACGGGAAAGACTCCGACTGTTTTTTCTCCATCATTTTGATAATATGCAGCCAATGAAGCGCTATAGCCTCCCTTTGAACTTTCGAGCCATAAGGTAAACATCTTGTATGAATCATACATCTTCAACTCAGCATAATCAGCATCTATAGTTACTTGCTGTACTGAATCCCACTCATAGCCTTTATAGAAAGCATCTGGTGCAGGAAGGGAATCAACCATTTTCAACACACCAGCAGACTTGTATTTATACTCTTTGCCATCATCACCGGTAACATCTATTGTAAATCTGAGATTATCATCACTGCCTTCAAGCAAGACAGACCCTGTTTTAATCGGGACTGCATTCGTACGAAAGCCATCTTCAACCTTGTACAAAACGGAACCACCGTATGCATAGCCTGGATGTTCAGGATCGATATCGTAACCCTTTCGGGTTTTCCACGCCTTCACGACTGACGAAACTTGGTATGTACCAGGTTTGAACAAATGCTCATGCGAGAGCTGATCAGCATACATTGTCAATTGAAGATAATAACCATTCGAGTTGTCTGTCACCTCACCCTTATCATCAATCTGGACATCACCTATCGCAAAGGCAAAAAGTTGTTCTCCGACCTGTTCCTCATGTGCATTGCCATACGCACACCCATAAGCCAGAGTAATCTCGGTATGGTCGTCCTGTTCTACCGGATTCTGCACATTCTTGGTTTTACACGACACCAGGAAACAAAGCAGAATGGATAGATAAAGAAAAACATGTTTCATTTCAAATTGTCATCTTATTGTTTTCCTCCACGGCCAATCATCACATGTGAAGAAGCACGCGTGAAAATCTCACAACAAAGCGAGTCATGCGAACGCAAATCTTCAATAATCATGCCATTTTTGTATTTCCCGAAAGAAACATATAATGTATCATTAGGGTCCATCTCTGCATATTGCGCATTCCACTCTTCGCGACAGCGTGGAAATATCGCTGCCGTATCTGGACGATAATCAAGAAAATCCATCATCCGCTGATACGACACTTCCCGTAAGCATGAATCAGGCTTGATGTATGATAACATCACCATTACATGGATAAAATTATATTTTTTCTTGAATTCCGGGTAGTTTTCCTCTACCTGGGCAATTTCTTCGTCCGTCAGTTCATCGAAAACTGACTTCTGCAGAGGATCATTTTTCTCTGAACAAGAAGATGCAATCAGCAACAAGGTAACTGTAAATAATATTTTAATTATTTTCATATATATCCCTTTATATTAAAAAGGTACCATCATAAAGATGGTACCTGATTTCATTAAAGATTCTATTATTGAATACTTTTTTCCATTAGCGACGTGCCGAACGGAAAGCGCTCTTCTGTGCAGTGCGAACTATAGGCATTCTTTGAGGAGCATTTTTGCTGGCATTTGCTGGGATAACAGACCTAGTTACAAAATTAATACCAGTTGCAGCACCAGCAATAGCAGTCTCATATATTGGAGCAGCACATGCAACAAATGCTGTACCTGCAGGTATGTCTTCTGAGATTTCAAACAGTTTACCGAAGGACTCAGCAACATCAACATTCTGTGTTCCAGTAAACTCATATTCAAGTTTGTATGCGGCGAAACTAACAATAAAATATTCAATGAGCTCAGCCCAACCATCACCGGAAATTTCCATATCCTGCTTGAAAGCATCAAACTGTGATTTAGGGTAAATAAAGTAGAAATACGTATCATCGCCTGATGGAGTGAAAGTCACAGTAGATACACTGTCCTGTCTATCAGTTGTGATAGCGATAGTCATCTCAGAAGGAGTTACAGCAGCAGTAGTGAATGCTTCAGAAGCAAACATTTCTTCATATATGTTCATATCATCATCCATCTGCATACCAACTATCTTGTACTGAGTTGATGGGTCAAGGCCAATAAACTTAGTTTCATATTCACCTGCACATACCATATCATAAGCTGCAAGATCCTCCAAAGTAAGACCCATCATCAAATACATCGCAACATCTGAGTATAAATACTCTGCCAACGCTGCGGCATCATTGAAATCAGATGGAACTACTGTAACATTGTAAAAATAGTCATCCAAATTAGGAACGGCCTTAAAGGCTTGAGAAGTTGCGGTAGCACTACCTTCAAGAGTGATTGTCAACTTGAAAGCCTCTTTCTGAGGATCATCTGGCTTAGTAGGATCCTGAGGTTTAGTAGGATCTTCTGTTGGTTTACAAGAAACTGCAACCAAAGCAATTGCTACGAGAGCAAACAAAATCTTTTTCATAGATTCAATTGAATTTAAATTTAACAATATTGTTTATTAATAGTTTCCGAAAGTGCATTAATTCGGTCTGCAAAGGTACGACATTTTCTTCAACCCACCAAACATTTTTCAAAGATTTTTTTCAAAGCATCGAACTGTTCCTCTATCGTCATGTCTGAATTATCGAACAGCATGGCATCATCTGCCTGACGCAGAGGCGATTCCGCACGATGAGTATCACGATAGTCACGGTCTTCGACATCCTTCAGAACCTCTTCATAAGGCATTTCCTGACCTTTGCTTTTCAGTTCGTCATAGCGTCTTTTTGCCCGGATCTCGGGACGTGCAGTGACAAAAACCTTCATTTCTGCTGCAGGGAATACCACAGTGCCTATATCACGACCGTCCATCACTATGCCTTTTTCATCGCCCATCCGCTGCTGCATCTCGACAAGTTTCCGACGGACAAACCCGATAGTCGAGACACGGCTGGCACCATTGCCCACCTCAAGCGTGCGGATCAGAGACTCGACGTCCTCGCCATCAAGGCAGGTATGCTGAACGCCATCAACAATCATGAAATCAATCCTGATTGTCTCGACAAGCCCCCTGAGACGTTCTTCGTCTATAGAATCAGAAGTTATGACACCTTTGCGTATTGCAGCAAGTGCAACCGCACGATACATTGCGCCTGTATCTACATATTTATATCCTGCATAACGTGCAAGAGCCTTTGCCATAGTGCTTTTGCCGCAAGAAGAATAGCCATCAATGGCAACAATTATTTTTCGCATGGTTTATTTAATTGATAATTAACTCAAGTTTCGCAAGTTACAATAAGCTCTGTAAGAGCGACATAGTATAGCACAGGGCGTGAGCCCTGTGTAAAAATGGTCAATACGTCAATAGAG
>JAKSNU010000069.1 GCA_024399535.1 Paludibacteraceae bacterium
ATTACACAGTACCGCCCCAACTATTCGATTTTTTCTTATATTTGTGGTATAATTTTTAATAATATTTTATTATGGAAAAGCAAATTGCATTGACTCCTTTTATGGAGGAAGTTATTGGGGATATGAAGCACGGAAAGAGATTGAAATTTCGGTCATCTTGCAAAGTGTCAGATGGTTATATAACCAATATGAAGTCGGCTTTGGTACGACTGAATGAGTTCGAAAATGTGACTGGCCGTATCTACCATTTGGATGAGGTGAACATGAGTTTCCAACGTGAATTTGTAGGTTTCATGGTGAGAAAGGGATTGAAACCGAACACAATCAAGACGAGGATGGCTTCTATTCATGTTGTGATGCGGGAGGCAATTAACCGTGGTTTGACCGAAAATATGGATTTTGACAACCCTGATTTTGTACCTTTGCAAAATGCTGTTGATAGCATCTATCTGACTGAAAGGCAACTGGATGAACTGAGAAATCTAAAGATTGACCTATGGAATGGCGAAGTCTGCGGATTACGTCTGTACCCGAGAGTTAAGAAATCACTCGAAAGGACGCGCGACCTGTTCCTTATGGGTTGCATGACAGGACAACGGTTTTCGGATTATCGAAGAATAAATGCCGATATGATTGTGTGCATCGGAGGATTCAAATTCATTAGTCTAAAACAGAAAAAGACTGGTGTAGATGTTCTAATACCTATGAATGAACATATTACGAACATCATTGAGCGTTACGGTGGAGCTATGCCTAAAGTCGTGTTGTCGACTTTCAATCGTAATATGAGGATTCTTGGCGAGATGTTGGGTTGGACATGGCGAACTGATTGGATGAGGAGTGATGTGCGTTTTTGCGACATGCTCTCTTCGCATACTGCTCGTAGGAGTTTTGCTACCAATGCGTATCAAAAAGGTGTTCCTCTGAAGTCGATTATGTCAGTGACTGGCCATCGCTCAGAGAGGTCGATACGCTCGTATCTCAGATTGGATTCTCGCGAAAAAGCATTGATGGCGGCAAGGGATTTTAGTGGTTTTCTAATAATGGGGGTTGCAAGATGAAATTGGTTGATTTTTGTTGGAAATATGTTGACGAACTGCAGAGTGGCGCAAGATGTAGATACCATAGGGCGGTGTCTGTGGCTGAAGGGACAATGATTTCATTCAAGACGTTGGCTGGTGCAGTGGAACGATTTGAAAACGAGACTAATGAAAGCTATGAACTTGACGAAGTCGGGATGGAGTTCCAGAGACGTTTCGTTGAGTGGTGTCGATTGAAACGGAAAATCAGTGGCGGTACTATTCATCGATATATGACCCTGATGCGAACGGTGATGAATGTTGCGGTGAGGGAAAAACTCTGCAGCAACTTGGAGTTCAGAAGGGCAGAGTTCGTACCTCTATCCGAGATGAATGATGCGTTGGTGTTGAACCAAGACAAGATGGAGCACTTGATGTCTTTCAGATTCAAGGACAGACGATTACGCGAAGCTCGCGACATCTTTGTGGTCGGGTATCTGACTGGCCAACGGTTCAGCGATTACTCACGATTATGTAAAGAGATGTATGCCGAATTTGATGGACAAAAGTTCGTTAGAATAACACAACAGAAGACTGGCACAATTGTATATGTGCCTTTAGATGTCCGTGTGGAAAAGATTATAAAGCGTTATGGAGGTCGTTTGCCTGCCCTGAAACTCAGCGACTTCAATATGCGTTTGGGTGAAGTAGCATTGTCAATGGGTTGGAATGGAGAATTGAAATTAACCTCGCATACAGCTCGTCGCAGTTTTGCAACCAACGCTTATGCTGCAGGTGTTCCAATAGCATCTATAATGTGTGTTACTGGTCATACTCGTGAGGAACATCTGAGACGATATCTGCGATTATCGACGGCAACATTGGCTGTCCAAGCAGCACACGATTTTGAAAAATTCAGCATTGCAAAATAATGCAAATAATGGTAAAATTATTATTTACGTAAAATAAGTTACAAAAAAATTTGGAAGAACAAAAATATATGCTTAACTTTGCGGCGTGAAATTTGAGGCATATTCCTCAATCAATTTTCTAAAAATGGCAGCCATTCACAACATACAATACGACCCAAAAATATCGCATACCACTGATGCGAAGTGGTCTATTATACGTTTCAAATTGGCTCAACATAAACGTGTTATCCCACAGATACTTGACACATATCATTTCTACTTCAACGAATGTCTTATAGGTTATACTTTCGTGCAAACTGAGCCGATTGGACTTAGGAAGTACTTGTATGAAAATTGCGTTCCTGCAGCTGTTGTTTTCGATAATACTGCTGATGAACCTGCGGTGCTTGATGACTCTTCTGTTCTCTTTCATAAGCGCATCATTGAGGATCCATCGACTGGTTTTTCGGTAATGCCGCACCCTTTGAACTATTATGCACAGGGACACGAGAAGTTGATTTGCGTCGCTGGACCTATGGCTGGCTATGTGGGATATATCGTCCGTGCTCATCGCGACCGTAAATTTGTTTTTGCTGTCGGACGAGGTATTACATTTGGCATTTCGGCGATTTTGCAATCTAAATTCTTGACAATGAATGAATATGACAAACTTCCAGAAAGCGAGAAGTTTGCCACCATAATACAATAAAAGTTTGATTCATCCGCTGCTGGATAGCCGGATTGTTCTTACAGCCTAAGGCAACCATTGAGAACGACATTCCGATATGTCGGAACATCCTTACGCTCAGAACAATCCATACCATCAACTAAAAAAAATTCATCATTTATGAAAAAAAATTTTACTCTTTTAGCAATCATTTCGGTGTTTGCTGTGGTTTTTGCAACTTCTTGTAAAACTAACGACCCTCAATCAGTTCAGATGGTTGATGTAACTGTTTCATTCACAGGCATTGATATTCAAGTTACTCCAGAGAATGCTCCAATGCGAATTCCTGCTGCAAGCGACAAAAATGCAACCCAGGCAAAAGTGAAACGTATTTCCTTAAGTGCCTATGATGCAACGACTGGCAATCTGATTAGTTCGGCAAGCCAGAACCAGAATACAGATGCTACTAATTTCGGTACAATCACTATGCGTATTCCTGTAGGTTCATACAAGTTCGTTGCTGTTGCTGACACGGTAAGTTCATCTTCTTCTATAATCATCAATTCAATATCTGAAATATCTTTGGGTTCAGCACCTGTTTGTAATCCGACCTACACTACTGTTCAAGATGTTACTATTGCAGGCAACACCTCCCAAGTAGTAATTATTGATATGGGCGTACGTAAAAATGCGTCAATTGTCATTAAAACAACTGACCAGACTCCAGCGACCGTTGATTCTCTTGAGGTTATCATTGCTCCTACTTCTTCTTTCTATACCAATCTTCTCGTTAATCCAGCAACAGGCTTTGCCACTTCCCAATGGAAGTATAGGAAATCAGCTTCAAAGTCTGTAGTTAGTGGTTCGTTTATGAATAAAAGTATGCTTATTCCATTGATGCTAACAGCTGCAAGTCAACAAATTAATGTTGTCATCAATGCAAAAAATTCAAATAACGAAATTCTATTTACCCGTACCCTTGAGAATGTTCCTTTTCAGCAGGGTCACAGAACGGTGGCTTCTGGTACTTTCTTTTCGCCTGAGGCTACATCTTCATTCACTTTCGATGTGACCGAGATTTCTGACAACATCTCGCTTGATTGATGTCGAAAGTCAGTGTTTTCTTGTTTACTGCTTTAGTTCTATTGTCGTGTAAACAAGGGAAATGGGTTAATATGCCAGATGTGACTACTGAACGACGGAAGACCTTCAGCGATGTTGAGATAATTGATTCTATACCATTGGATTGGAAAGGTGTTTCGGATTCATTGATATTTCCTGGTATCCCATTTGTCAATCGGTGGCCTGCACAATACGAATGTTTCGATGGCCATTTCGTAATCTTTGTTGATTCATTGTCCAATAGTGTAGCTGAACTCACGTTGCTTTCGCTTTCTGATTGGGACAAAATTATGTCTGCCAATGGCGACAAGCCTGATGATGCTTCCGATATTGCAATTCGATATGACGAATTTGGTCTGACTGGTTGGATGATACCTTCCGAGACTTTGGCTCGTAAGATGAAGGAAGGGCTGAATGTTGACGATATGAATGTTGAATTGGCAACAATGTATGGTGACGAGATTCATGTGACAGATGGCTCATCTAATGCCCGTTATCTATGTGAGGAGGCAGAGAAAACATTTTCTTTTGCCGAGAATACCAAAATAACAAATGCGGGCGCAAAGACCAAATACCGACTTCGATTGGTGCATGCAATTCGTATTGCACGTATTTGAATATTTTAAACTTTATGATTATGAGAAAATTTGAAGATATCAAGATTTCAGTGGCAGGTACTGGATATGTAGGTATGTCAATTGCTACACTTTTGGCTCAGCATCACGATGTTACGTCTGTTGATGTCGTTCCTGAGCGTGTAGATATGGTGAACGGCAAGCGTTCGCCTATCCAGGATGAATATATCGAGAAGTATCTCCGAGAGGTGCCTCTCTCGTTGAAGGCGACTCTCGATGCCAAGGCTGGATATGCTGATGCTGATTTCGTAATCATAGCTGCTCCAACCAATTACGACCCTCAGAAGAACTACTTCGACACATCGCATGTCGAGGAGGTCATCGACATAGTCCGTGAGGTTAACCCTCACGCAATCATGGTGATAAAATCAACTATTCCAGTTGGCTATTGTCAGCGTCTCTACGAGCGTTACGGCAAGGATTTGCGACTCTTGTTCGCACCTGAATTTTTGCGCGAGAGCAAGGCGCTATATGATAACCTCTATCCGTCGCGTATAATTGTCGGAACTCCAAAGCTCTTTGAGGTCAATAATCTTCAGGAACTCGAAGATGCGGCACGTATATTCGCAAAGTTGTTGCAGCAGGCGGCTATCAAGGAGGATATCCCAACGTTGTTTATGGGTCTGAA
>JAKSNU010000007.1 GCA_024399535.1 Paludibacteraceae bacterium
ATTTTTCTTAGGGTATTGTCAATTTTTATAGCAAAAGAAGACGACAAATTGCAATTTAAAAAAGTTGTTGCGTTTTTTCTTTGGTATGTCAAAAAAAGTTGCTATCTTTGCAAATCCAAAATTAGGTAAATTAATAACTGAAATATTATGCTTCAATTTGATCCTGAAAGTGTTGATATCACTTTGTATGAAGGCTATTTCGTGGAAAATACCTTCTTGGCAAGCCTGAAGGGCGATGCAAAGAAATTAGGCGATAAAATCGTTTATGATGCCTTAAAACTTTTCTATTGCTACAAGTCCCAAAATACGCCATTGATGGAAAAATCGACTATTGCTGGCGCTTTGGGATATTTGGTTTCGCCTTACGATGCTATCCCTGATTCACTGCCTCTCTATGGAACTTCGGACGACGCTGCTGTCATTTCTCTCGCTCTTGAAAAAGTCGCTTTGTATGTCGGAGACGATGTCGATAAGATGGCTAAAATGAAACTCGGCGAGTGGTTCGAAAATAGCAGCATTAAATAATTTCCGTATCAATAATATCGGTCGTTATTCGATTGTCTTTCAGATGATTATATGCATCTGAAAGACTTTTCGTTTAAATAGTATGTGCAAAAATGAAAAAAAATATCATATTTCTTTGTCAGTTAAAAAATTATGTGTAACTTTGCAAGTCGAAAAATTGGGTGAATTGTGCCCTTATTTTTCGATAGTGTAGTTTGTATAAAATATTAAAAATCAAAAGAAAATGCCTACAATTCAACAACTTGTAAGAAAGGGTAGAGTTGTGCTGGAAGACAAAAGTAAGTCGCCAGCTCTCGATTCTTGTCCACAAAAACGTGGTGTTTGTGTGCGTGTTTACACCACAACTCCTAAGAAACCTAACTCGGCAATGCGTAAAGTTGCCCGTGTCCGTCTGACTAATGGTAAAGAGGTCAACTCTTATATCCCAGGTGAGGGTCACAACCTTCAGGAGCACTCTATTGTTCTCGTTCGTGGCGGTCGTGTGAAGGACCTCCCAGGTGTACGTTATCATATCGTACGTGGTACTCTCGATACTGCTGGTGTCGCTAACCGTACTCAGCGTCGTTCGAAATATGGCGCAAAACGTCCAAAGGCTAAGAAATAATTTTGGACACATTATATAATATAATAAAAACCTAACAAGATTGTCTAATGGTTTTTGATATTTGGTGATGATGAAGGTTGAGTAAAGCTAATCTCGAATGGAAGCGCTTGAAGCCACAACAGCCAAAACAAAAACAAAAATTTTATTAAACAAATGAGAAAGTCAACTCCTAAAAAACGCGTGATCCTTCCAGATCCAGTTTTCGGTGAGGTTAAGGTTACGAAATTCGTTAACCACCTGATGCTTGATGGAAAGAAGTCTATATCTTTCGAAATATTCTATAAGGCTCTCGAAATAGTTAAGAGCAAACTTCCTAACGAAGAGAAAACTGCTCTTGATATTTGGAAAACTGCTCTTGAAAACGTGACTCCTCAAGTCGAGGTTAAGTCGCGTCGTATCGGTGGCGCTACTTTCCAGGTCCCTACTGAAATACGTGCAGACCGCAAAGAGTCAATCTCTATGAAAAATATTATCATCTATGCTCGCAAACGTTCTGGCCGTTCAATGAGCGAGAAGCTCGCTGGCGAAATAGTAGATGCTTACAATAGCCAAGGCGGTGCTTTCAAACGTAAAGAGGAAATCCATCGTATGGCTGAGGCTAACCGTGCATTCGCTCACTTTAGATTCTAATTCTCATCAATTGTACGAAAATGGCTAAACACGATTTAAATTATACTAGAAATATCGGTATCATGGCTCACATTGATGCTGGTAAGACTACTACTTCAGAGCGTATCCTTTTTTATACCGGTTTGACTCACAAAATCGGAGAGGTTCATGATGGTGCTGCTACAATGGACTGGATGGAGCAGGAGCAGGAGCGTGGTATCACAATCACATCTGCTGCAACTACTACCCGTTGGAATTGGAGCAACAAGCAATATCGTATCAACCTCATTGACACTCCAGGACACGTTGACTTCACTGCTGAGGTTGAGCGTTCGCTTCGTATCCTCGATGGTGCTGTCGCTGCTTTCTGTGCTGTAGGTGGCGTTGAACCTCAGTCTGAAACAGTTTGGCGTCAGGCTGACAAATATAATGTGCCTCGTATCGGTTATGTCAATAAGATGGACCGTTCGGGTGCAAATTTCTTCGAGGTAGTAAGTCAGGTTAAGTCAGTGCTCGGAGCTAATCCTTGTCCTATCCAAATTCCTATCGGTGCTGAGGAAAGCTTCAAAGGTGTAGTTGACCTTATTACTATGAAGGCTCTCTATTGGCATGACGAGACAATGGGTGCTGACTATAGCATTGAGGATATCCCTGCTGAGCTTCAGGCTGAGGCAGAGGAGTGGCGCGACAAAATGCTTGAAACTCTCGCTTCTGTAGATGATGCTCTTATGGAGAAATATTTCGATGATCCTGCAAGCATAACTGAGGCTGAAATCCGTGCAGCTGTGCGTAAAGGTACGCTCGCAATGGAGATATATCCTATGCTCTGCGGTTCTTCGTTCAAGAATAAAGGTGTACAGACTTTGCTTGATGCTGTTTGTGCTTATCTCCCATCTCCTTTGGATAACCCAGAAATCGAAGGTCACGACCCTAAAGATACGAATGAACGTATCGTACGCAAACCTTCAGATGAAGAGCCTACTACTGCTCTCGCTTTCAAAATCGCTACTGACCCTTATGTGGGCCGTCTCTGTTTCTTCAGAGTTTATTCTGGTAAAGTGGTTGCTGGCTCTTATGTATATAACCCACGTTCAGGAAAGAAAGAGAGAATCTCTCGTCTCTTCCAGATGCACTCTAACCACCAGAATCCTGTAGAAGAGGTTTGTGCTGGCGATATCGGTGCAGGCGTTGGTTTCAAAGATATCCGTACTGGTGATACGCTCTGCGATGAGGATAAACCAATCGTTCTCGAGTCAATCGATTTCCCAGATCCAGTTATCGGTATAGCTGTTGAGCCTAAATCGCAGGCTGATCTTGACAAATTGGGTATTGGTCTTTCGAAACTCGCTGAAGAGGACCCTACTTTCACGGTTCATACTGACGAACAGAGTGGTCAAACAGTTATCTCGGGTATGGGTGAGCTTCACCTCGAAATTATCATCGATCGTCTGAAACGTGAGTTTAAGGTTGAATGTAATCAAGGTCGTCCTCAAGTTTCGTATAAAGAGGCTATCACTGCTGAGGTTGATCACCGTGAGGTCTATAAGAAACAAACTGGTGGTCGTGGTAAGTTCGCTGATATCATTGTTAAGATTGGACCTGCTGACGAAGATTTCGACGGTTCACTCCAATTTATTGATGAGGTTAAGGGTGGTAACGTTCCTAAGGAATATATTCCATCTGTACAGAAGGGCTTCCAAGCTGCTATGAAGAATGGTGTGCTCGCTGGATATCCAATGGATAAACTCAAAGTTACACTTGTTGATGGTTCGTTCCATCCAGTTGACTCTGACCAGTTGTCGTTCGAACTTTGTGCTCAGTTTGCATTCAAGAGCGCTTGCGCTAAGGCGAGACCAGTGCTCATGGAACCTGTTATGAAACTCGAAGTTGTTACTCCTGAGGAGTCGATGGGTGATGTAATCGGTGACTTGAACAAACGCCGTGGTCAAGTTGAAGGTATGGAAACAAGCCGTACTGGTGCCCGTATCGTTAAAGCAAAAGTGCCATTGAGCGAAATGTTCGGTTATGTCACTGCTTTGCGTACTATCACTTCAGGTCGTGCGACGAGTTCAATGGAGTTCTCGCACTATGCTGAACTTTCGAACACTCTTGCTCGTGGTGTAGTAGAAGAGGCTGGTGGTCATGTAGAGTTGCTTAAATAAAAGAAATAAACCCGTGTCGGGTTAGCGAATGACTCTTAACCCGACACATTATTAATAATATATAAATTTAGAGAGAAAGATGAGTCAAAAGATTCGTATTAAATTGAAATCTTACGATCACGCATTGGTTGATAAATCAGCCGAGAAGATTGTTAAGACCGTGAAGGCTACAGGTGCTATTGTTTCTGGCCCTATTCCATTGCCTACACACAAGCGTATTTTTACTGTAAACCGTTCGACTTTCGTTAACAAAAAGTCGAGAGAGCAGTTCCAGTTGTGCAACTTCAAGAGATTGATTGATATTTTCAATTCAACTCCTAAGACAGTTGATGCACTGATGAAACTCGAATTGCCTTCAGGTGTTGAAGTCGAAATCAAAGTCTGATACTTTGATAAAGAAATCAACGGTTTGAGTTTATATTAACATTATTATAAATTGTTCATGCACAGTACGCTCGCCTCGGAGCCAATGCTGAGCCTCTGAGCACAAAAAACATTATTAAAAAATGCCAGGATTAATTGGTAAGAAAGTCGGAATGACTTCCGTTTTCAATGCAGAAGGCCGTGCGCTTCCTTGCACGGTCATTGAAGTAGGTCCTTGCGTTGTTACTCAGGTCAAGACAATTGAGAAAGATGGCTATGCTGCCCTCCAGCTCGGTTTCAATGACAAAAATGAGAAACACACTAACAAGGCAGAGAAGGGACACTTTGATGCAGCTAAGACAACTCCAAAGCGCAACCTTGTTGAGTTTAAGGGATTTGGCGATGAGTATCAGCTCGGTCAGTCAATCTCGGTAGAACTTTTTGCAGAAGGTGAGTTTGTGAATGTTGTCGGGACATCTAAAGGTAAAGGTTTCCTTGGTGTAGTTGGTCGTCATGGATTTGGCGGTGTTGGTCAGACTACTCATGGTCAGCACAATCGTCTTCGTGCTCCAGGTTCACTCGGTGGATCTTCGTACCCTTCTAAAGTGTTTAAAGGTATGCGTATGGCTGGTCGCACAGGTGGCGAGCGTGTCACAATGCAAAACCTTCAGGTGATTAAAGTTATCGCTGAGCACAACCTTCTCCTCGTTAAGGGTAGTGTTCCAGGATGCAAAGGTTCAATCGTTTTAATTGAAAAGTAAAATGGAATTAAGTGTATTAAACATTAATGGGCAGGAAACCGGTAGAAAAGTTACCCTGAACGATTCTATTTTCGGTATTGAGCCTAATGATCACGCGATCTATCTTGACGTAAAACAATATCTGGCTAACCAGCGTCAGGGTACTCACAAATCGAAAGAACGTTCTGAAATTTCGGGTTCTACAAAGAAGCTCGGACGTCAGAAAGGTGGTGGTGGTGCTCGTCGTGGTGACATCAACTCTCCTGTATTGGTCGGTGGTGCACGCGTATTCGGTCCTAAACCACGCGATTATGGCTTCAAATTGAACAAAAAGCTTAAACAACTCGCCCGTAAATCTGCATTCGCTTACAAATGTCAGCAGAATGAGATTGTCGTTGTTGACGCTATCAACTTCGAAGCTCCTAAAACTAAGACATTTATCAACATGCTTAATTGTTTAAAGATTGCTGATAAAAAAGTCTTGGTTATTTTGCCAGAAGCAAATAAATTCGTATATTTGTCAGCTCGTAATCTGCAAAAGGCAAATGTCATAACAGTCTCTGAATTGAGCACTTACGCAATTATGGACTGCAATGCTGTCATTATGTCTGAAGCAACTCTTGACGGTATCGACAAACATTTTAATGCTTAATGGAGGAGGAACAGATTATGGCAATTATTTTGAAACCTATCGTTACGGAGAAAATGACTCGCATTGGCGAGAAATTTAACCGTGTTGCATTTCAAGTAGCTCACGAAGCTAATAAAATTGAAATCAAGAAAGCCGTAGAGGAAATGTATGGTGTTACTGTGCTTTCAGTTAATACCTTGAACTACCACGGTAAGAAAAAATCCCGCTATACTAAAGCAGGTATCATTAATGGTTTAACAGCAACCTATAAGAAGGCAATTGTTACGCTCAAAGAGGGAGATACAATTGATTTTTATAGCAATATCTGATTTATAAGAAATGGCTGTACGTAAATTAAAGCCCACTACACCAGGGCAAAGACATAAGATTATTGGAGTGTTCGACACAATTACAAAATGCACTCCAGAAAAGTCTCTTGTTGGCGGTTTCGCCAAGACCGGTGGTCGTAACAATACTGGTAAGATGACTATGCGTTATATCGGCGGTGGTCACAAGAGAAAATACAGAGTAATTGATTTCAAACGTAGCTTCAAGGATAACGTACCTGCTACTGTCAAAGGTATCGAGTACGATCCTAACCGCTCTGCGAGAATTGCACTTCTCTATTATGCAGACGGTGAAAAGGGCTATATCCTTGCACCTAACGGATTGCAAGTTGGTCAGGTCGTTCTTTCTGGTGAAAACGTTGCTCCAGAGATTGGTAACTCTCTCGCAATTGAGAATATTCCTCTCGGAACAATGGTTCACAACATTGAACTCCGTCCAGGTCAGGGCGCTGCTTTAGTTCGCTCCGCAGGTACTTTCGCGCAAATCACTTCTCGTGAGGGAAAATACGTTATCGTAAAACTCCCTTCAGGCGAAACTCGTAAGATTCTCGGAGTATGCCGCGCTACCGTAGGCGTTGTTGGCAATGCTGACCACGCTCTTGAAAAATCTGGTAAGGCTGGTCGTTCACGCTGGTTGGGCCGTCGCCCTCGCGTTCGTGGTGTTGCCATGAACCCTGTTGATCACCCAATGGGTGGTGGTGAAGGTCGCCAGTCTGGTGGTCACCCTCGCTCTCGTAAGGGTCTCCTCGCTAAGGGTAAGAAAACTCGTCACCCTAAGAAGCAGACAAGCCAGTTCATAATTGAAAGAAAGAGTAAATAAAAACTAAAAGAACTGAATTATGAGTCGTTCATTGAAAAAAGGACCATACATCAACCTTAAGTTGGAGAAAAAAGTTCTCGATATGAATGAGAGCGGTAAGAAGAGCGTAATCAAGACTTGGGCACGTGCTTCTATGATTTCTCCTGACTTTGTTGGTCATACTATTGCAGTCCACAACGGAAACAAATTTATTCCTGTATATATCACTGAAAACATGGTCGGTCACAAACTTGGAGAGTTCGCTCCCACTCGTACCTTCCGTGGACACAGCGGTAACAGAAAATAATGTTAGCCGAAATTTATTTTCATTAATTCCAAAAATTGAAAGAAAATGGGTGTAAGAAAACGTAATGCTGCTAAAGCAAGAAAAGAAGCCCTCAAGACACAATACTTTGCCAAATTGAATAATGTGCCAACTTCTCCTCGTAAGATGAGACTTTTGGCTGATATGATACGCGGTATGGAAGTGAACAAAGCTCTCGGTGCTTTGAGATTTTCCACTAAAGAGGAGGCTTCAAATAGATTAGAGAAATTGCTTCGCTCTGCTATCTCGAACTGGGAACAAAAAACAGGTGAGAAGGCTGAAAATGGCAATTTGTATGTAAGTCAAATTTATGTTGACTCTGCTCGCATGTTGAAAAGGTTGCGTACCGCACCTCAAGGTCGCGGATATAGAGTTCGTAAACGTTCGAATCATGTGACTATTTTTGTAGATTCAAAAGTTAATAATAACGAAAAACAAGACTAACCAAGATGGGACAGAAAACTAATCCAATCAGTAACCGTTTAGGTTTTATCCGCGGTTGGGATTCTAATTGGTATGGCGGCGATAATTATGGAGATACTCTCCTTGAGGATAGCAAGATTCGTAAATACCTTAATGCCCGTCTTGCAAAAGCCAGCCTTTCGAGAATTGTAATTGAGCGTACACTTAAGCTCGTCACTATCACTATTTGCACTGCACGTCCAGGCGTTGTAATCGGTAAAGGTGGTCAGGATGTTGACAAACTTAAAGAGGAACTCAAGAAAGTTACCGACAAAGATATCCAAATCAATATCTTCGAAGTAAAACGTCCTGATATGGATGCAACTATCGTTGGCAACAACATAGCTCGCCAAGTTGAAGGAAAAATAGCATATCGTCGTGCAGTTAAAATGGCTGTTGCTTCTACAATGCGCGCTGGTGCTGAAGGTATCAAGGTTCAGGTATCTGGTCGTTTGAATGGTGCCGAGATGGCTCGTTCCGAAATGTTCAAAGAGGGACGTACTCCTCTCCATACACTTCGTGCAGATATCGACTACTGCCATACTGAGGCATTGACTAAAGTCGGACTTATCGGTATCAAAGTATGGATTTGTCGCGGCGAAATTTATGGTAAGCGTGACCTTGCTCCTCAGTTCACTGCTCAGAAAGAACAGGGCAATAGAGGAAACGACAAAGGTCGTAAACCATTTCGTAAAAAAAAGTAAAAATCTTTTGAATTAAAGAGTTATGTTACAACCTAAGAAAACCAAATACAGAAGACCGCAAAAAGGTCGTGCCAAAGGTTTCGCTCACCGCGGAACTCAGTTGGCATATGGTTCTTTCGGAATCAAGAGCCTCGGTACGAAGTGGATTACCGGTCAGCAAATTGAGGCAGCCCGTGTAGCTGTCACTCGTTATATGCAGCGTCAGGGTCAGATTTGGATCAGAATATTCCCTGATAAACCTATCACCAAGAAGCCTGCAGATGTACGTATGGGTAAAGGTAAAGGTAGCCCAGAAGGTTATGTTGCTCCTGTTACTCCAGGTCGTATGTTGATTGAGGTGGATGGTGTTCCATTCGAGATAGCTAAAGAGGCTTTGAGACGTGGTGCTCAAAAATTGCCTATCATTACTAAATTTGTAGTTCGCCGTGATTACGACGAAGCTCAAAATGTTTAATAAGATATGAAAACAAGAGAAATTAAAGAATTGACTACAGCCGAAATCTCAGAGCGTCTCGTATCTGAGAGAGAGGGCCTTGTTCGCATGAGACTAAACCATGCAATTTCGCCTCTTGACAACCCATGTCTTATAAAAGAGGCTCGTAAAACAATCGCACGCCTCGAAACTGAGTTGCGTCAACGCGAACTTAATCAACAATAATAAATTTATCCGTATTATGGAAAGAAATTTAAGAAAAGAACGTATTGGTGTCGTTTCCAGCAATAAAATGGATAAATCCATTACTGTTGCGGTTAAATGGAAGGAAAAACACCCTATCTATGGTAAGTTTGTCAACAAGACAAAGAAATACCATGTTCATGACGAGAACAACGAGTGCAACGTTGGAGATACTGTTCGCATTATGGAGACTCGTCCTTTGAGCAAAACTATCAGATGGAGATTAGTAGAAATCATTGAAAGAGCTAAGTAATTATGATACAATCAGAAAGTAGACTTAAAGTTGCCGATAATAGCGGTGCGAAAGAGGTTCTCTGTATCCGCGTGCTTGGCGGAACTGGCAAAAGATATGCAACAGTTGGCGATATCATTGTTGTCGCTGTAAAAAGCGCTATTCCATCGGGCGAGGTTAAGAAAGGCTCAGTTTCTAAAGCTGTCATCGTACGTACTAAAAAGGAAATTAGACGTACTGATGGTTCTTACATTCGCTTTGATGATAATGCATGCGTTTTGCTTAACAATGCCGGTGAACTCCGCGGTAGCCGTATCTTCGGTCCTGTAGCTCGTGAATTGCGTGCTGCAAACATGAAAATTATTTCACTTGCACCAGAGGTGCTTTAAAATTAGTTGAGCAATGTCTAAATTACATATCAAAAAAGGTGATCTTGTCTTCGTAAACGCTGGTGAGGATAAAGGAAAGACTGGCCGCGTTTTGAAAGTGCTCGTTGACAAACAGCGCGCTATCGTCGAAGGCATCAATATGGTATCTAAGAGTACCAAACCTAATGCTAAAAACCCACAGGGTGGTATTGTTAAACAAGAAGCGCCAATCCATATCTCTAATCTTAATGTCGTTGACCCTAAGAGTGGAAAACCTACTCGTATCGGTCGTCGCCTGAATGATAAGGGTAAATTGGTTCGCTATGCTAAAAAATCAGGGGAGGAGATTAAATAATGGATACACTCAGTTTGAAAAAAGAGTATAAGGATCGCATTGTTCCTGCTCTCACTAAAGAATTTGGCTATAAAACAGTTATGCAGGTTCCAAGACTTGAGAAGATTGTTCTCAACCAAGGTCTCGGTATCGCCATTGCTGATAAGAAAATCATTGAAACTGCAGTTGACGAAATGACTGCTATTACTGGACAGAAAGCAGTTCAGACTGTATCTCGCAAAGATATCGCTAACTTCAAGGTTCGTAAAAAAATGCCTATTGGAGTTCGTGTCACTTTGAGAGACAAGAAGATGTACGAATTTCTTGAAAGATTAATCCGCGTTGCTCTTCCTCGTATCCGTGACTTCAAGGGTATTGAGAGTAAGCTTGATGGCCGTGGCAACTATACACTCGGTATCACTGAGCAGATTATCTTCCCTGAAATCAATATCGATAGCATTCAAAAGCTTCTCGGTATGAACATCACTTTCGTGACAACTGCTAAGACTGACGAAGAGGGATTTGCTCTCCTTCGTGAATTTGGTTTACCATTTAAGAAAAATTGATAGATTATGGCTAAAGAATCAATGAAAGCCCGTGAGGTAAAGCGTGCACGTCTGGTTGCTAAATATGCTGCAAAGCGTCAGCGTATGTTGGATGAAGGCGATTACGAAGGATTGCAGACTTTGCCTAAGAATGCCTGCTACGTTCGTTTGCACAATCGTTGCAAACTCACTGGACGTCCAAAGGGTTATATCCGCCAGTTCGGTATCTCCCGTATCCAGTTCCGTGAAATGGCTGCAGCAGGGCTTATCCCAGGTGTTAAGAAAGCCAGTTGGTAGGCTAATATATTAATGTCCTCTCGGAGTGATTGCTCTATATATGAACGTCACTCCGTACTATGGACATCATTCCTTATGGAATCATTATTTATTAACTAAATATTGTTCCGACACGTCGGAATCAATTTAATTAAAAGCAGTATGACAGATCCAATTGCTGATTATTTAACTCGACTTCGCAATGCCATTAAGGCTAATCATCGCGTTGTTGAAGTTCCAGCCTCGAATCTCAAAAAAGAAATTACAAAAGTTCTTTTTGAGAAAGGCTACATTTTGAACTACAAGTTCGTAGAAGAGGGTCCTCAAGGTACTATCAAAATTGCTTTGAAGTACGACCCAGTAAACAAAGTAAATGCAATCAAAAAATTGCAGAGAATTTCTACTCCTGGTTTGCGCCGTTACACAGGTTACAAAGAGATGCCACGCGTTCTCAATGGCTTGGGTATTGCTATTTTGTCCACATCTAAGGGTGTTATGACTGACAAAGAGGCAGCAATCGAAAAGGTTGGTGGAGAAGTATTATGTTTCGTTTATTAATTTGAGGAGGTTTATAGTATGTCAAGAATAGGAAAATTGCCAATACACCTCCCAAAAGGTGTTGACATCAAGATTGATGGAAATATTATTACCGTCAAAGGCCCAAAAGGCGAATTGAAACAGGAAATCAATCCTAATATCTCCGTTAAAGTTGATAACGGTGTTTGTACAGTGGAACGTCCTAACGACGAGCGTCAGTTACGTGCTATGCATGGTCTCTACCGCGCTCTCATCAACAATATGGTTGTAGGCGTGTCTGAAGGTTATAAAAAGACTCTTGAGTTAGTCGGTGTCGGTTATCGTGCTAATGCTAACGGTCAGGTTTTGGAACTCTCTTTGGGTTATACCCACGCTATTTATCTCGGTCTTGCTCCTGAAATTAAAGTGCAGACTGTATCTGAGCGTAACCAAAATCCTCTGATTATCTTGGAAAGCTGCGACAAACAGCTTCTTGGTCAGGTTTGTGCTAAAATTCGCTCATTCCGTATGCCAGAGCCTTATAAAGGTAAGGGTGTTAAATTCCAGGGTGAATATATCCGTCGTAAAGCTGGTAAGACAGCAGGTAAGTAATTTAGCTAAAGGTAAAAATTATGGATCGCAAAATAGAAAGAAGACTCAAGATAAAGGCTCATATCCGTCACAATGTGAACGGTACTGCCCAGAAGCCTCGTTTGTCTGTTTTCCGCAGCAATTGCCAAATTTATGCGCAAATTATTGATGATGTGGAAGGCAAAACTCTCGTTTCTGCTAACTCTCTTGCTATGAAAGAGAAAATGACTAAAACAGAGCAGGCTGCGAAAGTTGGCGAAGCTATCGCAAAGAAAGCTATTGAGGCTGGTATTGAAACAGTGGTATTTGACCGTAATGGTTTCTTGTACCACGGACGTGTAAAACAATTGGCTGACGCTGCACGTGGTGCAGGTCTTAAATTCTAATAAGATATGGCAGAAAATAATAAAAGAACAGTCGCAACTGAAAGCGAATTAGTTGATCGTTTGGTTGCAATCAATCGCGTAACTAAGGTTACGAAAGGTGGTCGTGCCTTCAGCTTTGCTGCCATCGTCGTCGTTGGAGATGGAAAAGGCTTAGTTGGATGGGGATTAGGTAAAGCTGGCGAGGTTTCTGCTGCTATTCAGAAAGGTGCTGAGGCAGCAAAGAAAAACCTTATTAAAGTTCCTGTATTCAACGGAACTATTCCTCATGAGCAAATCGCTCATTTTGGTGGCTCAGAAGTATTCCTTCATCCAGCTTCTCACGGTACCGGTGTTAAGGCCGGTGGTGCAATGCGTGCTGTATTGGAAAGTGTTGGTGTTACCGATGTGTTGGCTAAGAGTAAAGGTTCTTCGAACCCTCACAACCTCGTTAAGGCTACTTTCGCTGCTCTCGCTGAGATGCGCGATGCTTATACCGTTGCACAAAATCGTGGCGTAAGTTTGACAAAGGTATTTAAAGGTTAAACATTTTAAATCTCAAGAAAAACTATGGCTACTATTAAAATACAACAGGTTAAGAGCAGAATTAATTGCCCTAAAAATCAGAAACTCACTTTGGATGCTCTCGGTTTGCATAAAATGAACCAAATCGTTGAACATGAAGATACACCATCTATTCTCGGTATGGTCGAAAGAGTGAAACATCTGGTTAAGGTTTTATAATTGTTGAACCACTTATTAAATTAAAATTATGAATTTGTCAAATATCACACCTGCATTTGGGTCAAACAAAGACGACAAACGTATTGGTCGTGGCCCAGGTTCTGGTAAAGGTGGCACTTCCACTCGTGGTCACAAAGGTGCTAAATCGCGTTCTGGTTACAAACGCAAAATAGGATTTGAAGGTGGTCAGATGCCTTTGCAGCGCCGCTTGCCTAAATTTGGTTTCAATCCATTGTCTCATATTGAATATAAAGCTATCAATATTGATGCACTTCAGAAATTGGCTGAAGAAAAAAATATTCAAGTTATCAACGTTGAGGTTCTGATTGAAAACGGTATGATTCGCAAGAATCAGCTTGTCAAAATCCTCGGCAATGGAGAATTGAAAACTAAACTCGAAGTAACGGCACATGCTTTCTCTAAATCAGCTGAAGCAGCTATCACTGCTGCTGGTGGAAGCGTGATTAAACTTTAAATAAAATGAAATTTATAGAGACACTGAAAAATATTTGGAAAATCCAAGAACTTCGCGAGAAATTGGGGTATACTCTTTTGTTTATTCTCATCTATCGTTTCGGTTCGTTTGTTGTTCTTCCAGGTATTGACCCTTCGGCGTTGAGCCATCTTCAAGAGCAGACAGCAGGCGGACTTATGTCATTGCTTGATATGTTCTCGGGTGGTGCGTTTTCTAATGCTTCTATCTTCGCTTTGGGTATTATGCCATATATCTCGGCATCTATTGTCATGCAGTTGTTGACAATTGCTATCCCTTATTTCAAAAAAATGCAGATGGAAGGCGAGAGTGGTCGTAACAAAATCAATAGATATACACGTTATTTTACAGTGATTATCTTGTTGTTGCAAGCACCTTCTTACCTCGTCAACCTTCATGTACAAATGAGATATGCGGGTGCCTCTATGCCTGCTGATGTATGGTTTAGGGTTTCGTCAACCATTATTTTGTGCGCTGGTTCAATGTTTGTCATGTGGCTCGGTGAGCGCATGACAGATCGTGGTATTGGAAACGGTATATCAATGTTGATTATGATTGGTATCATTGCTCGTTTCCCAGGAGCATTCCTTAAGGAATTTGCTTCCCGTCTCGGTGATGCAGGTGGTGGTTTGATTATGTTGTTGGGCGAGGTGATTGTTTTGTTGCTTGTTATAGCAGCTTCTATTCTTCTCGTTCAAGGTACTCGTAAAGTTCCTGTTCAATATGCTAAGCGTATGGTTGGCAATCGTCAGTATGGCGGTGTGCGTCAGTACATTCCTCTGAAGGTTAACGCTGCTGGTGTTATGCCTATCATCTTTGCACAAGCTATTATGATGATTCCTATCATGGTAGCAGGATTCAATCCTGAAAAATATAGTGGTGGATTTATGCAGGCATTTATGGATAATACCGGAGTTTGGTACAATGTTATCTTCTTCATCCTTATCGTATTGTTTACATATTTCTATACTGCTATTACTATCAATCCTACACAAATGGCTGAGTCTATACAGCAGAACAATGGTTTTATCCCTGGTGTGAAACCTGGTAAGGCTACTGCTCACTATATTGACGACATCATGTCTCGTATTACACTTCCAGGTTCAATATTCCTTGCTATCGTAGCTATTATGCCTGCGTTTGCAAGCTTATTTGGCATCACTCGTGAGTTCGCACAATTCTATGGTGGAACATCACTATTGATCTTGGTCGGTGTTGTGCTTGACACTCTTCAGCAAATTGAGAGTTATCTCTTAATGCGCCATTGCGATGGGTTGATGCAATCAGGAAGAATTAAAGGTCGTACGGGCTCAATGGCTGCGTATTAATTAAGTTTCTGACTGAGATGATATATTTGAAGACTGCCGAAGAGATTGAGTTGTTGCGCGAGAGCAATGTTTTGGTTTGCAAGACGCTTGCTGAATTGGCTAAAATCATTAAACCTGGCGTTACTACCGCTTATCTTGATCGAATCGCAGAGGAGTTTATTCGTGACAACGGAGCAACTCCCGCTTTCAAAGGTTATGGTGGATTTCCAGCATCCATCTGCACGTCTGTAAATGAGCAGGTGGTGCATGGAATACCATCTGACAATGTTGTCCTTCAAGATGGTGATATCATATCTGTTGATTGTGGGACTTATAAAAACAAGTTTGTTGGAGATTCTGCTTATACTTTCGAAGTGGGAAATGTTTCTGACGAAGTGAAGAGACTCCTCCAGACTACCAAAGAGTCGCTTTTCAAAGGTATTGAAAAAGCTGTTGAAGGTAATCGTGTCGGGGATATCGGGAATGCTGTCCAGACCTATTGTGAACAACGAGGCTATTCTGTAGTTCGCGAAATGGAAGGTCATGGTGTTGGTCATGTCATGCATGAAGAACCAGGTGTTCCTAACTATGGGCGACGTGGTTCGGGAGTGATGCTTAAAAGTGGTATGACTATATGTATAGAACCGATGATCAACCTTGGCAGGAAAGAAATGGTTTTCGGGCGCGATGGTTGGACAACATGTACTCGTGACAAGAAACCTTCTGCACATTTTGAAAATGCAGTGGCTGTAGGACGTGGTAAGGCAGATATATTATCTGATTTCTCAATTATTGAGAAAGTTCTCGATGAACTTAACAAATAATACATATTCTATATATGGCAAAACAGGCAGACATAGAGATTGATGGTACTATCGTTGAAGCATTGTCTAACGCAATGTTTAGGGTGGAACTTGAAAATGGACATCAAATTATTGCTCACATTTCTGGTAAAATGCGTATGCACTATATTCGTATTCTTCCTGGGGATAAGGTGAGAGTTGAGATGTCCCCATACGATTTGACCAAAGGTCGAATATCTTTTAGATATAAATAAAAAAAAAAAAGGTCTTGGTGGTTCTCTGTGCGGTATATAATCAACGACCATATCGTTTGAGATAACGCTGAGATTTATAAAAACTCTAAAAAAATGAAAGTAAGAGCTTCAATTAAAAGACGTAACGATGACTGCAAGATTGTTCGCAGGAAGGGACGTTTGTATGTTATTAACAAAAAAAATCCTAAGATGAAAATGCGTCAGGGTTAACCTCTCGCTTTAGGAAAAAAATTAATTTTGTACTATGGCTATAAGAATTGTCGGAGTAGATTTGCCCCAAAATAAACGTGGGGAAGTCGGATTGACTTATATCTACGGAATAGGTCGTAGCAGCGCTCGCAAAATCCTTACTGAAGCAGGTGTGGATTTCGATATCAAAGTTCAGGATTGGACTGATGATCAGGCTGCAAAAATTCGTGAAATTATCGGAGCTAACTACAAGGTAGAAGGTGACCTTCGCTCTGAAACCCAGTTGAACATCAAGCGTTTGATGGATATTGGTTGTTATCGTGGCGTTCGTCATCGTCTTGGCTTGCCTCTTCGCGGTCAAAGCACCAAGAACAACGCTCGTACTCGTAAGGGTAAGAAGAAAACAGTTGCCAACAAGAAGAAGGCTACTAAGTAATTAACCGATTAAAATTGTAGTTAGAAATGGCAAAGAAAACAGTAACAACAAAGAAAAGAGTTGTAAAGGTTGATGGAGTAGGACAATTGCATGTTCACTCTTCTTTCAACAACGTGATTGTCACCATTGCTAATGGTGCAGGCGAAGTTATCTCTTGGTCGTCAGCTGGTAAAATGGGTTTCCGTGGTTCTAAGAAAAATACTCCATATGCAGCGCAGATGGCAGCACAGGATTGTGCGAAGGTAGCTTTCGATTTGGGATTGCGTAAAGTCAAAGCATACGTTAAGGGTCCAGGGAATGGTCGTGAATCTGCTATCCGTACCGTAAATGGTGCAGGCATCGAAGTCACAGAGATTATCGACGTTACTCCACTTCCACACAATGGATGTCGTCCAGCAAAACGTCGTCGTGTATAATTTTAAAATTACAGGAAAATGGCAAGATATACCGGACCTAAATCAAGAATTGCTCGCAAATTTGGCGAGCCTATCTTCGGACCTGACAAAGCTCAGGCAAGACGTAACTATGCTCCAGGTCAGCATGGTAATTCACGTAAACATAAAACTTCTGAGTATGGCACTCAGTTGAGAGAGAAACAGAAAGCTAAATATACTTATGGTGTTTTGGAGAAACAGTTCCGTAATCTTTTCGAGGAAGCTCAGACCAAGAAAGGTATTACTGGTGAGATTCTTCTCCAGATGCTTGAGTCTCGTTTGGACAATGTCGTTTATCGTTTGGGTATAGCTCCAACACGTGCAGCTGCTCGTCAGTTGGTTTCTCATCGTCACATTGTTGTTGATGGCGAGGTTGTAAATATCCCTTCATATCGCATCCGTCAGGGGCAATCTGTTGGTGTTCGCGAAAGAGATAAGTCAATGATAGTCATTACTGACGCTTTGGCTGGATTCAATCATAGCAAATACCCATGGATTGAGTGGAACGAGGATTCTATGACTGGTACTTTCCTTCACATCCCAGAGCGTGCAGATATTCCTGAAAATATTAAGGAGCAGTTAATCGTTGAGTTGTACTCTAAATAATAAGTGAATTATGGCAATATTAGCATTTCAACAACCAGAAACGGTAATTATGGTCGAGGCGAACGATTTCTATGGAAAATTTGAGTTCCGTCCTCTTGAACCTGGTTTTGGTATTACTATAGGTAATGCTTTGCGCCGTATTTTACTTTCCTCGCTCGAGGGTTTTGCAATTTCGTGTATTAAAATCGATGGTGTTGAACATGAGTTCGCTACTATACCTGGCGTAATCGATGATGTGACTAATATCATCTTGAATCTGAAACAGGTACGTCTCAAACGTATCGTTGAGGATGCAACTGAGGAGAAATTCACTATCAATGTCGGTGGACGCGAGGAATTACGAGCAGGCGATTTCGATAATGCCATGACGAACTTTGAGGTTTTGAACCCAGAATTGGTGATTTGCCGTATGGATCCATCGGCATCTTTCAATATGGAACTCACAATCATCAAGGGTCGTGGCTATCTCCCAGCTGACGAGAACCCATATGTTACACCTGAAATTGGCGTTATTCCGATAGATGCAATCTTTACTCCAATACGTAATGTAAAATATGACCCACAACCTTATCGAGTAGAGCAGAAAACTGACTACGAGAATTTGGTTATAGAAATCACTACTGATGGGTCTATCCATCCTAAAGAGGCTTTGAAAGAAGCGGCTCGTATCTTGATTCAACATTTCATGTTGTTCTCAGATGAGCGAATCTCTATCGACTTGGATGGCGGTCATGGCGTTGAAGAGTTTAACGAGGAGGTACTTCACATGCGTCAGTTGCTTAAGACTAAACTCGTCGATATGGACCTTTCCGTTCGTGCTTTGAACTGTCTAAAAGCTGCGGATATCGTGACTCTCGGCGATTTGTGTAAGATAAACCGTCAGGAATTGTTGAAATTCCGTAACTTTGGTAAGAAATCTCTTACCGAGCTGGATGCTAAGCTTGAGTCATTGAGCTTAACGTTTGGTATGGATCTTTCTAAGTATAAACTTGATAAAGACAATTAAAAATGAGACATAATAAGAAATTTAATCATTTGGGTCGTACTGCTGCTCATCGTCATGCCCTTTTGGCTAACATGGCAGTTTCGCTGATTATGCACAAACGCATCAGCACGACCACAGCCAAGGCTAAGGCTCTCCGCGTTTATGTTGAGCCATTGTTGACCAAGGCTAAAGAAGATACCACACATTCTCGTCGTATCGTTTTCGAGCAGTTGCAGAGCAAAGAGGCTGTTACTGAATTATTCCGCGAGATTTCGCAGAAAATTGCTAACCGTCCAGGTGGTTATACTCGTATTCTTCATACTGGCCATCGTCTTGGTGATGCTGCTGAAATGTGTATCATTGAGCTCGTTGACTATAATGAGAATATGTTGAAGGAGAAGGCTGCTAAGAAATCTACACGTACTCGTCGTAGCAAAAAAGCCGCTGCAGCTACCACTGAGGCTGCTCCTATTGCTGAGGAAGCTCCAAAAGCAGAATAAACAGAGAAAAGCTGTTATATTAAGCGAAAAAAAGGCACAATCGTATAAAAAGGTTGTGCTTTTTTTTATGTAATAACCACTATTATTGTCTCTTTCTAATACTATTTATAAATTAGATAATTGATGAATAATCAGTGAATTATGTATTGTTTTTCAGTTGGTAATTATTCTATTTATTTTTTTTCTCAATTAACTTTACGAATTGAATATTTATTTGTAAATTTGCAAATTGCTATATTACACGTTGACTATGTTGCTAACCCTTGCTACATAGCTTATTAGTTAATATATTTTTTTTAGGGTTCAGGATAATGCGAAGGTTTTTTGTGCTTATAGTTGGTTTACTCTTTTCTATTGCCATGTTTGGTGATAGATGGTCTAACTATTCTCCACTTCCAAGCAATGGAACCGAATTTTATCTAACCTATTTGTCTAATAATTCACAATCTTCAGGTGGCTCTCTATTTCTTGATATTTTTATGTCTTCTCCAGTCCCTTCGAATGTTTCTATATACGAGGGCTATTCGGGAGTGTTGATTGATTCTTTCACTTTTGTTGGTGACACTGTATGGAATCTTACTAATCCATCTTTGGCATATCTCAACAACCCAGATATTGTTTCTGGTAAAAGTATTAAGGTTGTTTCCTCGTCTCCGTTGTCCCTTTTTATGGCAAATAGCACTACACTTGATGGTGATGCATCTTTTGTATTGCCAGCTTCCCTGCTTGGACGTGAGTATGTCGTTCAATCTTTTAGCAAGGAAAATTATGCAACCGAGTTTGCTGTTGTGGCGACAGAACCTGGCGTGACGAGTGTGACTATTGAATCGCCAATTGTTACAATGACCTCAAATGGGGCTCCTCGTGCTCCATATACTCCTTATGTGGTGTCGTTGAATCAAGGTCAAGTCTATTATGGAACATCGTATTCCCCTGAGGATCTTTCGGGTACACATATTTGTGCTGACCGTAATATTGCTGTATTTTCTGGAAACCAAAATGCGTTTTCCCGAAAAAAGACTGCTGGCACAAGTCAACTTTCTCATCAGTCTATGCCTTTGAAGTACTGGGGCAAGCGTTTCGCTCTTGGCAAAACTGCTGGGCAGAGTCACAATTATGTTGAACTAACCGCTGTTGATAGTTCAACTATAGTGTATCTCAATGGTGCTCCTGTCGATACTATTGATTCTTACGAGACTTCTATCATTGATTGGAACGATGTGGTTCAGACTATGTTCATTGAGACCAGTAAACCTGTGATTTGCTATCAGTATATGGTCAGTCAAGGCGATAATGCACAATTTGGTGCTCCTGCTATGGCATTGGTTTCGCCTCTTGAATTGGCATCTAACGAAATTCGGTTTATGACTTTTGGTGGGCATGATTCATCTTGCAGTTTGGTTTATCATGTCAATGTATTTGCTCCGACATCTTCCCTTTCCGACATGTTGCTTGATAGTGCTAATATTAGTAGTTATTTCTCTCCAATGCTCGGATTGTCTGGTTATTCTTTTGCTCAGATAGCTGTATCTTCAGGCAGTCATGTCTTGAGCAATAATTCTGGACGGTTTGTCACTTTAATATATGGCGAGACTATGGACGAGTCTTGCAACGATTGGTCTTATGCTTATAATTCTGGTTCTGACTTACTTAATCTCAATGCGTATATGCTGATAGATGGCGAACGTATTGACGAGTATTCTGTTTGCGAAAGTGCTGATGGAAAATGGCATGTTGATTTTCAATCTGTTATCAACGAGCGTTTTGATAGTGTTCGTTGGTATGATGTTTATAATGGCGAAACACGTTTGATAGGTAGCGATACTTTGTTCCAATACGCTTTTGACGATTCTCTAATGCACGATGTGATGATGGTCGTTTATCGTGAGGAACAAATCTGTCGGAATTTGGTTTCTGATACAGTGACAGCGCGTGTTTTTTGTGCCGAGACTTTTGATGTCTTTCGTGATGAGATTTTTGCTTGTTTCGGAGATACTATTTTCCTATTCAATGGTGATGATACTCTGCTTACTGATACTATGAGCACATACGTAACGTACCATTATCAAAAAAGATACAATACATCAGAAGGTTGTGATAGTTTGGTGCACGAAACTTTATTTATTTCAAATCCTCAAGACGAACTTTTTGAGCACGAGATGTGTCAAGGTGATTCTTACAGTTTCCATGGTAAATCTTACTATAATGCTGGACGTTATGTCGATACACTATACGAAAATGGATGTATGTATGAATCGGTCTTGGAACTTACAGTCCATCCTCGCTACGATTATTATGATACTATCGAAATTTGTGATGTGTCTGTTCCTTATATATGGTCAATAGGTTCAGGCGAAAATTCATATGTGCTGTCTAATTCTTGCGATACATCGAAAATGTATTCCTCTGTTTATGGTTGTGATAGTGTCTATCATCTCCATTTTATGGTGCATGACAGTTATTTCTATGACGACACAGTTGTTTTGTGTCAGTCGGGATTGCCTTATGTGTGGACTGGTCACAAATCTTTGCAGTTTGATTCTTCTGGCATTTATTTCGACTCTTGCAAGACTTCTTTTGGTTGCGACAGTATCTATCGCCTTTCGTTGGTAGTTTATGAATCTTTTTCTGACTACGATTACGATACAATCTGTTCTAATGAAACATATCGTTGGCAAGGCAACGAATATTCTGGACTTTCTGGTGGAGTTTACAATTTCCAAAAGCGTTACGTCTCTCGTGATGGTTGTGATAGTATATCCTATCTGCAACTTACTGTTTTTGACACTATTATTATTGAAACGGTTCGCAAAATATGTGAATATGATAGCATAATTTGGGATGGCGAAATTTATTCTGGCACTAAGTTCAATGGCATTACTGACCATAGTTGTCATATTGGTGATACTATTTTCACTCATTCTTTCAGTCGGGTACGTACTGGATGCGATAGTATCCACCTCCTTCGTCTGACTGTCAGTCCTTCTTATGACAATTCGCATTACGATACTTTATGTGTTGGCGATTCTATCTTGATTGGGCGTCGCGGTTTTGTAAAATTCACCTTAGCAGGCGATTACGACTATGTCGATTCTTTTGTGACCATTAGGGGTTGCGATAGTGTTGAGAAATTTTATGTACATGTAAATCCTATATATTCTTTCCATGAACAAGCGACTGTCTGTGTAAATGAAAGTTATTCTTGGCGTGGCAAACTATACGAAAATTTGCGACCAGGGAAAGTGGAATTTACTGATTCTTTTTTAACTGACAATGGTTGTCGATGTGATAGTGTTTATTTCTTGTCTTTGACCGTTTTGGATACTGTTTCAGTCTATTTTTCGGAAAGTATTTGCGATGATGATAGTATTCTGTGGAAAGGAACTGTATATAAAGGTTCTCAATGTAAAGGTGGTTCTGATGGGGTAGTATTGCCTGTTGGAACTCACGATATTATCAATCGTTATACTTCCGAACGTACTGGTTGCGACAGTGTAGTTCACTTGTATCTATCCGTGTTGCCTAAATATGAATTTCATCGTTATGATACTACTTGTCAAGGTAGTGATTATCGGTTTAATTATTTTCCATTGATTCATTGTTCATCGATAGGCGATTATGATTACTATGATACCATTCCTAATCGCTATGGATGCGATAGTGTTGAAATACTCCATTTGCATGTCTTGCCGGTTTACTCTTTTGTGGATTCTCTCTTCCTTTGCGATGACAAATCCATTTCATGGCATGGTCAGTTCTTTAATGATATGTGGCCTGGAACATATGAGCATTTTGATTCTCTGAAAGCCATTGATGGATGCGATAGTGTTTACAAGTTGGTTTTGACTGTTGGTCGTCATTTCTTTAAATCTGAGGAACTTTCGCTTTGTGCAAATTCATCATTGATGTGGCGCGGACGGGAGTTCAGTGGAGATGATTATTCAGTTGGTGACTATTTGATATATGACAGTCTGACGACTCACGATGGTTGTGATAGTATCTACGAATTGTCTCTGCATGTTCATAATACTGATTATACTGACCTCGGTGATATTACTGTCTGTATGGGCGATTCTTTCAGACTTTGTACTAAGGTTTATTGGTGCGACGAACCTGGCACTTTCCATTATTGTGACACTATGCCGAACCGTTTTGGATGCGATAGTGTTGTCAAAGTGAATGTTATTGTTTATCCTACTTTCCTTTCTATTACAAGGGATACGATATGTTTTGGCGAGAATTATTCGTGGCGTGAACATTTCTATAATTCTCCTCAGGTTCCTGGGCTCGTCGAGGAGGATCGCTATATTGTCGGAGCAGGTTGTGACAGTGTTTATCGTTTGATGCTCACTGTTTTGCCAAGTTATTTCTTCCGTGATGTTATTCATGTCTGCGAAGGCGATACAATCATTTGGCATGGGATGGAGTTGTCCTATAATCGTGATGGTATTTATGTCATAGACGATAAAATGATTACCAATTCAGGGTGTGATAGTATCTACGAACTTACACTTTTCGTTCATCCTAAATATTATATCAATGATGTGATGCATGTTTGTGAGGGCGATACTGTTCAATATCTTTCACATACCATTGATTATCCTGCTGGTCAGTATGTGCTTATTGACACATTATCAACTGTTTACGGTTGCGATAGTGTTGTTCAGATGATGGTTTATGTTCATCCGTCTTATCATTTCTTGTCCGAGCCGTTATGGTGTTCTTCGTCAGGTGTTTTCAATTGGCGTGGTCGCAAAATCAATCAGTCTGGTGTCTATTTTGACTCTCTGAAGACAGTCGGATGGGGTTGTGACAGTGTTTACGAATTGCGTATTGATATTCAACCTTCTTATTTCTTTGAGCGTTGGGATACTATTTGCGATAATAGTGGCGTTTATTTTCAAAATGAGTTCTTAAAGGATGAGGGTGACCATTATTTCAATTATCGAACAATAAATGGTTGTGATAGTGTTTATTGTCTGCATCTCAAAGTGAATCGTACTTATTGGAACGATATCTATGTTACTCTTTGTGGTGGCGATAGCATCTATTTTGCCGGTCGTTTCTTGAAAGATAGTGGTATTTATGGTGACACAACATATAGTGTTCATGGTTGCGATAGTGTTGATATTCTCCATCTTCGTGTCAATCCGTCCTACTATAGAGTTGTGATTGATAGTATTACGTGCAGTAATGATACTTTCTCGTTCAACGGCAGGAACTATACCAAGAGTGGTATTTATATAGATTCTATGAAGACCGAACTCGGTTGCGATAGTATTGTTGAACTTCGTTTGAATATGATTCCTGCCTATCGTTTCGAGACGGATACTGCTGTTTGCGATTTTAAGCCTTATGTTTGGCGTCATCGCAGTTTTACTCAATCTGGTGTTTACTATGATTCTTTGAAGTCGAGCATCGGTTGTGATAGCGTTTATGTCCTCTATATCTCTTTTGTTGAGACACTTTACGACACTATTTATCGTCACTCCTGCACTGGCGAGGCTTATCTTTTTGGCGGACGGCAACTGACCAAGTCTGGTATATATAACGATACCATATGTTCGCCTCGTGGCTTCGATTGTCGGGTTGTAACTCTTGTTTTGGATTTTGTTGATCCGAGTGTTTTTGCTTGGACTTCCGTGGCTGATGTTTGTGCTGATGACCTCTCTTTCACGATTGACCATGTCTGTGGTGGTACACCTCCTCTCTCTTATAGCGTGTTGTTTACCGACGATGCTCACAATCAAGGCTTCCGTGATGTCATTGATGCTGTTTATGATGGAAATATCGTTGTTGATATCCCTAATAGCGATAGTCATCAGTTCTATGTTCGTCCTGATAATTACGTAGTTACTGTTCGTTTGAATAATGGGATATGCGACCCTGCTGGAAGCGATTACCAGACCAATGTGCTCGTTAAATGGCCGAGCTGGGTGACCGAACAGAAGTGGCAGGATGTTGTTGCTGTTCTGAATGATAAGAATAATGGTGGCTATACTTTCGACCTCTTTGAATGGTATGTCAATGGAAAACGTGTTGCCGAGACTCGTGGCTCTTATATCTATCTTCCTAATGTACTTGCTATCGGCGATGAGGTATATGTTAATCTCCGTCGCGAGGGCGAATCTTACACTATTTCTTCTTGTCCTCTGACTATAGTTGACCGTCTTCCACTTCAGGTATCTACTATTCCGTTTATGATTTATCCTTCCCATGTCCGTCGGACTGAGAATGTTACAATGCGAAGCGATGTCCCTGGTCATTATGTTCTTAGCGATTGTGCAGGGCACGTTTTGTCTGAAGGCGATTTTAATGATGCTGGCGAGATTGTGTTGCCTATTCCGTATGTGAGTGGTGTCTATATGGTCTCTTTCCGAACAGATGATGGCCGTTATATTGTCGAAAAGATTGTTGTTAATGAATGATTTAAATAATACTATATATTGAAAATGATACGAAAGACTTTATACATATTGTTATTGCTGTTTCTGTATATTGGTTCTGTTTTAGGGTCCGAGCCGTCTGATTTGGCTATCAATTCCAAAAAGAATGGCAAAAAGCCTGGTCTCACTGTTTGGGGCAAGAAACATCAATATGCCGAGCACTATATTTCTCTTTGGACTTCTGCGGGTTATAGTTGTTTCTTCCCTCAAGTTGCGAATTCTAAACTGAAAGGGCTTGTAGGTACTACTATAGGTGTTGGTTATGAGCGACTTGGTTATAATCGTGATTTTCTTTTCACTGCTGGTCTTGAAATGCAGTTTCTCTCTTCGTCCATGTCTATGGTCGGCTATAAATTTGACCAAACGATTGCCGATACCGAGGGCGATGAAACTTTGTGTCATTATGATATTCATGATTGGCAGGAGTATCAATATGGACTTCAGGTTGGTATTCCACTTATGGTGGGTTATAAGCACAACCATTTCTATTTCCTTGTCGGTCCTAAGATGACTGTCGGGTTTTGGGGAGCTGGCGAAGGCAAGATGTCATACGTGACCTCTGCCACCTATCCTCGTTATATCGACGACTTCTACGACATGCAGAACCATTTCTATCATAATTATACTCGTAGCACTAAGGAGCCTATGGCCTATGGCTTTGGGGTCTCTGGTTGCTTCGAGATTGGTTACGAGATACTGAACCGTACCTTTGATGCTACCAGTCGTAAGGAGCGTTATCATTGGCGTAAAGATTATAAAGTGAAACTTTCGTTCTATGCAGAATATGGTGCATTGAATGTTAACAAGACTAAGGCACTTGGCGATATTGTCTGGTTCGAAAACGATAATGCCATTGGTCTTAATATCCGTCCGTATTATACTACCAATAATGCGCTTGGTGCAGCGATAAACCCTTTTTACGCAGGTGTTAAAGTGACTATTTTAGTCGGAGAATTTTGTAAAAACTGTCAGCGGAATCGTTCGAAATGAAACGTATATTGACGTTTATATTAGGATTACTTGTATGTGTCGGTCTTTGGGCTGACCCTATTCCTATTAGCTTGGGTGTGGATGATAATGGCTGTCTCAATGTTGGTCGTTTGTCGTCTGATGGAACCGAGTTCTATCTCTCGTATATGTCCTGTAGTGCTCAAGCCTCTGGTATTCTACATCTTAATCTTTTTATGGCAACATCAACGCCTACCATGGTTCGCATCATGCGTGGCAATGGTGGTACGCCTATTGATTCTTTTTATCTGCAGTCTGACACTATTTGGCAGCTTCAGAACACAAATCTTGCTTATCTCAATACGCCTGATCAAGTTTCCGACAAGACGCTTCTTGTTCGTTCTGATTCTCCGATATCTCTATTCATGTCCACGAGTGTTGGGCAGGATGGTGCAGCATCGATTGTTTTGCCATCCATGATTTTGGACAAGGAGTATGTCCTTCAGACCTACCATAAGGAGCGCTATAATTCCGAATTTTGTGTCATTGCGGTTGCTCCAGGTTCGACTCATGTTGTTATTACACCTTCTGTTCCTCTTGCCGGTAACTCAACTTCTGCTGTTGCCCGTCCTGCCGGGATGCCTTACACTATTACGCTCGGTCAAGGCGATGTTTATTACGAAATTTCTGATGCCTCTAATAGCCTTTCTGGTACTACTATTTGTGCTGACCAGCCTGTCGCTGTCTTTAATGGCGACCAAGAAGCTCGTTCCGACGACCGTCTCGGTACCAGCCTTGCTATCCACGAGGCTGCTCCTATTCGTCTTCTTGGTTCTCATTTCGGACTTGCCAAAACTAATGGTCAGGAACATAATATAGTGCAAATCACTGCTATCGAGGATACTACTTATGTCTATCGCAATGGTTCTGTCATTGATACACTGATGGCTTTCGAAACCAGTATAATCGACTGGAACGACGATGATGTCTCCACTTTTGTCGAGACTTCTAAGCGTGCTGTCTGTTTCCAATATCTTGTCAGTTGGGGCGATAATGCTCGCAATGGTACTCCTGAGATGTATATGATTGCCCCTCTTGAAATGCTTTCCGACACTGCTTCTTTCACAACCTACGACGTCTTCAGCGGAACAACGAGTATGCTGACCTATTATGTTAATATTGTAGCTCCCGACACTGCTGTTGCTGGCATTATGATTGACAATATCAATGTGAGTTCCAATTTCCAATCTCTTATAGGTACTACTGGCTATTCCTATGCACGTATCGCTGTATCTGATGGACCTCATACTATTGTCGGCACAAATGGTGGTTTTGTTGCAACTGCATACGGCATTTCCTCATCAGCTGCTTATGCTTTTGCCATTGGTCTCAATGGTGCCACTAATAATGCCCACATGTATGTTGATTTCAATGAGATAAAAAATTATCTTGTCTGTGAATCTCCTAAAAATCAATGGAATATTATTTTATCTGATTTAATCAATACTGAGTTTGATAGCATTGTCTGGTACGACTCTTATCAAGGTAATGTCTCTCGTATTGGCATTGGTGATACCTTATTTCATACGTTCCGCAATCAACCACACGACCATGTGGTCTATATGCATGTCAACCGTAAGTCGATTATTTGTGATATCCCTGTTGTGGATGTCTATTGTGTGAATGTTTATTGTGCTGATATGTACGATGTTACTTACGATACTACGTTCGCATGCGTGGGCGATACACTACTACTTTTTGGTGGTGTTGATACCGTTGTGACTGATACTCTTCCTATTTACGAGACGCTCTCCTATACTCGTCATTTTACCACCTATTATGGTTGCGATAGTATTTTGACCGAGTTGGTCTTTGTCTCTGACCCTCAGCCTATTGATACTTTTGCTGTAATCTGTAGCGGCGAGCGTTGCTTTTTTGGTGGTAACTATTATACCGAGTCTGGAGTCTATTACGACACTCGTCAGGACCATGGCTGCGATTATATTGTCACACTTCATCTTACTGTCAATCCTGTCTATTCATTCTTTGATACTGTGTCGCTTTGCGATACCGAACTTCCGTTCATTTGGCAGCGGGGTAGTGCTGATGCAAATCCTGATGCGATTTGGCACTCTGTTGATACCACTAAGGTCTATCATACTGTGAATGGGTGCGATAGCATTTATCATCTACACTTTACCGTTTGGGATAGCTATCTTTTCAAGGATAGTATCGACATTTGCGATACCGACACTCCTTTCATATGGAACGGTCATTCTATGAGCTTCTCTGAATCAGGAGTTTACTATGATTCTCTTGCCTCTATTCATGGCTGCGATAGTGCCCATCGTCTCAGTCTGACTATTCATCCTTCCTATCGTTTCGATGAATACGACACTATTTGTTCCAACGTTTCCTACACCTGGCGAGGTTCCACTTATCCTAAAATGACTGGTGGCGAATACGAGAAACAGCTCCTTCTCTCCACTGTCAATGGCTGCGATAGTCTCTATGTTCTCCATCTTCTTGTGAATGACACTATTAACCTATTGACTAATAGATTTATGTCTGATGTTGATACTGTAGTGTGGGATGGTATCACCATTGGCGGTGAAAAATATGTCGGATTGGTTGATACCACTCTTTCACTTGGTGTTCATACTCTTACGCATCATTATGTCTCGTCAGTCACTGGTTGCGATAGTTTTATGACTCTTCGTCTGATTATTCTCGAATCTTTTGATATTACAATCCTTGATACTGTATGTCAGCATGATGGCTATATTTTTGGTGGTCGTTCTGTGAGCACTGATTCTGTCGGAACATTCTTTGTTACTGATTCTCTGAAGACTGTTGCAGGCTACGATAGTATTGTGACTCTCATTCTGACTGTCAATCCTATTTATTATTTCGAGGATTTTGCATCTATTTGTTCTAACGAAACCTTCATTTGGCATGGCTTCCAGTTCTCTTCTCTCTCTGCTGGCACATATTACAAGTATGATAGTCTCCGTTCCTATTATGGTTGCGATAGTGTCTATCTTCTCTCTCTTACTGTCAATGATACAGTGTCTTACGAGCGGAATGTCGTGATTTGCGATGTCGATACCTTCCATTGGGATGGTCTGGTTTATGGTGGTCCTAAGCATTCTGGTCTGGTTGATAGTGTTATCTCTGTCGGCAATTGGCGGCTTTGTCATCATTATCAGAAACTTTCGACTGGTTGTGATAGTCTTCTTTGGCTTAATGTGCAGGTCAATCCTACCTATCTACTCGAACTGAACGAGAGTGTCTGTCAGGGCGATGTCTATATTTTTGGCGGACGCACTCTTCCGACTGACTCTGTGGGAACTTTCTATTATGTCGATTCTCTGCATTCTATTCATGGTTGCGATAGTGTCGTGACTCTCACTCTGACGGTCAACCCTGTCTATCTGTTTGAATCTGAATTTGCTACGTGTGTCAATGTTCCATATATATGGCGCACTCATACTTATTCTAATCTATCTCCAGGTCTTCACAATTTCTACGATACTCTGTATTCAGTTTCTGGTTGTGATAGTATTTACCATCTCGCCCTGACGATAAATGATACTGTTTCTGTTGTCCGTAATGTAATAATGTGTGATGTAGATACTATTGTATGGGATGGCGTTGTATGTGCTGGATCTAAATACAAAGGGGTTTCTGATATTGTCTTACCTCTTGGACGTCAAGTCATTACTCATCGTTATTCTCAAACCGGAAGTGGTTGCGATAGTGTTCTTCGTCTGTTTGTCGAAGTTCGTCCGACCTATGCTTTCATGATTGACGATTCTATCTGTGAGGGTGACGACTATTGGATTGGTCCGAACCGTTATCATTTCGATGAAGCTGGTATTTACAATATTGCCGATACCCTTGTCTCTACTGGCGGTTGCGATAGTGTGATAGGTCTTCGTCTGATTGTAAATCCTGTTTATGAAATAGTTGAACAATATTCTATCTGTTCCAACTCTGTCTGGGATTGGCATGGCATTCATTTCGACCATCAGCAGTCTGGCAGTTATACTTTCTACGATTCTCTCCTCTCTGCCTCTGGCTGCGATAGTGTTTATCGTCTTGAACTCAATGTCTTTGACACAATTGTGGTTAGTCGTGTCGCTGATATTTGTGCGACCGATACTATCCGTTGGGATGGTGTCGTCTATGCTGGCGAATCCCATTGGGGTCGTTCTGATGTGGTGCTGCCTGTTGGTCATTATTCTTATGTGCATCGCTATACTTCTTCTCTCACTGGGTGCGATAGTCTGATGGTTCTTGATTTGACTATTCATCCTTATTATTTCAACGAACACTATACTTCTGTGTGTCAGGGTTCTATCTACTCTTTTAGCACTCTTTCGCCTATTCATTGTAATTCTGTTGGCGATTTTGTTTATGTTGATTCTCTCACCTCGGTATATGGTTGCGATAGTGTCGAGTTGCTTCATTTGCATGTCAATCCTGTCTATCTGCGTGAATTTGCGATGGAGATGTGTGCCGACGATACCATAGCTTGGCGTTCTCATACATATCATAGCCTCTCTGCCGGTGTCCACATTTTCTGGGATTCTCTCACCACTTCTGCTGGCTGCGATAGCCTTTACAAGCTCATCCTCACCGTCCATCCTGTTTATCATTTTATTGACTGCGACACCATTTGTGGCAGTGGTATTTACCATTGGCGCAGTCATTATTATACTGGCTATATGTATGCTGTCGGTGGTCTCGAGCCTGGCGAGCATTCTTTCCGTGATACGTATCGTAGCATTTATGGTTGCGATAGTATTTATGAGCTTCGTCTTATGGTTCTTCGTTCCGATTTCATCTCTCTGCCTGCCGATACTGTATGTCAGGGTGATGTCTATCGGTTCTGTGGTCGCGACATCTCTTGCAATACTGTCGGCTCTTTCATTCTTCGTGACACTCTTTCTAACTATTTCGGTTGCGATAGTATTGTTGTCGGGCGCCTTGTGGTTCATAACACCTATCTTTTCGAGGAATCTCTGACTGTTTGTAGCAGCGACACTGTCTTCTGGCGAGGTCGTTTGATTACTGCTCTCCCTGCTGGTCTGAATGTCATCGACGATTCGCTGCTCTCCGTTTATGGTTGTGATAGTATTTATAGGCTCAATCTTTTTGTAAAGCAGAGCTATCTTTTTGAATACGAATATACTATGTGCGACTACGACACCATGCTCTGGCGCGACCATCATATCGACCGTCTTCCTATTGGCGACTATTTCTATTATGATTCTCTTCTCACTTACTCTGGTTGCGATAGTGTCTATGCCATGACTCTCCATGTTTGTCCATCCTATCGTGTGCGCGACACAATATATATGTGTTCCAACGAGATTCGCTATTACCATAATCATCGTCTTATTTATAATGTTGCTGGTCGTTATACTTTAGTCGATACTCTCTCCACTATCCATGGTTGTGATAGTATTGTCGAGGTCAGTATCTATGTCAGTCAGTCTTATCATTTCACTCAGCACGAGTTGGTTTGTGGTGTGAATTCTTACGAATGGCGAGGCAGGACTATCTATTTTTCAGGTAATTATTACGACACTCTTCGCACTGTTAATGGTTGCGACAGTATCTATCAGCTTGATGTCGTGTTCCAGGAACGCTATCGTTTTGATGCCTATCGTACTATTTGTTCGGGCGATAGCTTCTATTTCCGTGGAATGTATGTTAAGGAGGCTGGCGACCATTCTTTCACTGTCGGCTCAATTGATGGTTGCGACAGCGAATATGTCCTTCATCTCCGTGTCCTTCCTAAATTCTATCGTGAATATAATGTATCTATTTGTCTTGGCGAAACTTATACATTTGCTGGTCGCATTCTTCGTAAAAGTGGAGTCTATTGGGATTCTCTGATGACTCGTGCCGGTTGCGATAGTGTCACTAAACTCACACTCAATGTTATACCAGCATTCCATCATATCACCTACCACGAGGGTCAGTGCACCGACGATACTATCTGGTTCCGTGGCAAGTCTTATACCAAGAGTGGTATCTATTACGATTCGTTAGTAAATTCCGTCGGTTGTGATAGTGTTTATGAACTCCGGTTGAAGATGAATCCGAAATACCATTTCGTCAAGGACACCATCATTTGCGACTATTCCTCTTTCCGATGGCGAGGCAAGCCGGTACGCTCTTCTGGTGTCTATTGGGATTCGCTCGAAACTAAGATTGGTTGCGACAGTATCTATGAGCTCCGGCTCACAATCATGCCTACTCGTCGCGATACTCTTTACGATACTATTTGTCTTGGCGAGAATTATACTTTCCATGGTACGATTATTCGCAATGCTGGGGTCTATGCCGATACTGTCTGCTATGGCGATGACGAGGATTGCACGATTACCACTCTCTTCCTTACCACTGTCGAGCCTACTTATTTCAATCGCGTTTCGGTGTCCGACATCTGTGCCGACGATACAATAATGACTATCGGGCATACTTGGCGTGGTGCTACTCCTCTGAAATTCAGTGTTCTCTTCGGCGATAGTGCCCGTAAACAGGGCTTCCGGAATATCGAGGACGAGGACTATAAAGGTGTCATCGAAGTCCCTGTGCCTAATTATCCTGACAAATATAAGTTCATTCGTCCAGACCATTATTCATTGACTCTCCGTCTTTGGAATGGCATTTGCGACGAGACTATGAGCGAGTTGCGTTACGACTTCCTTGTCCGCTGGCCTTCGTGGATGACCGAGCAGAAATGGCAGGACGTTGTAGCTGTCGTAAACGACAAATTCAATGGCGGTTATACTTTCGATGATTTCGATTGGTATGTCAACGGACGAAATATTCCTTCCGAGCGTAATTCGTATATCTATCTCCCTGAGCGACTTGCGATAGGCGACGAAGTATATGTCTGCCTTACCCGTACTGGCGAGAGTTATTGTATTCCTACTTGTCCTATTATCGTTGCCGACCGTTCTGCTCTTCAGGTGTCTGACGTTCCTTTCACTCTTTTCCCTTCCCAACTTCCTGCCTCGGGAATTGCCCGTATCGAATCCTCTGTCTCAGGTCATTATCTCCTCATTGATTGTATGGGTCATATCCTTGCCGAATCTGATATGGCTGCTGGAGCGCGTATCGACCTCCAGATGCCTTCTGTGCCTGGTGTCTATATGGTCTATTTCTACGATACTGCCGGTCGTAGCAAGGTTATTAAAGTCTTGATTAATAATAATTAAAACTATATCATTATGAAGAAATTTTTACTTTTTATTCTTTCTATGGTGGCGGTTTGTTCCGCTTGTAAACGTACTTCTGATATCAAAATTGAACCCGAAGGTCCGATTGTGCTTATCGACTCGACTGGTTGGCTTTGGGCTGATTCTCTTCGTGAGAACCTCACCTCGGCTGCTGCTACTGCCGAAATGTCCGAGCCTATGAAGCTCTATTTCTATGGATGGGGCGACGACGAGGATACAACTTTCCAGATTCAGATGCCTACTGGCTCTTTTGGCAAAGTCATTCTTGAATATACAATGTGTGGTTGGAACAAAGGTCCTGCCGATTGGGATATGACCACCGAGATTCGCATAAAGAACAACAGCACGGGCGAATGGCACGAACTCCAGCGTTGCTTCACTCCGTATGGTGGCAGCTTCTCTGCCAGCTGGAACAAAAAATTCTATATGGATGTAACCCACATGTTGCCTCTTCTCATGCAGCAGGGACCTACCGAGTTCAAGGTCTTTTATTGCGGTTGGGATGCCACCGAGACCAAGGCTCACGCTTTCAGCATGAAGTTCTATTTCTTTGAGGGTGCAAATCGTTATGGTGCGAATATACTCTCCTGCCAGAAGGTTTACGACTCTTTCCTCAATGGCAATAATGGTTATCGTGCTTGGGCTTATGGTGTCGAATCTGACCCTATCGAGGCTTCTGAGCGTCTCGGCGAGCGCCACATAGTCCTTCCTGAGGGCACCAAGCGTGCGCTGCTCCGTGTCTGCATCACTGGTCATGGTCAGGAGAAATCTACTGTCGATAATTATAGTGGCTATTTCCCAGGTCGCAAAAAGAAAGCTGTCAACCCTGCCGAGTTCGACGAGAACTGGTATAAAATCAAGATTAATGGCGAAATTATGCCTCTCGTAGGCCACATTTGGGAACTCAATGGCAATGGCAAAAACTATAAGCAGGCTGGCACTTACCAGTACAATCGTGCCGGTTGGGGTCCTGGCAAACCAGGCAATACTCAATATTGGGTTATCAACTATATCCCTGAAAATCGTGAACTTACTATCGACCTCGACCTTGATGAGTATGTTTCTGACCGTACTAAGCCTAATGATGCATACGTTGCCAACTATTATGTGATGGCTGACATATTTGCTCTGGATAAATAATAACGAAACTTTTTTTCGATATATGAAGAAATTCAATGAATATAAATCCCTTGACCTCTCTGCTCTCAATCGTGAGGTCTTGGCTGCTTGGGACAGCGAGGATTTGTTCCATCGCAGTGTTGACGAGCGCGAGGGGTGCCCCTCTTTCGTATTTTACGAGGGACCTCCTTCTGCTAACGGAATGCCTGGTATTCACCATGTTATGGCGCGTACCATAAAGGATACTTTCTGCCGTTATAAAACAATGTGTGGTTATCAGGTTCGTCGTAAGGCTGGTTGGGACACTCACGGCCTTCCTGTCGAACTTGGAGTCGAGAAGCGTCTCGGCATCACCAAGGAGGATATCGGTTCCAAAGTCTCGGTCGATGAATACAATGCCGCTTGCCGTTCCGACGTGATGAAATATACCAAGGAGTGGACCGACCTTACCCACCGCATGGGCTATTGGGTTGACCTTGAGCATCCTTACATAACCTACGACAATAAATATATCGAGACTCTCTGGTGGCTTCTCAAACAGCTCTACAACAAGGGGTTGCTCTATAAAGGCTATACGATTCAGCCTTACTCCCCTGCTGCCGGCACTGGACTCTCTACTCACGAGCTCAACCAGCCTGGCTGCTATCGCGATGTGAAGGACACCACCTGCACAGCCCAGTTCCGTGTCAAAGGTGCACTCAAGGCATTCCCTGACCTAAAGGGCGATACGTTCATACTCGCTTGGACCACAACGCCTTGGACTCTCCCTTCCAACACTGCCCTTTGCGTCGGTCCTAAAATCGAATACGTCGTTGTCGATTCTTTCAATCCATACACTGGTATCCGTGCCAACTATGTGATTGGCAAACCGTTGTTGAACAACTATTTCAACCCTAAGGGTGCTGAACTTTCGATGGACGACTATCGTCCGGGCGACAAGATTGTGCCTTACCGCATTCTCGGCGAATGTATGGGCCCTGACCTTGTCGGTACTGAATATCATCAACTTATACCTTGGGTCAACCCTGGCGAAGGTGCTTTCCGTGTCATCCCTGGCGACTATGTTACGACCGATGATGGTACTGGTATTGTCCATATCGCTCCAACTTTTGGTGCCGACGATGCTTTTGTAGCTAAGAAGGCTGGCGTTCCCGGACTTGTCATGACTACAGCCCGTGGCGAGCATCGCCCTATGGTCGATTTCGCTGGCAAGTTCTTTACAATCGACGACCTCGACCCTGAGTTCGTAAGATGCAACGTCGATGTCGCTGAATATTCCAAATGGGCGGGACGTTTTGTCAAGAACGCTTTCGACCCTGCTTTGACCGACGATGACGAGACTCTCGATGTCTCTATCTGTCTCGATCTCAAGGCTACTAATCGTGTCTTCAAGATTGAAAAACATGTACATAACTATCCTCACTGCTGGCGTACCGACAAACCGGTTCTCTATTATCCTCTCGACAGCTGGTTCATCCGTACCACTGCCTGTCGCGACGAGATGATGCGTCTCAACGAGACCATCAACTGGAAACCTCAATCCACTGGTACTGGCCGTTTTGGCAAGTGGCTTGAGAATCTTCAGGACTGGAACCTCAGTCGTAGCCGCTATTGGGGTACTCCGCTCCCTATCTGGCGTTCCGAGGACGGTGAGGAGAAATGTATCGGCTCGTGTGAGGAACTTATGGCGGAGATCGACAAATCCATTAAGGCTGGTTTCATGACTTCTAACCCATGGCCTCGCTTCAAGGTTGGCGATATGAGTGATGCCAACTACGACCCTTCGGTCATCGACCTCCATCGTCCTTATGTTGACGGCATAATCCTTGTCTCCGACTCTGGCAAACCTATGCGTCGCGAGCTTGACCTCATTGATGTCTGGTTCGACTCTGGCTCAATGCCTTATGCGCAGTGCCACTATCCTTTCGAGAACAAGGAGGCAGTCGATTCCGGAAGCGTCTTCCCTGCTGATTTCATCTCTGAGGGCGTTGACCAGACTCGTGGCTGGTTCTTCACGCTCCATGCTATTGGTACAATGGTCTTTGGTTCAGTCGCTTACCGCAATGTTATCTCTAATGGTCTTGTGCTTGACAAGTTCGGCGAGAAGATGAGCAAACGTAAAGGCAACACCGTCGATCCTTTCCAGACGATTGATAAATTCGGTTCCGACCCTCTCCGTTGGTATATGATGACCAACTCGTCGCCATGGGAGAACCTCAAGTTCGATGTTGAGGGTGTTGACGAAGTCCGCCGTAAATTCTTCGGCACATTATATAATACATACTCCTTCTTTGCGCTCTATGCCAATGTCGATGGCTTCTCGGCTGATGCTCCTGAGGTTGAGGTCAGTCGTCGTCCCGAGATTGACCGTTGGATTCTCTCCCTCCTCAACTCGCTTGTCCGCGATTGCCGTGAGTTCTACGACAACTACGAGCCTACCCGTGCTGGACGTGCCATACAGGATTTCGTCGGCGAGAACCTTTCCAACTGGTATGTCCGCCTCAACCGTAAACGCTATTGGGGTGGCGAAATGAATGATGATAAACTCTCTGCATATCAGACGCTATACACCTGTCTCTTGACTGTTTCGCATCTCATGGCACCTATTGCGCCATTCTTTGCCGACCGTCTATATCGCGACCTCACCCGTGCTTCCGAATCTGTCCATCTCGCCTCCTTCCCTAAGGTCAACTCGGCTCTCATCGACCGTAACCTTGAGGAGTGTATGCAGCTCGCACAGCAGTCGTCGTCTATGATACTTGCCCTTCGTCGCAAGGCTGAGAAGAAAGTGCGTCAGCCTCTTGCCAAGGTTGTCATCCCTGTCCACGACCGCAAGGTGAAAGAGCAGTTGCTCTATATAGCCGACCTCGTTCGTGGCGAGGTGAATGTCAAAGAGCTCCTTATTGTCGATGCTGCCGACTCCGAAATACGTCTTGTCAAGAAGATTAAGCCTAACTTCAAGGTTCTCGGCAAGAAGTTCGGCAAGCAGATGAAGGAGATAGCTGCTGCCGTTGCTGCTATGCAGCAGGCTGACATTGCTTCGTTCGAGACTTCTGGTTTGTGCGACCTTGCTCTCCCTTCCGGTGATGTCCGTCTTGAGGCATCTGATGTCGAGATTACGACTGAGGATATGCCGGGCTGGCTCGTTGCCAACGAAGGGGTGCTGACCATTGCCCTCGACGTTACCGTCACCGACGAGCTCCGTGAAGAGGGTATAGCTCGCGAACTGGTCAATCGTGTCCAGAACATTCGTAAATCTAATGGCTTCGAGATAACCGACAAGATTGACCTCCTAATCGAGCGCAATCCTGAAATCGACTCAGCAGTAGCTCGTTTCTCCGAATATATCGCTTCGCAGGTACTCGCTCGCTCCATCGGCTCTGTCGATACTCTCCCTGACGATGCCGTCGCTCTCGACTTCGAGGATTTCACCGTCCGAGTCTCAGTCTCTAAGTAAAACTATTTGGGCGAAAATCAATTGGTTTTCGCCCAAATTTTTTTCCCTCACCTACACATACATTATCGTGAGATTGGTTATGTCGCACCTTCAGCGTTTATTTTGAACACCATAATTTTAAGGGTATTAGCGAGGACTGGAATTTGCATTTTAAGGGTATTAGCGAGGACTGGAATTTGCATTTTAAGGGTATTAGTGAGGGTCAAAATTTGCATTTTAAGGGTATTAGGATTTTGTATAATACTGATATATAGCCAATTATTCATAATGTGTTTTTTCTTGATATTTCACTTGTTATTTGAAATTAAATTTGTACCTTTGCAAACTGAATGGTACTTGATGAAGAATGTATAATCGTAATCAGTGAACTTATCTTTATATGGTCGATGAAATTATAATAATGAGGGTCCTTTCTGAACAGGCAGAGTATATAAGGAACTTTGACTGTAGCAAACTTGTTGATAGGATGGAAGAGTCGTTGTTTGAGTTTGATACATCTCTTGCGCAAGTTGTGATTGGTGTCCGTCGTAGTGGAAAATCGACATTATGCCTAAAGGCATTGCTCGACAGGAAAATCAGATTTGCTTATGCCAATTTGGATGATGACAGATTAGCTTACATGAATGTTGGCGAATTGAATACCCTGCTTTCATGTTTGTATCAATTGTATGGCACTGATTTTCAATACATTTTTTTAGATGAAGTTCAAAATGTAGATGGATGGCATTTTTTTGTCAACCGTCTGTTGCGTATGGGTTTACATGTGTTTGTTACGGGCAGTAATGCTAAATTACTCAGTTCTGAATTTGCATCACATCTGACAGGACGTTACAACGAAATTCGTCTTTATCCTTTCTCGTTTTCAGAGTATTGTGTTTATAACGGAATTGATTTTTCAAGTAATACTACCAAGGCTGAGGCTGACCGGAAACGTGCTTTGATTGATTATCTTGAAATTGGTGGATTTCCCGAACTGCAGCGAATCCAGAATCGCAGGGCGTATGTCAATAGTCTCATCGAGGCTGTGGTCTTGAAGGACATTCAGCAGAGGTATAAAATCCGGAATGCGAATGCTTTGATGGATATAGTAAATTTGCTTATCGACAACAATTGCCAACCTGTAAATGTCAATGCTGTATCTGATTTGTTGGGTTTGGAAGTCAAGACTATACGTAAATATTTGTCTTATCTTAGGCAGGCATTTATTTTTGCGTTTCTCCCTCGCCATTCTTTCAAGAGTTCTATGCGTTTGCGTAATCCGAAAGCTTATATTGTCGATATTGGAATGATATCCAACAGGGCTTCTTCTCTATCTGCTGATAATTTCGGTTGGCGTCTCGAAAATGTTGTTTATATTGAACTAATGAGAAGGGCTGCGCGCGATTTCCTGGATATCTACTACTATAAACCATCGTCAAGGACGAAGGAAGTTGATTTCGTAGTTTGCGACCGCAACCGACCTGTTCATCTTGTGCAGGTAGCATATGATATCACTTCGCCTAAGACATTCAATCGTGAGACATCAGCACTCCTTCTTGCTTCCTCTGTGTTGCAATGTGATAATCTCACACTGATAGCCCAAACCAAGTCAAGAGACGAAACTTTCAATGGGAAAACAATCCATATTCGTTCGGCATTGGATTGGCTGATGGGGATGCAATGAAGTATAATGAAAAAGAGGCTGACTCCTTGGGGTCAGCCTCTTTTTCATTATACTTCAATCTTTTTTCCATTTCAGAACTGCGAGCAGGGTTACGAGCAGGGCTAACGGAATCATTCCGTCGCCCAATGGAGCCTTACCTTGTCCTGGAGTACCACCTTGTTCCTGTGCTTCGCCTGTTTCACTATTTCTACCGGCACCGAACATCCTCTCGGTAATGTCATCGCTCATTTCGAGTGATTCTGCGAGCGACTCCTCGCCGAACGTAGGAATCCTCATCTCAACGAATTCTATCATGTCCTCGATGATGGTGTTGTTGCTGCTTCCCGAAGCGTAACGGTATTCCTGCACCTGCGACGAGCCGTAGCCAATGCCGCCCCAGCTCACGTTGTTGTACTCATTGCTCCATGGTTCGCTCGAAACCACGTTGTATGCCTGAGCCTCGGTAGCGATGTCGCCGAACGAGTAGCTATAGTCGAATGTGTAATTCACCTCGACGTTCGACATTGTGTAGTCGATTACATTTTCGGTCATTTGGTTTTCGCCCTGTTTGCGTTGTTTCGCATTGCGGTTTTTCCATTGGTCTTGGTGGCCCGAGCCGTGCGAGATACCGTTCAGCTCTGTTCCCTTGTAGTTCCATGTGCTTCCGAAGTTCGGCAAAGCCGAACTCTTGTTTGTCCAGTTTGAGACGGTGCTCCGTCTGCCCATGTTCTGGGCAGACTTGGCTCCTCCGTCAAAACTCCTGCGGCTATTTCTGATGTCAGCGTATGCCATTGTGCTGCATACCAGTGCGATTGTCAATAATAAGCAAACTTTGTATTTCATAATTCTTCTGTTTTATCGATTAATAAACCACTTTCACTGTGCTGACCTTTTCGCCGCGTACCGTAATCATATATACACCGCGTACTGCGAAGTCGTAGTCGATTCTGTCGCCTGTAGCCTCGGTCGTGTAGATTGTCTTGCCCGTAGCGTCGGTTATCATTATCGTTGCGCCAGCCTCAACACCATTGATTGTAGCGATACCGTTGTTGACGAATATCTCGACATTGCTGTTGTCGTCAATATCCTCGCCACCGGTTATCGTCTCATTGACGGTGATGATGAGTTCCAGACGGCCGTCCGTCCTGCCTTTTTCGAGGTGGATAGTCTCCTTCTCGCCCTCGCTGAGGGTGGTGTAGGTGTTCAGTGCCTTATCGTGGAGCACGATGTTTCCGATGCCGTAGTTTGTGAGCTCTTCGCTGAGGGCTATTGTGTAGTCGCCGGTTTCAGCCACCTTCACTCCTACTGGAACCACCTTCTTGCCCTCCTCGATGTTCATCTTGTTGAACGAGAAGTTCACTCCATAGTAAGATGTGTAGATTTCGTTGTTGCTCATGTTGCCTTTGACGAGGTCTTCGTTCTGTATGTATCCGTCCGAAGCCATTGTCTTGTTGATGATTGTCGTGCGGTCCATCATACGGTCGTTGTCGTTCAATGTGATGGTGATATACTCTGGCAATACTGCTGGAGCCTGCTGAGCATTCTGGTTCTCAGGGTTGCCGATAGTCATCTGTTTTTCGCCTGCTCCGTCGTCCTGCTGTACGAACAGAGTCTGGAATGGTCTGACTTCTGCGCTGAGAACTGGGATTTCTCCTGAATAATCTAATACTGATGCAGTTTCTCCATAGTCGTATTCTATCTGACGTACATAGTTGTTGTAGCTATACCATCCACTATATATAGTGTTGTAGTAAGGGTTACCAACGAGGTTCCATCCGCTGAATGCATTTGTGCTTTCAAAGTTTGCTCTCGTTGTCGTAATATTTACAGGCATGCTGTTAGGAGTGATTGCGCTGTAATTATAAGATGTGAATGTAGCTGTTGCATCAACTGTCACGTTGTTGTCAGCCTGCCAGCTCTCATACGACTCCATTATGAGGATTGCGTAACCCTTGTTTGCTTCGAGAGTTTGTGCATCTCCACCGAGAGCTACATATCCGCTTGTTGTACCGTCATATTGGCTTTCATTCCATGTCAGCAGAACGTATCTATGCTCAGTATCTGCATCAGATGCAGCCTCAGCCACCGAATTGCTTCTCTGGAGTACTGTGCCGTCACCGTCAACCACCTTGATATCGCTGATGTTGCAGTTGAATGGCAGCGAGAAGTAATAGTACTCCTTGTTGTTGAGTGTCATCTCCACATTGACCTTGGTGCCTTCGAGTGAAATTCCTTCGCTGAAATTGCTTTCAGGATATTTCCTATCAATTGCGTTAATTTCGAATGTCAGATTCTCGCAATCCGTGAGTCCGAGCGCAGATATTTCTGCATCTTTCTCAATACGAATGCTGTTCAGACGGTGGACGTTGACCGTTGCATTGTCACCAGTGAGTTCTGCCTCAAGCTCGTTGCTGCTTGTCCCTGGAATTTCATTCCAACCTGCCACAACGACAAGTTTCGCACCTGTTTGTTTCGTAAATACATGATCTTCTAATTGTTCCTCTTCTCCGTCTGGACACGAAATCTTCAATGTCTGCTCTCCGAATGGGCGCTGGACGATTTCTGCTCCATCGCAAAGGTTAACCTTGTATGCTTTCGAAGCGTAGTATGTATTATCATTGTTGATTATCCGGTTTTCGTCGGCGAGACTGATGATTACATTTTCATCGACCGACATACCTTCCACAACAATATTTAATGGAATGTTAACGCGTATATTATTGTATTTCTCAATGCTGTTGTCGAAGGCATTTGCTGCGATAGCAATCACTTCATATTCTGTGTTGTTTTGCTCGATGTCAATGAACTTTTCAGGTACGTTGATTACATACTTGTAGTTGAAATAGTCGGTTACACCAGGCTCTTCATCTTCATTTTCAGCATACGTAATGTCGTAATCAACAGGGGTGAGGTCGTCTTCGTTATACGTTGCATTTATGATTGTAACCGCTCCCTGATGAATACCGCTTATGGTGTATCCCACGTTTTCGAATATGATAAACTTCTTGTCAGCCTCTGTGGTTGCTGAACCCATAAGCGTCCATCCGCTTTTGCCATCATTGTCCATTCCGAGGTCGCAGACTGCTCTTGCCCATACATAGTATGTGGTGTTCACGGTGAGTCCAGTTATTGCGTGGAATCCAAGTTCAATGTCGCTGCTTGTCACGTTTTCATTTGCTTCAGTCTCTTTTGTCGGTTCGAATCCAGCTTCAGTTGTATAGTACAATTCAACCTGCCAAGCATTTGGTGTCCAGTTAACTATAATGCTTTGTTCTGGGTTCATGTCGTTCAATTTTACTTCTCCGGTTGGAGCGTCACAATTAAACCCGGCTGTTGTGAATTCAATAGTTGACCAATTGCTCTGTTGCTCATCCGGATCATTAGGACACAATGCGCGTACATATACATAGTATTTGGTGCTTGGCGTAAGATTGTTTAATAACACCTCTATTGTTTCATTTTCGTTTTTGAGAATGTTCAGTTTCTGATCCTGCGGTACCTGACTGAAATCGATAATCTCTTCATCGTCCCATGCGAACTCGTATTCTGTTAGGAAGTCGCCATCCGAAGCATTCCATAATATTGTTGCATTTTTGTAACTTATATAATTTGCTTTAAGTTTAGTAACCTCTGGACATGCTTTGACCTCTTTGCAGGTAGTAAATGTTACTTTTGGAAGGTAGTTGGATTGGGCATATTGGGAAAATTGCATTCCAGTATATGGATTAGTTCCTTCGTATTCCATGTAACCAGAGCCTTCAGCATCTATGGATGTATAATAAATTTGTGTTCCGTTTGTTCCAGGAGTAATGGTTCTGAATTGAATCCAGAGATTGTCAGTCCCGTTATAGTCAAATGGTGTTTGGAAATCAATTGACATATTGTCTTGTGTAGCCGAAATTGTTCCGTTATAAACTACAGTAACGTTTTCTGCATCCACAAAATCATAGCTGAATGTTGTAGTACTTTCAGTTGTACCTAAACTGATTTCAAATACGGCATTGTCCCATGCATTGGCATTACTTGCATGTGGATAGAACTTCATACCATTTATTTTGCATGCGTTTAAGTTTAATTCAGTTGATGGGTATATCATCTGTGATTTAATTGTCATATCAGCAACTTGACTATAAATTGGAATGACGTCCATGTTAGAATTCCTACTAGCTCCATTACTGCATACATCAACAACACGACTACAATCCATACCCAATCCCAAAGTTGTGGTTTCTGCAACAAGTTTCCATTCTGGCGCGTCATCGCCATCGCATGTTCCTCTCATATATACATAATAATGTGTATTCCTGTCGAGACCTGTGATTGTATAAGTAGTACCTTCAATCTCTACAAATC
>JAKSNU010000070.1 GCA_024399535.1 Paludibacteraceae bacterium
CGAGAGGTTTTTGCGTCGGGTGCTTGCCGCAGGATTTCTCCCACTTACCTATTGCTGGCATACGCCATACATCAGTCATCTGCTTGTTGCCATTCAGCTGCCTCATCAATTCGTAGTTGAAATAATGTGGCACTTTCTGCGATTTTCTTGCCCATATAATAAATTCCGTAGAGTATGTGAAATATCGGCAGGAAATGTTTGGCGGTGGGTTTGTCTTAGCCCACGTAATCACATTCAGTATTTTGAAGTTCAGTTTCAACAATTGCTGCTGCACACTGAAGATATTGTGGTAAGTGCCTGTAATCCATATTGTGGCACTATCCTTCATATGATCACGCACAGCCGAAAGCCAGCGATAGTTGAAAGCATCCATTTCTTCTGGCGACAGCGGTTTATCCCACTCGCCCTTGTCAACACAAACGACTTTACCACTCTGATAACTGATACCTCCGCCAGAAAGGAAATACGGAGGATCTGCAAAAACCATATCAAAGCCGAATTTGAACTTTGACAAAGTCTCGACGCAGTCACCTTGAATGATGGTGAAGTCATTGTTTGGGGATTTATAGAAGGAAGGAATCATTGTTCTGGTACAGGCAGTCCCAATTTCTGCAAAGGGATATAATCGAAGTAGTAGTGACTGTTACGCTTATAAGTATTACCACCACCTACTCCTCCTTTAATCATTTTTAATTGTCAGTGTATTCTTTGATTTATGAATAATATTATTTTACAATTTTAACAAACTCTGCAATGTCTGTCAAGTTATAAATGCTTGGAATAATAGAATATGCTTCTTGAAGTTTATTCTTCGCGCTCTTCCAGCCAATACCATCTGTAATCCAAACGAATTCAAAGCCATGAACAGAATTAATCTTAGGAGCAATGTCTGAATATGAACGTGCCACCTCGTTGAGCTTACTTCCGCCACCACTATAGAAATTCACTTCTATCAAGTAGGTTTTTGTAGCAGTCTTGACAATGAAATCAAAGCGTTTCTCATCATCGCCCAATACTCTCGTTATTGCTGGCCATTCACTTGAATAAACCTCTTGGCGATAGCATACACCATTCTTGTCAAAGATACGAGCAACCATTTCTTCCATAACATGTCCGCTTCTGTTCTTGCGAGCATTTGTGTCAAGCCCAGTCTCTATGCCGAAAACATAATCAACTAAGTCGTTAATTTTCTTTGACTGGAAAACTTCTGCCAAGCCTGTGCCCTCTAAAAACTCCATTACACCATCAACAGACGTGAATAATGAATCAAGCGCAACGCATTGTCCGAGGCTATCAAGCACTTTCTTCTTGCCTTCACTACGAACTGCAATGAGAATATCCATTACATTGAAAGCTGATTTATCACGTTTCCATATCGTTTCTACAGCTTTACGCATATCAGTAGCACCGAGAAGGCTATTCAACATGCAAAGGCTAAGTTTTATATCTTCGACATTCTGCGCAATCTTCTCGAAATCACAGAAAAAATCTAATGTTTGGTTTGTCTCTTGTAACTGAGACATGAATTTCTCAAAATCTTTTCCCATACAGTTTAAATATTAGCAGATTGATGTTCCTTTTTCAAGGTTCCGCAACAAATATCGGCTTTTCATTTGTATTTTCAGCATAAGAATTTGCTTTAGTACAAACGTAGTTACGAACCAATATTTCTGTAAGTTTTCCTCTCTTTTTAGGATTAGAATTAATGCTACGAGAAGCCCATACTCGTTCTATTGGATATTTTTTATACAACTCATCAAGAAAATCATCGCTTGCATTTTTGCCTTTGCCATCGGAATTACTCAACATAAATTTGAACCCCGCTTCATCGACTTTATCGCAATACTCTTTCAATCGCAATTGTGCACCATCATTGAAAGTTTCTTGTGCATAATCATTAAAACTTGAGGTATTACTCAGTGGACGGTAAGGGGGATCAAAATAGAACAATGTATTCCCATCAGCATAATTAAAAGTTTTTTCAAAATCACCCGTCAATATCGTAACATTTTTTAGTAAATTACTATCACATCTGATAGTTGCCTCGTCACATATCAGAGGATTAACGTATTTTCCAAAAGGCACGTTAAATAAGCCTTTCTTGTTGACCCTGTAAAGGCCATTAAAACACGTCTTGTTTAAAAAGAAAAATAAGGTTGTGTTTTCTACCGGATTAAGATTTTTCTGATTATATATCTCTCTGATTTTTAAATAGTAGCTCCTCCTATCCTCTTCTGTTTTTAGCGATTTATAATCACTTTGTACAGACATAAGGGATGTAATGATTTCTTCAGGATTGTCACGTACCATTTGATAGCACATGGTTAAATCAGGATTGATATCATTTATCACAGCAGTTTTTATGTTAGGATACTTTTGCAACATATAAAAGAGCATTGCTCCTCCTCCAACAAATGGTTCTATATATGTCACATTTTCCAAATTGTCAAAGTCAGCTGGAAGATAAGAATCCAGTTGTTCGATGAGTTGATTCTTGCCGCCAACCCACTTGACAAAAGGTTTAGCCTTTAGCATAGTACAATTCTTACACAAAAAATTACCACAAATCGACTGATTCAGCTAAAATATTGCATGCGATCAATACTATTGCATGCAATATTTTGAGCCCGCAAAGGTACATTTTTTTTCTGATTCAGACAATATTTTTCCAAGCAATTTTTTGCACGGTTTTTGCAAGTTGTTGATATTCAACGATGTTTTATTTTCACAATCTCACAATCTCATAATCTCAATCGAAATCCTGGACCCCTTTTTTCTTGTCTCATATAACACATATACATAAATATAATTATATTTATAATGTGTATTTTATACCACCAGCTTTTTTACTGAGATTGTGAGATTATGAGATTTTACCTGACTGTCGCCTTTCTCGTAGCCTCGGCCACTCCAGCGGTCGATGAATTTCCTGATGTTTTCCTTCGATTTTGCACTTCATATCATGATTTTCGGTGTATTTTGAGCCCGCAAAGGTACATTTTTTTTCTGATTCAGACAATATTTTTCCAAGCAATTTTTTGCACGGTTTTTGCAAGTTGTTGATATTCAACGATATTGTTCTGATGTGTTTCAATTGTTTCAATTGTTTCAATTGAAATTCTACACCTATTTTTCCGTTACGAAGTAACATAATATATATATATTATAATATATATAATGTGTCAGCAGAAAAAAGTACCCCCAGGTTTTTAATTGAAACAATTGAAACAATTGAAACGGTTACCGTCATTTGTAATCGTTGAGGCGCTTACAAATGACCTTGTCTTTTCTGAAAAGCAAATATTACTCCAACGCACAACACACCACTCACTGCGCCAGATACCCCGAAATTTTGATTTTAAGACACCTCTGAGCGATTTTCTGTTGTCGGACGATAGATTTATCATTCCAACAAAAATAATCGTTCTACGGGCAAATATACACCTCTATGAATTGAGAATTGAGAATTGACAATTGAGAATTATCAATGCAAGTTGCAAAAGCTCCGTAAGAGCGACACAATATAGCGCAGGGCGTGAGCCCTGTGTGAAAATGGTCAATGCGTTAATAGAGTGCCGTAGGTACGAAAGAATTAAATTGCATATATGGCAAAAAAATGTGTCGTCCTTACAGGACTTAAATATTGTAACAACCTTATATACACAGGACTCACGCCCTGTGCTAGTATATATCGCCCCCTTCGGGGCTACAACTTGCGAAACTTGACTTATCAATTGAACTGAGGCTTTGCCTCCGCTATGCTTCCAGTGATCCTTCGCTATGCCTCTACTATTTAGCAGAGAAATAGCAGACAATTAGCAGAGAAACAGTAGAGGCACAAAAAAGGCACTTCGGACTATCGATGTAGTCCAAAAGTGCCCATTTCATCGGAAGATTGGCGAATTTTATCTTCCACTGTTGTCTGGCTCACCAGTAGTCATGAACGACACGACCTTGTCTTCGACAACCTTGTGGTCCTTGTCGTAAGTTCTCACAACAACCTTGTACTGTGTGCCAGGATTGAGACCAGCAAGGTCAAACACCATGTCCTCGCTGTACTCTTCGCTGACAACTTCATCAATTTCAATGTCGTAAGAGACTGATTTCACAGGCTTGAACACACATTCCAGCACCGCCGTTGTGTCAGTTATGTCCTTGACCTCAACATTAATCTCCGTCTCTTTATTTGTGTCGCCACAAGCAGAAAGGATTGCGATAATCGCAAATGTCAATACAGCAAAAATTGTCTTTTTCATAATTATATGTTTCAATGGTTTCAATTGTTTCAATCAAAATCCTGATGGTATATTTTGTAAATCGTGGTCAAAGCAGCAAAAAACAACAGAATCAAGACGCCATCGCCAACAGGAGCGTCATCTTTTGGCACCTCGCCAAAGCCATACTGTCCACCTGATGCACCGTCATTATCCTGACCCAGAGTTCTGCGGCCAGAATCCTCGTTGCTGCCAACAACCGGCATTTCCCTAATCTTGCTGCCAATTTTCATACCCGCGGCACTTGGGGTATTGTAATTACCTGGAGCACCCTGCGGCTTCACCCTGCGGCCATAATCTGTCGCATCGGCACCTCCATTAAAGCCCCCGGCAACATGTCTCTCTGTTCTCCACACATCACTGTTCAGCAGGCTTCTGCCATTGCTGCGAGTTGCGGCACGTCCGGCAGGACGGCTTTCGCTCCACACAACATTGTTCCTTCTTGCCACATTCTTGTCGCCAGCGTTTATACCGTCCCACTGTCCAGTCTCGGCAGAATATGGTCTGCGTCCGGAATAGTCACGCTGAACCTGGTTGTTATATCCACCGACAAAACCATACGACGTGCCGGAAGACCTGTCTGTATAGTAAGCATCGTGTATCTCCTTTCCTTTATGAAAAGTGGTG
>JAKSNU010000071.1 GCA_024399535.1 Paludibacteraceae bacterium
ACCATCAGGAAATTCTGGACTCTATTGCCTGGGCGGATGAAAACCGAGACAATAAAGAATTGATCAACAGTCTGATTGAGCGTGCTGAGGACTGCAAGGGTTTGACACACAGAGAGGCTATTCTGTTGCTCTCGTGCGAAGACGAGGAACTCGTTGAGAAAATGTTTGCCTTGGCAAAACGCATCAAAAAGGCATTCTATGGAAATCGTATAGTGATGTTCGCACCATTGTACCTTTCCAACTATTGTGTGAATGGGTGTGTCTATTGCCCTTATCATGGCAAAAACCACACAATTCCTCGCAAGAAACTCTCTCAAGAGGAGATTGTTAAAGAGGTGACTGCTCTTCAGGATATGGGGCACAAGCGTTTGGCTCTTGAGGCTGGCGAACACCCTACGATGAATCCTATTGAGTATATCCTCGAGAGTATCAAGACCATCTATGGCATCAAACACAAGAATGGTGCTATACGTCGTGTGAATGTAAATATCGCTGCTACGACTGTCGAGAACTATCGCAAGCTCAAGGAGGCTGGTATCGGTACTTACATCCTATTCCAGGAGACTTACCACAAGGAGGATTACGAGAAGTTACATCCAACTGGACCTAAGAGCAATTACGCATACCATACTGAGGCTATGGACCGTGCAATGCAGGGAGGAATCGACGATGTCGGAATTGGAGTATTGTTCGGTTTGGAGCGTTACAAATATGATTTCACCGGTTTATTGATGCATGCCGAGCACCTTGAGGCAAAATATGGTTGTGGACCTCATACCATAAGCGTTCCTCGTCTCTGTCCTGCCGACGATATTGACACAAAAGATTTCGACAATACAATCTCCGACGAGATATTCCAGAAGATTGTGGCAGTCATCAGGATAGCAGTGCCTTATACTGGAATGATTATTTCGACACGCGAGAGTCAGAAGAGCCGTGAGAAGGTGCTTGAACTCGGTGTCAGCCAGATTTCGGGAGGTTCGCGTACTTCGGTCGGTGGATATACCACTGTCGAGCGTCATAACGAGACTTCGCAGTTTGATGTTTCCGACCAGCGCTCGCTGAACGAGGTGATAGATTGGTTGCTTGACCTCGGCTACATTCCGAGCTTCTGTACGGCATGCTACCGTGAGGGACGTACAGGCGACCGCTTCATGTCGCTCGTCAAGAAGGGTCAGATAGCCAACTGCTGTCAACCTAACGCTCTGATGACGCTCAAGGAGTATGCCGAGGATTATGCTACTCCTGAAGTGAAGGAGAAGATATATAAATTGATTGATAAAGAGGTATTAAACGTAACGAATCCAAATATCCGCAGGATTGCAATTGAGAATCTCAAGAAGATTGCTGACGGAGAACGTGATTTCAGATTCTAATGAAGAAATTGAAATTATGGGTTGATATAACCCGCGCTTACGCCTTGCCCCAGTGCATTATGCCTGGGGTTTTGGCGATGATATTGGCAATGGGTATGGGCGATTTCAGCTGGGGATTGGGACTGCTTGCCATTTTTGCCTGTTGCCTTGTCCATCTGGCAGGAAATATGCTTGACGACTATTTTGACTACAAGTACGACCTCCTCAGCGTGCGTACCGAAATGCGCAAACAGGGAATACTGTCGTTCACACCTAAATATTTCTATCTCAAGGATGGGACGTTGACTCTCGCACAATTGGGGTGGATAATAGCAGCTCATCTTGTTGTCGCAATTGCCATAGGGGTGGTTATCTTCATGTATCGTGGCTGGTCGGTTGTAGTGATAGCTGCTGTGGTTGGCTTTTTGACTTATTTCTATTCGGGTTGGCCTTTCAAGTTGGCATTCCATGGTTTTGGCGAGATAATAATCGGTATCTGTTTCGGCCCTGGATTGATGTGTGGAGTGTTTGAATCAACTTGTGGTGCGCTCTATTCGCCTGAAAACGGGCTATATTGGCCTATCGTGCTGATGTCGATAGCTGTTGGTATATATGTCACAGCCATTCTCTATGTGCATTCACTCATCGAGCGTGACACCGACAAGGCTTCGAACAAGAACACTTTTGCTGTGCTTTTAGGTACGAACAGGGCTGGACTTGCGGCATTTGCCGTAATGTTGTTCCTTCCATTGCTGTTGGTAGTAGGGTGTGTTGCTGTGGGTTATATTCATTGGGCTTACCTTTTCGTGCTGTTGCAGTTGCCTCGTTGCATCTGGTTGTGGCGTTCGACCTATTGTTTCATGTACGGCATACCTTTTGACACCAAGAACCCACCAAAATGGTTGGGAATGATTGAACGTATGAAGGACGCAATCGAGTATGATGTGGATTACTATATAGTGCGTTGGATGAGTATGAGAAACATTAATGCAGGTTTCTGTTTTACAATAATTTTGGTTAAGATAATACTTACGATTATATGAAGATAGGCGAGTTAATTTACCCAGCATGGTGGTATTTCCAGGTGGCAATACTGAGGAAGAAAAAACCATTACAGAGCGTTGTGTTCATCACCGACGAATGCAATCTTCGTTGCAAGCATTGTATGTTGTTCAGCATGGCTAACCATAATGTCAAGAATATGGAGCAGATACGTCGTGACCTTGAGGATTGCTACAAAATGGGGTCTCGTTTTATCGATTTCGAGGGTGGCGAGGTCTCACTTTGGCGTGATGGCGACAAGACCATCAACGATGTAATCGATATGGCTCACGAGATTGGTTTCTACACTTGTACGATAACCACAAACGGGCAGTTCCCTATCCGTGGCACACATGCCGATTCTCTTTGGGTTTCGATGGATGGTGTGGGTAAATACCATGACGACATACGTGGCGAGGGTACTTTCGCCCGACTGGAGAAAAACATAGCTGAATCCGGGTGTAAAGACCTATCGGTCAATATGGTTGTCAACAGTCGCAACTACGAGAATGTGGATGAGGCAATCGAGTATGTGAAGAATAACCCTCATATCAAATCTATCTCAATAAATTTCCACACACCTTTCGAAGGTACCGAGCAACTCTATCTCGATCCTGCCATTCGCCGTCAAGTCATCGACAAGGTAATAGCCTACAAGAAGAAAGGTTATCCTATTATGAACTCAGTATCAGGTCTTAAGAATATGCGAATGGTTGATGGCAAAGATTACTCGAAAGATGGGTCGTTCGAGCCTCCATTCAAGAAATATTGTTGGGTCACTAACTTTATGTTCCCCGATGGCAGGCGTATGGATCGTTGCATGGGTGAATATTTCAAGGTTTGCCATAAATGTGGGTTCTGCATGGGCGGCGAGATGGCTGCTGTGTTCCATATGAAATTAGATACGATATTGTCTGGTTTGAAACTCCGAATGAAATGAAAAAGATATATTTTCTCTTGATGGCGGCTGTTCTGCTACTCGCATCGTGCAAGGACGAAAAAGCATTTGTCATCAATGGTACATGTGCCGATGGTAATGGCACTACCGTACGTCTGGTTTATCGTGTAGGCAAGGAGTGGAAGGATATTGACACAACAGCAGTCGTAGATGGCAAATTCACTTTCAAGGGCAAGATTGACCCGTCGATACCTGCTAAGGTAGTTACCAAAACCGACAATTGCAATCTTATCCTTGAGCCTGGCGAAATCATACTTTCTGTCGAGAATGGCGAGGTTCATGGCACTCCGCTGAACGAAAAGCTGACTTCGCTTATGGGCGAAATTGAGAGAATCGCTGCTTCGGATGACGAATCGGCATACGATATGTATGTTTTCACGCTTGTTTCAAATATCAGCGAGAACATACAGAATCCATTGGGTCAGATGTTGCTTGACGACAACCTTTATATTTTCAGTGACAAAACCGACGAACTCGAAGAGCTTGTCAATTCTATCGGCGAGCCATACGATTCAATGCCCAATATCGTAGCCCTCAAGGAGCGCGTAGCGAGGATAGTATCTACTTCTGCTGGACATAAGTTCATCGACTTTGAGTTCACCGCTATCAGTGGCGAGAAGATGAAACTGAGCGATCTTGTAGCCTCTAACCGTTATGTGTTGATTGATTTCTGGGCAAGCTGGTGTGGACCTTGCCGCAGGTCATTGCCCGATATGAAGCAACTCTACGAAGCTAACAAGGATAATGGTTTCTGCATGGTTGGTGTATCGCTTGACGCTGACGAAGCTTCTTGGCGTGCTGCTCTCGAAACATACGAAATGACATGGATACAGACCTCCGAGCTCAAGGGTTGGGAAGGCGAAATATCCAATATCTATGGTGTGATGGCTATTCCATGTACAATCTTGATAGACCACGAAGGGAACATCATTGCTCGCAACATCGAAGCCTCCGATGTGTCGCAAATGTGTGGCTTCACATCGGTTGATCAGTAAAAGTCCGAAATTTGCAACGACACTTCAAATATTCGGGGTATTATAGGTGTACACTCGCTTTCAATTCTCCTTTTGAACATAAATAGCTATAATATAGTCATATAACATAAATTAACACACTTTCTCGGGCGACTTTTTGTATGTTTCATACACTTTCTCGGGCGACTTTTTGTATGTTTCATACACTTTCTCGGGCGACTTTTTGTCCTAAATCGCACTTTTGCCCCAAAAATGCGCTGCAAAGGTACAACGATTTTTCGACATGGCAAAACATTTCATGAAAAAATTCCTGTCAGATGTTGTCGTAATATTCAAAAAGTGGCGATAAGGTGAGGATAAGTGCCAAAAATATCGAGTTATCCTCAGCTTTGCAAGGTAAAAGTGGCGATAAGGTGAGGATAAGTCAAAAAAAAATGGACTTATCCGCATCTATGTCAAAAAAAAGTTGTACCTTTGCACCGTCAAAACAAA
>JAKSNU010000072.1 GCA_024399535.1 Paludibacteraceae bacterium
TCTTCGTTCGAGCATAAAATCATCAGACACATACTGAATACTGCTGGTATTGAGCGATATAGTGAATACCAGTTTGATATGGTGCGACTTGGTATAGGCCTTTGGGGACACAATTGCTGCAACACCGACAAGCTGCGTAATGTATGTTCGCTTTCGACTAAGGTCATGCAGTTGAAAGTAGTCCATGCCGGCGAGACAGTAGGGTATAGCCGTAAAGGTATCTGTCAAGAAGACAAGACGATAGCATTGCTTCCGTTGGGCTATGCCGATGGGATTGACCGAAAGCTTGGCAATGGAGCGGGATGTGTATATATCAACGACAAACTTGTTCGGACAATAGGAAATATATGTATGGACCTGATGATGGTCGATGTCACGGGAATCAATGTTAATGTGGGCGACAGGGTGATAATATTTGACGATAGTCATTCGATAACCGACATGGCAAATACGCTTGGTACAATTACTTATGAAGTGCTCGCAGGTATATCGCCACGAGTTCGAAGGGTATATTACAGAAATTAGAATTGGATACATATAGGACAATAGAGACTTCGGCTGAAGGACTCTACAAAGACAAAGGAAGCAAATTCATCTCTTCGGTCTATCACGTAGATACAGCTGAACAAGCCTTGAAAATAGTTGCCGACATTCGTAAGAAATATTACGATGCTCGGCATGTTTGTTATGCTTATATGCTTGGGGCTGAAAGGAATGAATATAGAGTAAACGATGACGGCGAACCTTCAGGTACGGCTGGCAAACCGATACTTGGGCAGATTAATAGCAACGAACTCACCAACGTGCTTGTGGTCGTAGTGAGGTACTTCGGTGGAATCCTGCTCGGCACCAGTGGATTGATAACAGCCTACAAATCGGCTGCAGCAGATGCAATTGCCAATGCAGTAGTGGTGGAGAAGATAGTCGAGACACAATTTCGTGTACAGTTCGGATACCAAGAGATGAGCTACGTTATGAGGACTCTTAAGGAACTCCAAGCAAACATCATCCAGCAGATACAACAGGAAACATGCGAGATTATTTTTGCCATTCGAAATGGTGATATACAACAAATGGAAAGTAAATTTACAAATGTAAAGGGTGTAACATATGGCAAGAATAATTGCAATTGACTATGGCGAGAAGCGAACAGGTATAGCGGTAACTGATCCGTTGTGTATTATTGCTAATGGGTTAACTACTGTGGAAACCAAAGACTTATTGAATTTCTTAGAACAGTATTTTACAAATGAAAAAGTCGATAAACTTATTATAGGTTATCCGAAAACGCTCCAAAACAAACCTGCTGCAATAATAGATAAGATTGATAAATTTACAAATGTAATATCTCAGAGGTATCCAAATATTGAGATAATCCGACATGATGAACGCTTTACAAGCAAGATAGCATTCCAGACAATGATAGATAGTGGCATCGGCAAGAAAGCAAGACAGAACAAAGCGCTGATTGACCAAATCAGTGCTACGATAATACTAAGAGACTATTTAGAATCAACACAATATGAAAAAAGGTAAACTCATAATATTCTCAGCGCCATCTGGCTGCGGAAAGAGTACAATCATCAGTGCCTTGCGTGACAGAGGTATGCAATTCGAATTCTCGGTATCTGCCACCAGTCGTCAACCTCGTGGAACTGAGCGTGATGGCATCGAGTACCATTTCATGACCCCAGATCAGTTCCGTGCTAATATAAAAAACGGAGAATTCATTGAATACGAGGAGGTGTATAAAGATCAGTTTTATGGCACGCTTAGGTCGGAGGTCGAAAATCGTCTTGATGCTGGCCATAACGTTATATTCGACATTGACGTCAAAGGTGCTGTCAATGTGAAGCGGCAGTATGGCAGTCGTGCGGTATCTCTTTTCATTATGCCTCCTTCGATTGATGAGCTCAGCCGTCGTCTGCATAGTCGTGGAACCGAAACCGAACAGCAGATACAGAAACGATTGGCTAAGGCTCAGCTCGAAATCAGCTATTCCGACCAGTTCGACCATATAGTTGTAAACGATATTTTAGAGAAGGCTATAACCGATGCAGAAACCATAATAAACTCTTTCTTGCAGTGCGAATAGTATTATATTTCGGTTCGTTCAATCCGATTCATATAGGTCATTTGGGTTTGGCACAGTATGTTCTTGACCATACTGACTGCGAGGAGCTTTGGTTTGTAGTCTCACCTCACAACCCATTGAAACAGAAAGGCGACCTTTGGGACGACGACCTTCGTTTCCGGTATGTCAATGAGGCAATATGCCCCATTCCAAACGTTAAGGCTATCGATACTGAATTCCATCTCCCGCAACCGAACTATACCGTCAATACGCTTCGGCACCTCTCTCGGCAGTACCCCGATCATCAGTTCACATTGCTCATTGGCGAGGACAACTACAACATCTTCGATAAATGGCGTGATTGGCAGGAGATATTGGCAAACTATCGCATCTTTGTCTATCCTCGACATTGCGGAGAACCATCTGACAGGGAAAAATTCCCTCAAATGGTATGGCTTGACGATGCACCGCTATTCGACATCTCCTCCACCGAAATCCGTGAGCGGCTACGGAATGGCGAGTCTGTCGATGGAATGTGTGGCGTATCCGGATTAAAGGAATAACGTATATTATATTGGCTTTCCGATAGAGTTTTATAGCTGCTGTGTCAGCCGGTTGTATAAACCGAGCAGAATCGTCTCCTGCGTATTCCAATTATATTTTTCCAGAACGGCTTTTCTTCCTTTTTCGCCTGCTTCATGTGCTTTTTCAGGGTTGTCAATGAAATAATTAATTGCATTGGCAATAGCTTTCACGTTATGAGGATCCACACAACGGCCGCAATCGTTACCCTCAACAATCTCCTTCCACAGGTCGAAATCTGTAGCCACCACTGGAATGCCAGCCATCATATATTCAAACATCTTCAGCACACCCAACGAGCCGCGATGACCTCCTGCATTTGGCGTATAGTCCAATAGTACCAGTCCGACTTTTGATTTCTGGTATATATCGCTTACTTCTTCGTGACTCACCACACCGAGATAATCTACGAGGTTCCACGATTCGTGTCTCTTCAGTTTTTCGAGGTACGATGGATATGCTTGACCGGCAAGCAGATAGCGAGTTTTTGTATATTTCAGTGCATCGAGGATATATTCGTGCATATACTGTTGACTTACACCACCAGCGAAACATACGTAATCCGTATTTTCACCATCAACTCGCTGATTGGTATTCATTTCCGCAATATGAGGATAATTCGTGACCATCACCGTGTTCTGGTTGATTGTCACAAGTCTGTCAACAATCGATGGAGTGACCGAAATCAGAGCATCGTAACGTTTCAGGCAGCATTTCTCAATAGCAGCATACACCACCGAAATAGGTTTTTTGAGCCACGATGGGAGGTACTCCTTCGTGAAAATCTGTCGTGGCACGTCTTCGTGCGAATCGAAAACCACCTTCTTCCCCTTACGTCTGAGTTTCAACCCGATAAACATCAGTTCTGGGTCGTGAAAATGGTAAACCGATGCATCTGCAGCGAGAGCTTTCCTATAAACCCGACTTAAGCTAAACAGCTTTTTCAGTCTCCCCTCAGGCAATGGCGCTCCGAGGATATGTACACCCCTGACTGTCTCGTCTTCGACATTTGGAGCAACGAGATATACCTCGTATTCTTTTGTAAGAGAGATACATTCTTTATGAAATATGCGGACATCCTTAGCTGAATGAACGCTTGTTACGTGGCAGACCCTTATCATATGCTTCTGAAATTTGCTGCAAAAGTACGACTTTTTTTATTAATCAGGAAAACTTTTTGGATATATATTTTGCTATTTTTCCACAATAGTCCGATAGTTTCGCCGTAGCCATTGATATGCAGCATCTTATTACTCAGTTCATATTCTGAAATTATTTTCTCCAAAAAGCAAGACCGCCTCGAAAATATTTTGTAACTTTGCAGCGGATAGAAATATGAACGCATTCTGCTTCACTAATATCATATATAGGTACGCATGGATGTTAGTAATTTAATTGATTATGACAGTTAACTATTCTCCTGGTCAACGTATAACTGTTCGTGGTGAGGACTTCCTTATCACTCGCATTGAGCGTAATCACAATGGTGCTCACCTGCTTTATGTGAAAGGCATCAGCGAGTTGGTTCGGAATCATAGTTTTGTTTTCGATACCGATTTGGATAAAGATATAGAGATCGTCAGCCCATCCAACGCAGTATTGGTAAGTGATGACGATCCTCGTTGGCGTAAGACTCGTCTCTTGATTGAAACAGCTTTACGCAGCAATGCCTATTTCTCCAACAAGATTACTATTGCTCACAATGGAGCCTTCGATGTGGCAGAGTATCAAATGACTCCCACATTGAAAGCTTTTGAATTGCCTCGCCCACGCTTGCTTATTGCAGATGGAGTAGGTCTTGGTAAAACAATTGAAGTTGGAATCTTCCTTTCGGAAATGATTCGTAGAGGTCGAGGTAAACGCATTCTTGTATGTGCTTTGAAAAGTATTCTTGCACAGTTCCAGGAAGAAATCTGGAACCGTTTTGCCATTCCACTCGTTCGTCTCGACAGTGTAGGTGTCGCAAAGATACAGAATGAGATACCTCTCAACAAGAATCCATTCGACTATTACGACAAGACCATCATCTCCATTGATACTCTAAAGAATAAGGTCTATAGGTCAAATTGCAGGCTATTTTTTTCAACTTTGTTTCAATAGGTCAAA
>JAKSNU010000073.1 GCA_024399535.1 Paludibacteraceae bacterium
GGCCGCACAGTCATCGGAAGACTTGACACACCACTGCAAAAGGCAGAAGGCTTCATCCAGCGATTTTTTCATAGCGCACAGTTGATTTTGGGTATTGATCCTCTCACGAATTTGCCGCAGATAAGTCTTAATTTCCAGCCACAGCAAACCGAGAGTACCCTTGATGAGATATTTGCATATATCGCCCAGTCGGATAGAAAATGTTATATAGCAATCGATGAATTCCAGCAGGTTGCTGATTACCCGGAGAAGAATGTTGAAGAATTGCTTCGTACATTCGTTCAACGCACGCACAATGTTCATTTTGTATTTTCTGGCAGTCGCCTGCATGTCATGTCGGCAATGTTCTCGTCACCTCGTCATCCTTTTTATCGAAGCACGGAACGGCTTCACCTCGACATCTTGCCAGAGAATAGTTATTATGAATTTGCTATTGGCAAATTGAAGGATAAGGGTATAAGTATCTCAGAAGAGGTGTTCCATCACATCTACGAAATCACAGATGGCGTTACATGGTATGTCCAACGCATTCTGAATTCCTTATATCGTCGCAAGTACGTGAATGTTGACAATTCTCTGATCGATAATTTAACTCGTTCAATCGTTTTGGGCGAAGAAGAGGATTATAAACAGATGGTGCGACTTTTGACATCAGGCCAAATGCAACTGCTTGAGGCCATTGCAAAAGAAGTTGTTGTAAAGGAACCGACATCCAATTTCTTTTTGAGAAAATATAACCTTAAGGCTCCAAGTAGCGTTCAGCGTTCTCTTAAATTCCTCCTCGAACATGAGTATGTCTATCAGCAAGACGATGGCTATATAGTTTATGATCGTTTTATGGCTATGTGGCTTAAAAATAAATAGATGAAACAACTATTTTATATCAAATGACAAAACTGTAATTTACATATCACACGATGATGGAGGCAGTTTCAAAAATTGTTCTCGAAAAACTTTGCGAAACATTTGCTCAGGTCGGAAATTATATCTACCTTTGCACTCGATATTCTTGAAAACATGTAAAATTGAGCGTTTATTATTCTTGAAAACATGTAAAATTGAGTATTTGTTATTCTTGAAAAGCTGAAGCATGGTTATGAAACGAAAGATTTACAATGAGTTGAGTAAATGGAAGAATGAGAGCAAGGGGAAAACGGCAATTCTGATAGAGGGCGCACGAAGGATTGGCAAAAGTTATATTGCCGAAGAGTTTGCACGCAATGAATACGACTCTTATCTGTTGATTGACTTCAACAAGGCGAAACCAATCGTCTGGGATTGGTTTGATAATTACCTTGACGACCTCGATACCTTGCTTTTTAATCTCCAGATAGAATACAATGTCAAACTCATTCCACGCAGGTCAGTTGTGATTTTTGACGAAGTGCAACTCTGCCCACGTGCACGTACGGCTATAAAATATCTTGTTGCCGATGGCAGGTATGACTATATCGAGACAGGTTCGCTGATTAGCATAAAGAAAAACGTGAAAGACATAGTCATTCCTTCGGAAGAGGAGTCTGTCAATATGTATCCTATGGATTTTGAGGAGTTTCTGATGGCTGTGAATGAGGAAATGCTTTGGGAGTTCATTGTGCATTGTTATGAGAGGCAAATCCCTCTGAAGGGGTTGCACAGGAAAGCACTTGACCTTTTCAGGACATATATGATAGTTGGCGGAATGCCTCAGGCTGTCTTGGAGTACAGGGAAAGCCGCGATTTCGACCGGGTTGACAAGGTCAAGCGGATGATACTTCAGGTTTACAACAATGATATTGCAAAATATGCTGACAATGTCGAGCATAAGGTACAGAGTATTTTTGATGCCATTCCGTCTCAACTTCAGCGTCACGAGAAGAAGTTTCGTCTTTCGGCATTGAAACCCAACGCTACCTATCGTGATTACGATGACTCTTTCTTCTGGCTTGCCGATTCACGCATAGTCAACATCTGCTACTCTTGCACTGAGCCAAACATTGGTCTTAGGCTCAATATGGAAAGGAACACCCTCAAATGCTATATGGCAGATACAGGCTTGCTGATTAGTCATTCGTTCAACGAGAATGGAAACACTCCCGCCGAATTGTACCAGAAGCTGTTGCATGGCAAGCTTGAAGTCAATGAGGGAATGTTGGTCGAGAATATCGTTGCGCAGATGCTCAGAGCTGCTGGACATAAACTCTTCTTTTACAGCCACTCGGACCGCAATGATTCCAGCAACGACATGGAAATTGATTTCCTGATGGCTAAAAGCAAAATAACCTCACGGCACAACATCATTCCTATCGAGGTGAAATCCTCGCAACGCTATACGCTTACCTCGCTGAGAAAATTCACTGCAAAATATGGTGAATATATAACTGATCCAATTGTAATCCATTCTGCTGACTTCGCAATAAAGGATGGCATGACTTTTCTTCCGTTGTATATGACCCCATTGCTTTGATGACTCAATCCTTCGCAACGCAAAATGGATACAATGAAAACAATGCCTTTAACCGTATTTAATTTGTCTTGATAAAGTAACCTTCACATAGACTATAAAGCACGGCTCTGTGATTTTATTTATTGCCAGTAAATAAAAATGGTCCATTTTATTTGGTGGCGTTAAATAAAATTCGTACATTTACAGCGTTTTTCTTATTAAGATTATTATGCAAAAAGAAAAGAGCCCTCATCATAACATTCGATGAGGAAGAGACGATTACTGATTCAGATGTGCCGGTTGAAGTGATTCCTGTCTGGAAATGGTTGCTCATGTGAAAGTAATTTGGATATGGTTATTTCTAACCGACATGGCAAAGAGTCCACGACTTGCCTGAAGAGATGGCAAAACTGTAAATTACATATCATACTATAATGGAGGCAAATTCAGCCTCCATTTTTATGCTTCGTAAAACGTCAAGGTCAGATTGCTCTGTTCCTTCGAGTAACGGTTGGGTTATAGCATGAGAATCCGGCTTCAAGAAGCAATAATCAAAAAAACTTTCAGAAAACATTTGTTCAGTTCAAAAATATTTGTACCTTTGCAGAATAATTGTCAATAAATTGGGACTACGGATAAATAGCAAAACACAGATTATATGGCAAAGAAATTTGAAATACGGAATAGTACAGCCGAGTTCTTGACCTTCATTGCCAATGGCAAAGAAGAAGGTGTACAGGTATTCTATAAGGACGAAACAATATGGGCTACTCAGCAGGCCATTGCCGTCTTGTTTGATAAAAACAAATCAACCATCAGCCGCCACATCACAAATATTTACAACGAGGGCGAACTGCAACGTGATGCGACAGTTGCAAAATTTGCAACTGTCGTAAACCGAGGCATCAGAGGTGAGGTGGAAGATGACCTGGAATATTACAGATATTTACGCAACCTCTATCGATTATAATCGTGATGCTCCTACTACTCGGGAATTTTTCAAGAAAGTACAGAACAAGATGCATTATGCCGTACATGGACATACTGCTGCCGAGTTGATAGTTGAACGTGCAAATGCGGACAAGGAACACATGGGACTAACGACATGGGCAAAAGCTCCTGATGGGAAAATACTCAGGTCGGATGTCAGCATAGCAAAGAATTATCTGAAGGAGAACGAATTGCAAGCTCTTGGACGACTGGTAAATGCTTATCTGGATATTGCCAAGGATATGGCAGAACGTCACATCCCAATGACAATGGAGGATTGGGCTAAGCGAATAGATATATTCCTTAATGCATCGAACCGGGAGGTTCTTCAAGATGGTGGCAACATTACAGCAGAATATGCAAAAGAATTTGCTGAGTCGGAGTTTGAAAAATATCGTATCATTCAAGACCGGCTTTTTTCGTCAGATTTTGACAAATTGCAGGATGACAGCACAACGCCAGTACTGCCGCTTGCTCCAATTGACAAAGAATGAGCGGGAACTTTGAAGTCACCCTAATTGCACAATGCACAGGCTTGTCGCCTGAAGAGATGGCAAAACTGTAAATTACATATCATACTATAATGGAGGCAAATTCAGCCTCCATTTTTATGCTTCGTAAAACGTCAAGGTCAGATTGCTCTGTTCCTTCGAGTAACGGTTGGGTTATAGCATGAGAATCCGGCTTCAAGAAGCAATAATCAAAAAAACTTTCAGAAAACGTCATAAAATGCGAGCTTTTCAGCTCGCATTTTTGTATTTGGCGGTTTTTCCTCCTGCACATCAGTTGAAAACCGTTTTCGGATAATATGCAGGAGGAAAAACGATAATTGAAAATATGTTTTAAAACATAAAGCGAATTATGCCAGAGCGTAAGCATAATCCGCCTTTAGTATTATTTATTTCTTTGTTTATTAACGAGTTGGTGTCAGAGGTTAAAAATTGCCCCCTCCTGTTAAATTTTTTACTTGTGTGAAGTTGACATGTCTGATGATATGTTGATTTTGTGTTTCATCATGGGTGTGTGTTTGAGGTTGCAAAGGTCGTGCAAATGAGAGCAGAAGCCAAATTTATTTGGATTATGCCGAGTGCAGCCGACTTTCGCACCGCAAAGGTACGAATATTTTTTGAATTGGGCAAGGGTTTTCTGAGCAATATTTTTT
>JAKSNU010000074.1 GCA_024399535.1 Paludibacteraceae bacterium
GAGTTGCTTGTGCGCACTCTTTGATTTTTGTCACTTTTGAGGTATCGGACTCTTTGATTTTTGTCACTTTTGAGGTATCGGACTCTTTAATTTTTGTCACTTTTGAGGTATCAGACTCTTTAATTTTTGACAAAAAAATTAGTTTATCCATTGTTAATCAAAAAATTATTCGTAACTTTGCAGCCGAAAAATAAAAAAGAAAAAAATCATGGTATTCAAACGCAAAATTTACGACCAGTTTTTACGTTGGAAACAAGAGGACAACGGAGCTACTGCATTGTTGATTGAAGGAGCACGAAGGATAGGTAAATCCACTATAGCTGAGGAGTTTGCAAAGAAAGAGTACAGCAGCTACATCTTGGTTGACTTTGCCTTTGCATCTGCCGAGACAAAAGCCCTTTTCAACGACATATCCAACCTTGATTCCATTTTCACGAAACTGCAATTTACATACAAAACAAAGCTGATTCCGCACAAATCCGTGATAATATTCGACGAAATACAGCTGTGTCCCCATGCAAGACAGGCAATAAAAGCCTTGGTAAAAGATGGCAGATACCATTATATAGAGACAGGATCGCTCTTAGGCATCAAGATGAAGCAACAGAACAGGACGGAAAAATTGCTTATCCCAAGCGAAGAGAGAAGACTGAAAATGTACCCTATGGATTACGAGGAGTTCCGTTGGGCGTTGGACGACGAAGTCACTTGCGGAATGGCAGAACAGGCATTCAACGATTGGTGCAAAGTCGGAGATGCGGTGAACCGCAACATGATGCGCGATTTCAGACTCTATATGTTGGTAGGCGGAATGCCCCAGGCTGTCAACAAATATCTTAAGACATTAGACCTCAGTCAGGTGGATCAGGTCAAGCGCAACATACTTGAATTGTATGATGCTGACTTCTATGAACTGGACCCAAGCGGAACAACGTCAATGCTGTTTCGTGCCATACCGTCGCAACTGGACGGCAAGTCGTCACGTTTCATGCCCGGTAGCGCAATAAAAGGTGGCAGGCTGGACAGGTTGGAGAAGCCAATCGCCATCCTGAAAGATTCCATGACAGTGAATGTATGCTATCATTCCGACGACCCGAGTGCTGGTTTGGCAATGCACATCAACATGGATAAATTCAAACTATACTGCTGCGACACGGGACTTTTCGTGACCTTGGCATTTTGGGACAAAGGTTTCACCGAAAACACGATATACGGAAAACTGCTGAGCGATAAGTTGTCAGCCAATTTGGGGTATGTCTATGAAAACGTTGTCAGCCAAATGCTGAAAGCGAAAGGCGACAACCTGTATTACCACACTTTTCGCACTAAAGACTCGACATCGCAATATGAGATAGACTTCCTGCTGTCTCGAAACGGAAAAGTAGTGCCTGTCGAGGTCAAGTCTGCCAAGTCGGATTTGCATAAGTCCATTGACAAATTCCAAGAGAAATATCCGTCTCGCACAACCGACCGCTACCTTATCCACCCAAGAGACTTGCGCAAAGACGGAGACTTGAAATGTTTGCCGTTCTATATGGTCGTCTCGCTGTAAACAATAGCCTTAAAGGAAGTCAATAAAATGCATAAATAAATTCAGAAGCGACCGAAAATAGAGTTGCCAACAAAGAAAATTTATATCGTAATAAACAGGACTTACCTAAATAGACTATACCTGATACGAAAATAGCCAGTCTGGATTTACCTGGACTGGCTATTTTATGTGTGTCAGTGGCTTATTTAACCCTGCGGCCACTCAGGTCGAAGAGTTCGCCATTGCGCTCTATGTAGATTTGTCCTTCAATTGCAACCATACGGACGATTGGCTGATTGGCAGCATTGACAGATTCGACACCACTTTCAGTGCCAGTGTCGCCAACGGTGATGGCTTTCTCTGCTGTTGCCTCATAGTAAATCTCGTCCCAGATAATCTCGCCCTCGCCTCTGTGGATTTTGGCATATCCATAGTAACTGGACTCACCAATATAAATATGAAATCCAACGTATGATGCCTCAGTGCTGATGGCTGAGAAGTCTTCAAACATGCCGTCACCATAGCCGCCATAGGTTGCTGCCGAACTTACAGATTCGCCTGCTGCGAGCAATTTGAAATAGTCCCATGTTTCCTCGCATGCCACCAGTAATTGTATAGCTTCGTAGTCATATACAATTGAGCCGTTGGTCCATGGATCTCCAGTATTCATGTCGTAGCCTATATTTAAGGCAACTTCTAAATTTCCGTCGTTGTTGAAATCTAAACCATACTGAGTGCTGGTTTGCTGCTGGTAATCAGTGTAATTACCATTGCCGATAGTGCCTTTGGTCACTTGGGCAAACGAAAGAATTGCACTCATGGCGAGTGCGGCGATAAGAGTAAATTTTCTCATAGATACAATGTTTTTATTGTTTGTTTTTGAAATCGGATGCAAAGGTAATGCTTTTTTTTAATTAAATATTTGTGGTATGCCAGTGTCGAAACGCATTTTCTCGGTTGTCACAGGGTGAGAAAATGCAATCACTTCGGCATGTAGAGCGAGACGACGGAGAGGATTGGTATGTGCACCATATTTTTTGTCGCCAGCTACAGGACAACCGATTGATGCGAGTTGGACACGTATCTGATTCTTCCTGCCAGTCTCAAGCGAAAGCTCGACGAGCGAGTATTTGTCGTTGCTCTTCAGCACGCGATAGTTGGTTATGGCTTTCTTGCCGCCATTGTCGGTTGGCGATGAAATCATTTTCAGCGATTTTGGGTTCTCGGTGAGCCAAGAGACGATTTTTCCTTGTTTTTCGGGCAGTGAACCTTCAACTACGGCAACATATTTACGTTCGATGATGTTGGTGTTCCAATTGTCCTGTAGAATCTGCTGAATCTCTTCGGATTTTGCAAAGAGCATCAATCCAGACGTGTCGCGATCAAGGCGATGGACAATGAAAACACGGGCATCCTTGTTGGAGTAGCGAACATGGTCCATCATTATGCTGAAGGCTGTCTGTTCGCCTTGGTTGCCTGTTGATACGGAGAGAAGACCGTTTTTCTTCTCTATTATAATAATGTAATCGTCCTCGAAGAGAATGCGAAGCCGGTTGTTGGGATTAGGGCGTTCTGCGCCTTTGTCAAGTATCTTGATTTCATCATTTTTGCGGATAGGGGCATCGAAGAGGGTAGAGAGTTTGCCGTTAATCAGTATCTGGCGGTGCGCAAGATACGATTTCAGGGTCGTTCTGCTCTTTTCGGGAAGAGCTTCGACGAGGTAGGCGAGTAGCGTAGATTCGTGTTTTGCAATCAGAGTTTTCATTCTTTTTCTTCAATTAAATAGATTTGCTCGTCAGCAGTATGCATATAGTATTTCTCGCGAGCATAGCGCTCGATGGTGGTGTCGTTTTTGTCCATATCGGCATAGCGTTCATCGGTTTCGCGTATTTCCTGCTCGAAGATTTCAGTTTGTTTGTCATATTGTTTTTGCTGACGATGAAGCGACCATTGGTTCATCAGGCTTTTGCTGCTGATGAAGGTGATGAATATGAGAAATAGGAAAATAGTGACGGTATAGAAGTTTATCCAACGAGGCAATCTCTGCCTTAACTCCTTTATTTTTATGAACATAAGGTAATGTGTTTGATTGAATATTGTTGTTATATTGACCCTGCAAAGGTACAAAAAAAAGTTTATATCATCTGCTGAAATAAAGATTTTTTTTTGACAGAAGAAAAAAATGTGGAAAATATTTTTGCAGGTCAGAAAAAAGTTGTACCTTTGCGGTCGATTTCGGTTAAGTGTGCGTAAGGATTGTTGACTGAGCGAAATCAATTGATTGACAATTGTTTTACTAATAAAAATAAATTCATTATGAAGAACCATTATGAGGCTGCTTTCATTTTGACTCCCGTTTTGTCTGATGTCCAGATGAAGGAAGCAGTAGAAAAGTTCAAAGGTTTCCTCACTGAAAATGGAGCAGAAATCGAGAACGAAGAAGAGTGGGGTTTGCGTAAACTCGCTTATCCTATCCAAAAGAAATCGACAGGTTTCTATTGCTTGTTGCAATTCGCTTGCGAACCAAGCTTGATTGCTAAATTCGAATTGCAGATGCGTCGCGATGAGCGCATTATGAGATTTTTGACATTCCGTCTTGACAAGTACGCTTTGGAGTATGCTGAAAGACGTATGAACAAACAGAAAAACACAGAGGAGGGCAAATAATATGGCAAACAACACAGACATCCGTTTCCTGACTCCTATCGCAGTTGATAGTCAGAAGAAGAAATACTGCCGTTTCAAGAAAAGCGGTATCAAGTATATCGATTATAAGGATCCAGAATTCCTCAAGAAATTCCTCAACGAGCAGGGCAAATTGTTGCCACGTCGTATCACTGGAACATCTTTGAAATATCAGCGTAAGGTAGCGCAAGCTGTTAAGCGTGCACGCCATTTGGCTTTGCTTCCTTATGTAACAGACTTAATGAAATAAATAAGGAGGAGCAATTATGGAATTGATACTTAAAGAAGAT
>JAKSNU010000075.1 GCA_024399535.1 Paludibacteraceae bacterium
GTTGGGAAACAGCTCTGGCTTTTATCGAAAAACAACTCGACTCCCCAGATGCCCATTTCGGAAGTTCCGGGGAAAATATCAACAATAAAAAAACAAAAAATTATGAAAAAGAAAAATTACTGGCTTATTCTATTCAGCCTCATGATGGTTCTGTTCCCATCATGCAAAAAAGAAGCCGTCAACTCTCCAACACGTCCAATGCGAATAACATTGCCTGATGATGTTATTTCGTATTACGAGGAAAATTATGGCGCTGAAGCTGGTGCTGCATTCCAAAGTGCTTTGTATGTATATTCGAAATTATATCCAGAAAACTACGAACAATTTATACATTATCAGTTTGATGTATCAATGGAATTTTATACTCTTAATACCGTAAGAAATATTTGTTCTGATTTTCCACCCGGCAATGATAATGATACACTGATGTATGTTATAAATTTTTCGAATAATAATGGATATATTCTTATTACCGATAGTCTAAATATACTCGCTGTATCTGATCAGTCAAACATACCATTATCCGATTTTACGGCTGACATCACAGAAGAACGTTTTAACAGCAGACCTCCGAAATGGACAATAATAGGCTCAATAAACGACAAAATGATTTCAAAAGCGGAATATCACCGCGTTTTTGGTCATGCGGTGCTATTCCAAGAACCAGCAGATAGTTTCTTTTTTAATTATTATGATACTATTGATCTTGGACCTTTTGTGAAAATGAAATTGCATCAAGAAGATCCATATAATTCCTTTTGTCCAACTAATTCTGCTAATCAGCACGCAGTTGCTGGATGTGTTCCTATTGCATTGACATATTTATTTTCCGCCAACAATACGCCTGAATTACGTGATTCTGGATATTTGTATTCTTGGGAGGAAATCGTTGACGACTGTGTTTACCATGATTCTATTGGTGATCGCAATCACTACAATATTGACAACTACCCAAAACTTCAAACCTTGTGTAAAATAATTGCAAAAATTGGTCAAAGTATTGGTGTGAATTATGGAGACACTTTATCTACTTGTATTATTGATAATAGTGACGCCAATTCTGTAACCGTATATTTACGACAACATGGATACCCGAATGCTACTTTAAAGGACATTGCAACATCTCAATATAAAAATATGCTTTATAATAAGAAGACTATTTTTGCATGTGGAAGTGCCCTTAATCATCTTGACAGCACAACTATGGGCGGACATGCATGGGTGTTTGATGGAATCTTTTCGTATGACTTTAATCTGTATAGTTACCACAATAACCGGCTTTATTTAGTTATAGGATGTCATTATGAAATAATCCATTGTAATTTTGGAAATGACATAGACAATAATGTGTGGTGTTCCCCTGAAATTTTTCTTCGAAATACAAATGCACAATATCATTACAGAGAAAACCAGTTCAATTTATATGACATAAAAGTATATGAATACTAAGATTATACGGATGAAGAGGATTGTACTTATAATAATCGCATATACGGTCACATTCAGCACATATGCCTACACGCCAATGCTCGAAAAAGGCAAAAAATGGATTTACTTTGCTTATGAAGTTGCTTTCCCTGGCAAATATTACTCGCCTGCCTTTTCTGTTCCAAGAGATACTGTGATAAATGGATACACCTATTTTATTACCGACTTCACCGATCATTTATTGCGCGAGGATACTGCAGCCCGTGTCGTTTATCTGTTTGATGAAAATGAGAATCAAGAATACACTCTTTACGATTTCACTCTCTCAGTAGGCGACAGCGCTTGCGTTTATCATCCAGACAGTTGTACAGGCTTCATCTACATAGATGACATTGATACAGTGTTCAGTTACACCAATTGTCCTCTTCGCAGATACTATTATCACTATTTCCCGTGCTCGGATGACAAATCCATTCGATATACCGACAACTATGTTGAATCCTGCGGCAGAATGAGTGGGTTGCTGTCAGGCCTTCGCTCCTCGGCTAATGGCGAAGGACTTGCCACATTTCTGCGGTGTGTGCTTTCCAGCGACAGTATGGTCATTTACAAGAATCACAGCAAGATTGCCGACCATGTTTTGGACGATGATTGTTATATGCCGAAAAGTCCAAATACCCAATCAAAAAACACCACCTACAAGGAATCTGACCGTATGTTCTATTCAAATGACAAACAAACGGTTTATTTTAAGGGCCAAAAATGGGATCAATATACACTGCCAGGCATTGGGAAAGTCCTTTATCCGGCAATGGACAACTCTCCAGAAGAAAGCACAAACAACTCTAATCCTGCATTAAAGCACTCTACTGCTCCAGTCGGCACTGATACTGTCACTAAGGCAAACTCAAAAAAAACAAAACTCAGAAAATGCTTGCTGAAACGGGAAAAGAAGCAAAGCAGTCGCAAACAGAATAATGAATAACAAACTTTGCAATTGGTCGTTTCTACAAGAATTATCTCAAATATCGGGGTCTCTATTGAGGAATTCGTGGTGAAATAATCACACTATTCCATAAAGCATCGAGGCAGATATGCGTTTCGCATATCTGCCTGTTTTCGCTTTTTCGCAAGGAAGAAAAAAAACGACGATCCGCCCGACCGAAAAAGGCTCCAAAATGCCCGAAAATGGCATTTTGACACAACTTGACACAAAATTTTTTTTGCCTTTCTCTAACCTATTGATAATCAGTAGCCGATTTTTGCCAATTTTACCTTTTTGACACAACTTGACACAGCCAAAATTTGGAAGTTCCGAAAAATAGCCGTAAATTTGCATAGCGAAACAGGAAAAATACTCCATTTCCGACCACACATTTATATATATAAGGAAATAATAGTTTCATGAAAAAACTTCACGAAGTTATTAGTTAGACAAATTTCCAGCCGAGGGCTGTTGGGAAACAGCCCTGGCTTTTATCGAAAAACAACTCGACTCCCCAGATGCCCATTTCGGGAGTCTCGGAAGAAATTCAATATTTATTAATTAAAAACATAAAGTTATGAAAAAGAAAAATTACTGGCTTATTCTATTCAGCCTCATGATGGTTCTGTTCCCATCATGCAAAAAAGAAGCCGTCAACTCTCCAACACGTCCAATGCGAATAACATTGCCTGATGATGTTATTTCGTATTACGAGGAAAATTATGGAACAGAAGCTGGCGCAGCATTTCAAACTGCAGCTCAGACATTCAAAATGCTTTATCCAGAAACCTACTCTCACCTCGTTAATAATGACTTCGACATTTCTTTGGAATGTTATACGAGTCATACCTTACGAGAGGTTTTCCCCGGATACAGCAGTGAATTTGATGATACTCTCATGTATATTGTCAACCTCTCAAGAGATAATGGTTTTGCCTTGGTAACCGACAGTATGGATGTCTTGGCGATATCAAATAATGGAAATCTCACTCTCAATGACTTAACCACTCATCCATATAGTGAACAATATAATGAAAATCCTCCAAAATGGATGCTGGCCAGTCTTGTCAACACAAAAATGATATCAAGGGATTCTCTTGCTCAGATTTTCAGGACTATTGCCTATGCCTATTACGATAGTGTGAGGTCATATTATACAGACACCGTTTTTTATGGTCCTTATGCATCTATGGAATTGGGACAAAATGCTCCTTATAATTACTATTGCTATACACCAGATGGAGCTCATGCCGCTGCTGGCTGTGTGCCAATAGCCGTAACAAACTTGTTTTCTGCTGTGGAATATCCTGAGTTTATGTATTTCGGTTATACATGGCAGCAAATCAAACAAGATTGGTTTGACAACCATCGGAATGCATCATATTTTCCAAGGCCAGGTTCGCCACTAACTGCTTTAGCAAAAATCATTGCAGATATTGGCTCGGATTTGAATATTGTATATGATGTAGCAGAAAGTAGTTATAGCGGGACTACTGACGACTATAGTTCTTTGATACTTTATCTGCAAAATTTAGGATTTACAGATGCTCATTTTCAAAGAGTATCAAGCATGTTTGATTATGATTATTACTTAACAAACAGGAAAACTTTATATGCAACTGGATTAAGCAATGCTGATTATTCATCTGATTCCACGAAATGTCATGCTTGGGTTTTTGATGGTGTGATACACTATGTTCAGAAAAAGTTTGCATACGAGAACGGACAATGCAATTCCGAATACATAAACAAGAAAGCTGTTCATTGCAATATGGGATGGTCTGGGAAAATGAATGGATATTATGATTTTTCACTATTTTATCGCTGTAACGACATGACCACGATAGTTGATATGGACGAAAGCCAATCATCAAGTAATTTTCCATTTATATACGATATTTACGTAATAACATACTAAAAATAAGAATATGAAAAGAATAAGTATTATATCTTTTTTAACAGCATTGACGCTTTCGCTCAATGCCTATGTTCCAATGCTGCAAAACGGCAAGACTTGGACTCGCTTCCGCATAAACATGTCTACTATGAGTGACTATTATACAACTACCG
>JAKSNU010000076.1 GCA_024399535.1 Paludibacteraceae bacterium
TAGAGTCGACGCTGATCCAAAAAACAAAATATACAAATGGTAAGGCGGATGATTTAATAATAGAATTATTGCATAGTGATAACATCGGAAAACTTGCAAAGCAGTGACCCACCATCACTTTCCACACAAGGATAAAAAGGCAGCAGGTCAGTGAAAAACAACCTGCTGCCTTTTACGTTTATTTGCTAATCAAAATATTATCGTACCTTTGCAGCGCAATTGACGAGTTCGTCAACAAATGAGGAATATAACTGTTGCTATGTATGTTGATGGGCTGATAGCCCACGACATATTAGCCTAGGGCAGAGTGCGTAGCACGTCGCCCTAGGTTATGATACCGATATCAATAATACGCTGCAACGCAGCATAACAAATACATGGCAATTGTTGTGCCGCGTTGCGGCGTAGTACATATATACACAACATTTGACCTAGGGCGCTGCCCTAGGCTGATTTGTCAAGCCTCTTCAAGGCTTGATTGACAATAAATTACAAAGTAGTTATATAGAAGCGAGAAAAAGACAATAACACAACGATATGAAAAAAGTAAAAATAACAGCATTGCGCAAGACTGAATACCACGACCTTATGGTTGAATACGAGAATCCCATAGAGCATACGTGCGACATTGCGGAGGGCATGTCGTGGATAAGCGAAAACGGAGAGAAACCTGAAGGGTTATGTCCAGAAGCATGGAAGATAATGAGTGAGTTTGTCGTAAATCTCGCAAACGGAAAGGGCAATTTCTTCGACGGATGGATGAGAAACCCGGACAGTGCCATGATCAGCTGCAACGACGGTTTCAGACCTGTGTCATTCTATATCGAAGCAATCAAGTGAGCCTAAGACTTAAAAAAAAACGGTCAGTTTATAGGTTTATATCAGAAAAAATCCGTAACTTTGCAGCCGTAAATCGCCAATGCTATTTATATGGAATTCAGGACTGAGGTCAAAGTAAGCAGAAGAGGGGGAATGGAACACGACAGCGGAGTGATGCTCGTAGGGTCGTGCTTCACCGAAAGAATTGGGGAGAGACTGGAAAGACTGATGTTCAGAACTTTCATGAACCCTACAGGAATAACATACAACCCCATTTCCATAGCGAAGGCCCTCGAAAGGACAATTGACGGAACACCTTACGACGAACGGGAATTGGAAAAGAGAGACGGAAAATGGTTTTCGAAAGAACACCATGGAATGTTCGACACAGCAGACAGAAACGAGACCCTACGGCTGATGAACGAGAGACTCGCCGAGGCTGCAAAGTTCTGGAAAACCTGCCAAAACGTGGTGGTCACGATGGGGTCGTCAGTGGTATATGAACGAGGTGGCGAGATTTACAACAACTGCCACAAACTGCCAGGCCGTGAGTTCAGCATGAGACGGCTGACGGCAGATGAAATAGTCGAGTCATGGGAAAGGATTTTGCCTCGGATGGAGGGGCGGAGAGTCATAATGACCGTCTCGCCAGTCAGATACAAAGGCGATGAGGCTATAAGCAACTCGCTGAACAAAGGGACGTTGCTCATAGCTGTCGAAAGGCTGAGACAGGAATTCGAGTTCGTTGAGTATTTTCCAGCATACGAAATAATGTTGGACGAACTGAGGGACTACAGATTCTATGCTGAGGATATGATTCATCCGTCACAGCTTGCGGCAGAGGTGATATTCGAACGATTCGGCGAGACATATTTCACCGAAAACGCAAAAAAAGCAAACTGCGAGATTGAAAAACTCAGGAGAATGGAGGAACACCGTCCTTTGTACCCAGAAAGTAAGGAATACGAAAAATTCAAACTGAAACTATATGAACAGAAAAAGATTGTTGACAATGCTATTGGTTACAACAATGGCAATCAGCGTAGCAGCGCAGACTAACGAGGGTGCCATCACGGCTGACATGTTAGGGAGATTGGAAAAAAGTTACGGAAACAACGCAGGAGATAAAGCCATCCGCAATGCTCTTGGACAGATTGACCTCAACAAGTTGGCACTCAGTCAGGATAACCTCGGAGAATTCGACAAGGAGTTCTCGACCGAGGTGAAGTCAAAGGGTATCACTGATCAGAAAAAATCAGGCAGATGCTGGCTGTTCACAGGACTGAATGTGCTGAGAGCAAAAGCTATAGCAAAACACGGATTGGATAAGTTCCAGTTCTCGCAGAACTATCTCTTCTTCTACGACCAGTTGGAAAAATCGAACCTTTTCCTGCAGATGGTTATTGATACCCGCAACGAGGAGATGACATCACAATCGGTTGATTGGCTGTTCCAAAACCCGATAAACGATGGTGGAACATTCACTGGCGTCACTGACCTTGTAAACAAATACGGACTTGTTCCTTCGGAGGCTATGCGCGAGACTTTCGCAGCAAACAACACCAACCGTATGTCGATGTTACTCAAAATGAAACTTCGTCAAGGTGGTATGCAGATAAGAGAGATGGCTGAGAAAAAAGCTACAAAAGCTCAGCTGCAGGCGAAGAAAGAGGAGGTGCTGAAAGATATCTACAGAATTTTGGCACTAAATCTCGGCATTCCGCCAAAAGAGTTTACATACAAAGGCAAGAAATATACCCCTATGGAATTTGCCGGGGAGTATGGCGACAAGGAGATTTGCAATGATTACATCATGATAATGAACGACCCTTCGAGACCTTACTACAAATGCTACGAGATAGACCGCGACAGACATACATATGAGGGTCACAACTGGCTGTACGTCAATCTGCCTATGGACGAGATAAAGGTGATGGCTAAGGCATCGCTTAAAGATTCGACAGCTATGTATTTCTCGTGTGATGTGGCGAAATATCTCAATTCAGAGACTGGATTGCTCGATGTGAATAATTATGACTACGAGTCGCTCATGGGAATGTCGTTCGCTATGACGAAGAGGGAGCGAGTGGCATCTCATGCATCTGGATCGTCGCACGCAATGACTCTTGTGGCTGTTGACGAGAAAGATGGCAAGACCATCAAATGGAAAGTCGAGAACTCGTGGGGTGAGTCGGCAGGATGCAGGGGATTTCTGATTATGACCGATGAGTGGTTCGATGAGTATATGTTCCGTCTGGTCGTAAATAGAAAATATGCTACTGATAAGGCTCTTGAGGTGCTGAAAACAAAACCAGTAAAGTTGCCTGCTTGGGACCCTATGTTTGCTGAAGATTTATAAAACCATACAATTATGAAAAAGACAATTTTGATGTTAGTCGGGATAATGTTGGCGGGTGGAGTATTTGGCAATAAAGTGATCGAAGTGAGGGGCGTGAAATATAAACTTGATGATGGCGAGGCGAAAATCGTGCGTAGCACCAACGCTAAAGGTGTTGTGAATATCCCTGAGTCGCTGACGTATGACAAACAGTCGTATAAGGTGACTGAAATTGGGGATTCTGCGTTTTTCGATTGCTCGGATGTCACCGACGTGAAATTCGGGCAGAACATACAGGAGATAGGAGATTTCGCTTTCACAAATACGTCAATCACCCGTAATATTTTTACCAAGACCCAATTCGCATACCTTGATATTGAGTATGCCGGGACATTCAAAGTGCCAAATGGCATTCGCAGAATATGTGGTGGTGCATTCTTGGGGTGTGGCAATATGACGAATGTGATATTGCCGAAAAGCGTTACGGAAATCGGGAAACATGCATTCTTGGGTAGTGGAGTCACAGAACCTATATATACTGAGAAGGCTTTCGTCTATCTGCCATATACTTTCAAAGGTGTATATAAGATTCCAGATGGAATTGAAGAGATAGCTGAAGCTGCATTTTTCGGTTGTGATGAACTGACGAGAATCGAGATTCCTGAAACAGTCAGGGAGATAGGCGAAATGGCATTTTATCAGTGTCTCGCGCTTGATTCTGTGAAGATACCTTTGGGTTGTACCGAGATTGACGACTATGCCTTCTATGAATGTAGGGGGATGACACATGTGGCATTACACGATGGCATAACCGAGATTGGTGAATATGCCTTTTGGGGGTGCTCCAAACTTATCAGAATACAATTGCCTGCAAGGCTGGAGGAGGTCGGCGAATATGCCTTCTACGATTGCAGATGGTTGTCGCCTGAACTTGATTTCAGCAAGACTATGTTAAGGGAGATTGGCGAGTATGCTTTCTGGGGTTGCATAGCTTTGCAGCGTGTCAATTTGGGTGATGTGAAGAAGATAGGGAACAGCGCATTCGAACAGTGTAATAGTCTTGAAGAACTGAAAGGGGGCGAAAAGGTTGAGATGGTTGGCGGTAGGATAATAGAGAAGACAATGCTCACCGAGGGTCCTACGATAATAGGTAAGTTTTTCGTAAGAATGCCCGAAGACAGGACAGGAGTATATACCATACCGGATGGCGTTGAGGAGATTTGCGACGATGCTTTCTTCTTCTGCACGAAACTTGACGAGGTCGTAGTGCCTGCTACGGTTAAGAAAATAAACGAAAATTCATTCAGATACAG
>JAKSNU010000077.1 GCA_024399535.1 Paludibacteraceae bacterium
TAAGTATATATATATAATATTATAATAATGTGTCCGCCCCAAAAAAAGGTGACCCGCAGAATTTCAGGTGAAATTATTGAAATTATTGAAATCAGCGTATCACGTCCGGGCATGGGTCAGAGGGACAGGTTCATTGACCCTGATTTTTGAAAAAAAATTGAAAGGCGAAGGGGCGATATTTTTCGAGGAAGCGAAGGGGGACGACATTTCGATTTTTCGGAGATTCTGGGATTCGGGTCAAGACACCGGGTTAGTCGTCGGGTCAATAAACCTGTTTCTCAGAGCCTTAGAAAAATAATCCCATGTTTTAGGATTATTTAACGCCATAACGCGGAAAAACCGTCCGCAAAAGGGAAAAACTATAGTGAGGGCGGTTGACAGTTGGCTGTACCCCATAAACCAAAAAATAACAAGCAATATGAAGAAACAGATAGTCATACATGCTACAAAGAGTCCGGAGGACATAGTGGAAATGAACTCGCAGGAGAGGTTCCAGGACGCTATGCAATACCACTACATCGTGAACACGGACGGAACAGTACTGAAAGGCAGGGCTGACCGTGATGTTTGCGAACACTGCGGACGGTGGTCGGGAAACAGTATCTCAGTGGCTTACGCCGGAGGGCTGTCGGCAGAGAGCGGTGAGGAGACGGACACCCTCAGCGAGACGCAGGAGAAGGGGCTGAGGACGGTGCTGAACAACTTGCTGAAGAGACACACGGAAGCTGAGGTGGTCGGGACAAACAAACTGCTGCACCCTGACGAGGCGAGAAAAGTGGCTCTATTACGAATTGAGTGGGTATATTCACTGAATTGGATTCTCCCCACCCCCCTGCCTCTCCAAGGAGGGGAATACCGTATAGGTAATGCCTTGTCACCCAGGGTTTACACCCTGAACTAATTTATGCCGCGCTTGCAGTGCTTGGAACTTGCATGCAAAGTTGTTCACACGAAACGTTATAGAGCCATTTACCGCACCAATATTAGTTAATGATTACAACTTGATTTCAATCATGCAATCATACATTATACATACAGGTTCTTCCATATTCAAACGATTAGCTTCTTCCTTAGCGGTTTGAATGCCTTTCTCTAATTCTATTTTTTCATTATTGCCACGATACGCAGCAATAATCATCATTTTTGGCTTATCGGCAAGTGTTAATTGTTTTGGCGTGCCAGAGATTAGTCTAAGTGCCGTTTTTTGTTCAATTAGAGATTCTACGTCTGCCTTAAGTGAAGCACAAGCATTTTTGTCGGAAATAATATTGTTTGTTTTTTTAACGTGGGGGATAATACCAGACTTTCCATCTTTAGCACCTGTGCCAACTTTGAGTTCTGCCAAATAAATATCATTTACTCCCTTTGAATTTTTAACTGTATCCACAATTACGAGATCGATTTTAGTACGTGGCATACGATTGCTTAGATTTACATCTGCTTGGGAATAAGCCCATTCCATATCAACAACTACAAATCTTTTATCGAAAGAATTATTTCCTAATGCAATATATTGCTGAGTTGTAAACTCAGTGTCTTTTGCATGAAAATATACAATGTCTTTTGCATTCTTGAAATATTCCTCTAACTTAGATTTATTATTTAGAACGTTCTGAATGTTTGGTAAAGCATCTGCTTTCTTCTTTATTTTGTCATTAGCATCTTTATAATAACCTTTATCAAGAGGAGTAACAGTAAAATGTTGTTTCCTTTTTAGACAGCGTTTTGTCGTTAATACCAATCCTTTATTGTAATAAATTTTGACCTCATCATTCATTCTAATGTCAAATGAAAGTTCAGGGTCTTCTTTAATTACAGTAAGCAATGTTGCAAAATCACCTGTAAGGTAAGCATCCAAATGCTCTTGTGAAATTTTTCTTGCCATGTTAAATATTTTAGTTGAACAATCTATTAGTTAAAAGCCGGTTTTATTTCAATCTCTACCCCATCAACGACCATTGATTCAGTGATAACTTTGTCTTTTAGATTCTGTGGAATATCAAGTATGCGATAGTCTGACTTTTCGTCCTTGTGGATTGGGATGATTGCCAACCGAGGATTGACTTTTCGGCAGACTTCGGCGAGAGTTTCGCAGTCTGCATGGCCACTTGTGTGTATGTCGTGGATATTCTCAGGCTTGAACAATGACCTGATTGTCAAGGCTTCTTTTATCTGCTGCTCCTCTGTGCCTTTATAGTATCCACTCCACATAGAGTATATCAAATGCGGCTCTTCGTCATTGTATTTGTCCATCATCATACGTATCAGCCATTCTCCACTGCAACGTATTGGCAACAGGAAGCCTTCATGCTTCATTTTCCCAACAATCTTTTGATTTTCAACCAAACTGTTACCATAGAAATTGAAAGTGCTATTAAAATTATAAAGTGGTGATGTGGTGTATTTTGTAAATATATCCATCACTCCCTTCTGGTATTTATCGGCAAGCAAATTGCGATGTGCGGTGGTGCAAGCCTCTTTCATAGACGCAAGGCGGTCAATGTCTGTGCTGCTGGTTAGGGCGAACACGTATTTGTGATTCCTGAGAACGCCGGCAATTTCATTCTGTATTTCGCACTCTGGTTTAACCTTCTCACTGCTACGACTGAGCATAGTGCCTTCAGTAATAAGTATATCAACTTGGTGTATGTACTTTCTTAAGACAGGAATAAGAGCCTTGCCCATATAGCCGTGCTTGCGAAAGTCGCCAGTATGCAGAATGGTTTTCTTCTCAGCCACGATTAGGAACATATACGAATCAAAGGCTGAATGCGAGCAATAGTAAGGGGTGATTTTCAGGTCGTCAGAAATAGTGAAAGTCTCTTCTGGCTTATAGCATTTCATCTTTTGCACTGCTTCAAGACTGCTTTTATCTTCATTGTGACGAGCCAAAACCTTATGTTTCCATTCCAAAACCTCTTTTGCCCCTTCGCCTATATATTGCTTTTCTGGATTGACAAGGTTGTGAAAACCAATGTGGTCACCATGATAATGTGTATAGAAGATAGCGTCAACACCATCGGTCAGTCTCTTTATCTCTTCTGTCGTGAAATCTGGTTTGTCACTGCCTGGCAGGTTGCTGCCAAGGTCAATGAGTATTCGTGCTTTTTCTGTTCTAATCTCGGTTACGCACCCGCCAATCTGTGACGCTCCTCTGTGTATCGTGATTTTCATAATTTGTTTAGTTTGCTGATGTTAAATGATTTATGATAAAATGGTTTGTTTGTGCCTTAGCGTTGCAAAGTTACTAAATTTTTTTCACGACAGCAAAAGAATATCTGCATATTTTTTGCTGCCTTGAAATAACAGCATTGTCGATTTTTACTATTCCCATAATTGTTGAGTTGTTTATTGTTTATAAATCAGTCAACTCTTTTTGTCAAAATGTCACATGGCACTCTCCTCTTTTGCGGCATGGCAAACGTTCCATATTGTGTGTAGGATTTGGAGCAAAGGCAGATTCTTCAAATTGTGCATTCGCTTGTGCTGCAAGCTGTTCGCAGGCATGTACCCCCCTTTCGTTTCTTGTCTTTCTTAATTGTCAATGGTTTATATAATTATAACGTTAGGTTTGTTCGTGATGATATAGTGCTCGTCAACTATTGCGCCATTCGAGAGTGTTGTTCCCCCCATTTGGCTTATTCCGTATCCTCCGTGTTCATGCCCGAAAAGTGCGGCCTTTGGCTTAATCTCGATTATACGATTTGTTAGCGTCTCGTCAAGGAACGGGCTTTGGTGGGTCAGCAACACGTTTGTCTCTGCTGGTATCGACAGCAACATTCCGTCGTATAGTCCCATTGCCACATCCTGCATGAACAGCGGAATGCCATAGAAGTTGATACCTTCCAAAGTGATGCCGCTGTTGCAAAGGTAATGGATGTCTTTTGGCAACCCTTCTACACCTGTCATCCGGTAGAAACAGCAGTCGTGGTTGCCTGCTATGTATATTTTGTGCCTGAAAGGCTGGTCGCAAAACCAGTCGAGAAAGTCAATCGCCTCATGGTCAGTGCCGGCCATTGTGCAATCTCCAGTGTGGATCAGAATGTCGCCTTCGGGTAGTGGCGGCAGGTCTCTGTGAAAATTATGCGTGTCAGAAATGTGTACGATTTTCATTGTTTTTTGATATTTTGAGTTGGTGGTTTTTTTGGCTCTATAACGAATTGAGTAGGTAGAAACAATGTATATTTACAGAGTTTGGTACACCCCACCCCGAGGAAGGGAATACCTTATAGGTAATGCCTTGTTACCCAGGGTTTACACCCTGAACTAATTCATGTCACGCTTGCAGCGCTTGGAACTTGCATGCAAAGTTATTCACACGAAACGTTATAGAGCCAGACTTTTTTTGGGTGTCCCAGTGACGGGAACAGGAAATAAGTTGTCCGAAGCAGATAA
>JAKSNU010000078.1 GCA_024399535.1 Paludibacteraceae bacterium
AAAAAATGCAATTATTTTTTTTCTCACGCAGAATACGCAGAATTATGGGAATTTCTTTCTCTGCGTATTTCGCGTATTCTGCGTGAAACAGACATACGAATTCTGCGTGAAATTGATGTTAGAGGGTAGCCCCGAACGGAGAAATGGTCCGAACATCGGTAACTACAAACTTATCGCACCATAAATTCTTCCCGTCTATAGACTACACCTTGTACAACGACTTCATTTTCAATGTTTCCATATTGGGCAAACCACTTGTAAGGATTGAAAATATCGGGCTCATTACATTTGCCGTTTAGGCTATCATATTCGGCCAATATGGAGACCGTTATGACTTGCCTTACATTTCTAAGGGCTGTCTTAATTCGTTCCAATATGGATAGTTTTCTTGTATTATGAAACGGTCCAATAACTCTTGCTTCTTTGACAACTTCATTTTAGACCAAGAACCAAACAAATACTCTTCATCACAAGCGACTTCATCACCTTCCAATATAGTATCATCTTGAGGAAATAAAAAACGTAATTTAAGCAACATGTAATATGAAGTAGTTTGAGAAATTCCAAGGTAATGCGCAAGTTTGGGACTTGATATATCATTATTAGAAAGCATTAAGTAAAGTGCTATCAACCATTTAGATAAAGGCAAATGTGATTTTTGAAATATGGTCCCCTGCTTAATGGAATAATGCTTTGAACATTCCTTACAATAATAACGACCATCTTTCAATTTAGTATAGTGATGAGAACCACAAACGGGGCAAGTCGGTCCCTTAGGCCATAACAAATTCCGCATTATTGTCTTAGCATGTGTGGTGATGTAAATAATGTCAGCACTATTGTCCATAATCATAAGATTTTAATCATACCGCAAAGATAGTGCTTTTATATGACATACGGGCGGTTTGCTGGCAAAGTTTAGCATTAAAATTAGTACGGTAAGTGTATGATTACCCCATTTCTCTACTCCGAACGACCATTCTGTATTACCCCATTGTTAATTCTCCTCTGGTGATTCTTCTTTACCATGCTGAGCGAGAAAAAACTGCCTTTGATGTTCTATCTCTCGCCGGAGTTCCTCCTCGGTTGGCATGTATGCCATATATTTCGAAGCAAATAACTGTTCGCTGTCATGCAAAACAGAATATTTAGCTATGGTCTTGTCTGTTTCGGTACAAAGCAGAACTCCTAATGTTGGATTATCATCTTCGCCCTTCACGAGATCATCAAACATGCGCACATACATATCGAGTTGTCCAACGTCTTGATGTGTCAGTTTGTGAGTCTTCAGTTCAAACAAAACAAACCGCTTCATTCGATAATTGTAGAAAACTAAGTCAATATAGTAGTCATCGGTATCTGTCTTAACATGTTTCTGTCTATCCACAAAGGCAAAGCCACGGCCAAGTTCCATGATAAACTGCTGAAGATTGTCAATCAAAGCCTGTTCCAGTTCAGACTCATCAAACTTTGAATCCTTTCTGAACCCCATAAATTCTGCCACTACAGGGTTCTTGATATACTCCTTCGGGTCTTCTCCTTCAATTACTGGCGACGGAAGTTCAAGATGCTGGTGATGCTTCACGCATTATGATACGTAAATGGCTCCAAGTCAAATTGTGCACACGCGCGTGCATAATCTCCAAATTGCTGAATATTAAGTAAAAGCGACGATATTCATTGAGGCTGCGGTAGCTGAATCCCGGTCCAAATTCCAACGTAAGCTGCTTGGCAAGATTAGCTATGAGTTTTGTTCCATACCTGGCTCTCTCCTGTCCCTGCTGTTCTTCCTCCACGATTCGCCTGCCAATATTCCAATAGGTAGCAATGGCAATCTGACCAGCTGCAGCATACGCCTGTCGCCTTCCTTCTTCTATAATCTTGCGAATGTCATTAAGGACATTTCCGTTTGTTGCCAATTCATTCATACTTACCTAATTATCTAATTATCTAATATAGCAATCCATCGGCATCAACTTCGACGTAGATACGTTGCAAAGATTATGCAAATGAGAGCAGAGACAAATCATATTTGGCTATGCCGAATGCAGCCGACCTTCGCGCTGCAAAGGTACGATAATATTCTGAGGTGACAAAATGTTTGAATGATTTTTTCGCAAAAGCAAATATTCCATCAGTACGTGCAACCACATTGCAAATTTCAATTATTTCAATTATTTCAATCAAAAATCTGGTGATGGTATTGTGTCTTCGAGTAAACCTCGTGTTATGGGTGAAGTCTGCAAGTATCATATGAAACGCTACATTGTCAATAATCGCTTGATTTATTGGTTGCAAAGTGTCACTATGCAAATAGTATGAGAATAGTTATAAAAAAAATAATTTTCGGACTAATAGACATTTGTGGTGATGAGTCTTCCTCCTGAATTGGAAGGATAGCCTTCCAATTCAGGAGGAAGACTCATTTTAAGGAAAGACCTTATAAAGGTTTTCTTGTGTTCTATGTTCATCCCATTGTGGAGTCTCAGATGAGTTTTCATGGAGGTGAAAACAGCTCTTTGCCTGCATCACTTTCCAGCTTTTGAGTTAGATATGTTCGTATGGTTTTTACCTGATGAAACTGGCAATATTGTATCGGATATATAATAAATTCAATTAGTTATAGACACTTTTATCACCACAAATGTCCATTACACCGATAATTGAACTCCCTCGGCGGATTATGTCCCCGAGGGAGTTCTGTGTTAAATCTCATCTGCTTTATTGCAACGTTGAGGTCTTATGTTGATTAACGTGTCGAGTTGATTTTTTTTTGTTGACTCGCATGTTATTCTGGTTGACTTGCAGGATCTTTTCCATTCCAAGAGCCAGTATTATTTATAATTGTCCATTTTGCTGGGATATTGCTTGTAATTGTTGCACCTGCTGTACCAGATATGTTTTGTAAACCGTTGGCAATGGTCAAAGTTCCGTTGACATTAGGTACAAAGCTGCCTAAACAATTGGTGGCACTCACGTCTGTTGCTAACATAGTGACCGTTTCAAGTTTATTACATCCAGAGAACATCAAGTAGTAACAGGATTCTGCCAATGTTGTAGCTGGTAAAGAAGGTCCTTTTGTTAGTTCAGAACAGTAAAAAAACATCGAAAAGTAGCAGCTTTTGCTTACAGTTGACGGCAGAATTAACCCAGAAGCATCGGTTATATTTTCATTTCCAAAAAACAAGTTAAGAAATGCATTTTCTCCCATAACCGCATTATCTGGGTTAGATCCGTTAAGAAGATATCTGATATCGCCACTAACTGATAATGTACCATCTTCTTCTGCGTAGAAATAGGTATAATAGTTGGTACCACCTGTTGAAATAGGCTTTGCACTTGTCTGTCTGAAATATATCTTTTCTCCTCCTGCAAGAGTAATTTCTTCACCAGGGTACTCGTTACCTTTTGTTTTTGTTGTGCTGAATGAATAAGTGTTCCAACCGAACTGGCCACTTTTATAATATTCTATTGAATATTCCGGAGTACCATTAGCAACATACTGACGCATACTAATTTTTACGCTATTACTGGAAGTATTCGTGAAATGGAACATGTCATCTGTAACAACTGCTCCTGGGGTAATTGTTACAGGATAAATCTTGTTTGCATGAACTTCCATATTGTTTGAATTGGTCTTTGAACCTAATGATGTCGTGCCTTTCATGAATTCAACCTTGAAACCAGAATAAGTACCCTCTGGAATTGCAACATATACATAATTCCCACGAGTAAATGTTCCGTTAAGGGTTATCTTGGTGTTATCTATTCCGTTGGGAGCAGAAAGTACTGCTTTGTAATCAGATGGTCCTACCGTAAATTTACCGCATATATTTTTGCGTGCGCTCACCTCAATTTTATCGCAGTCATCACTAAGACCTGTTGGAATCTGAATCTTGAGCACTGCACATATATTGTGGAATTCAAGATAATGTGGGCCAGAGCTATGAGCATACATTGGCAGATGCTTTGCATTGCGTTCTGGATCGACGTTTATGTTGCTTGGCAATTCCAATACATCACCTGTAGTATGGAGAGATGCAGGATAATAAGCCTCGTGAACTTCCTGACCGAAGTGAATGTCTTCTCCTCCTGCATTTTTTGCTGTGAAGTATGCTGCACCACCATTGTCTGGTGTGGAATTGCAACTAAGGGTGTACCAATTTTCTTTTTCGTCTGCTCTTGCTTTTCCAAAATATGCAATCTGGTCATTAACCTGCCACCAGACGATATTGTTTCCGTCAATATA
>JAKSNU010000079.1 GCA_024399535.1 Paludibacteraceae bacterium
TGCCACAGGCGAAGAGGGATGTTTCAATGTGCTGCATGATGGAGATTGGCAAACCGTCCAACTGCTGCACTCAAAACTGGTACAGATGTTGCGGCAATACTATTTCACTGGCGGAATGCCGGAGGTGGTGGCAGATTTCATCGCCAATCAGAATCTGGCAAATGTCCGCTCAATTCAGTCGGAAATACTTTCCGCCTACAAAATGGACATCGCAAAACACGCAACAAAAAGCGAAGCGGTGCGCATAACCCAGATTCTTGACTCTATGCCTTCGCAACTGGTCAAGGAAAACCGCAAGTTCATATATGGAATAATAAAGGAAGGAGCACGTGCCTCAAGTTATGAACTTGCTATCCAATGGCTTATTGATGCAGGAATTGTATATAAGGTTCCAAGGGTGAAAACCCTGAAGATGCCACTAAAGGCATACATTGACACAAATTCGTTCAAGCTGTTCATGCTCGACTGTGGTCTTTTAGGGTGTATGGCAGACGTGCCAGCTTCACAGATTATCGCATCAGACAATATGCTGACTGAATATAAAGGTGCGTTTACTGAACAGTATATACATCAGCAACTTGTATCAATAGGGTTAGAACCTCATTATTGGAGCAACGACCGTACTCCTGCCGAGATTGACTTCGTTATACAGAATGGTGAGAAAGTGTTGCCAATCGAAGTTAAGGCTGAGGAAAATGTGCGTGCACGTTCAATGGCTGAATATATAAAGAACAATCCAGAATTGAATCTCAAGGGTTTGCGGATTTCGATGAAGGGATTCATAGACCAAGGATGGATGGTCAACATTCCTCTCTATTCTGTGGGGAGGATCATTCGACAAACAATTTAGCACTACATTCACATAGGTTTATTAGCAAATTTCACTGCTATGTAAACACTATTTTCATCGCTCAACCATTACTCGTGTAATACTAAGGTTCTCCTAAGAGAATCAGAGTAGATTTAAATATAAAAACACCAAAATGGCATACAAAGATAGCAAAGGGATGGACGAGAATACCACCCCTTTCCATTTAACAGGCCTGATATATTCAAAATCACTAGTGTCCACGAAATTTTGTTAACATAGCATGTAACCGTCTATAGCATAAAAATATACAGCGGAAAATGCACTCTGTGGGCTTGAAAATGACTATCTTTGCGGACGAAACATTTTTTAATCTTTTGTTCGTATGTCATATCAAGGAAAATTCGTTTTCGCACAGTTGTGCGGTTTGCTGCCAAAGGCAAAATTCGACTGGTTGGTCAAGAAGTATCAGGGCAACAAATGGGTGAAGTCGTTCAAATGCTGGAACCATCTTCTGGTTATGGTTTTCGCCCAGCTCACCAAACGTGAGAGTCTGAGAGACCTGATTGCCGTGTTGGATGCGCATCAGGAGAAATTGCAGCACATGGGTTTCGGCGACAATGTAAGCCGGAGCAACCTGTCAAAGGCAAATGAGACAAGGGACGCACGCATCTTTGAGGAGTTCGCATACATCATGATAGGAATTGCGAGGGACAAACGTTCATCCGCCGACGGGGAGTCCTGCGTGGACGGGAACGTATATGCCTTTGACTCCACGACCATATCCCTATGCCTGAGCTTATTCTGGTGGACCAGGCTCCATCACGGTAAAGGCGGCGTGAAAGTCCATGTCCTTTACGACATCAGGACGGACATCCCTGTTTTTCTCGTCATCACCGATGCGGTTCTGCATGACTCCCAGGTGATGGGAGAGATACGGTTTGAGAGGGACAGCTTCTACATCTTTGACAGGGCTTATATGGTTACGGATGAGCTTTTTAAGATAGACAACGCAGGTGCTTTCTTTATTGTCAGGGAGAAAAGGCGCATGCAGTACGATGTCGTGAAAGACTGGCAATACTGCAACTCCGATACGGGTGTAATGGCCGACCAGGCTGTACTGCTCACCGGTGCAAAGCCCCGGAAGCAATATAAGAAGCCATTGCGCCGTGTCGTTTTCTACGACAGGGAGAGCAACAGGACGTTCGTGTTCTACACGAACAATTTTCAGATCTCTGCCGAGAATGTCGCCCTGCTCTACAAATACCGTTGGAGAGTCGAGCTGTTCTTCAAATTCCTCAAACAGCATCTGCATGTCAAGGAGTTCTTCGGGACAACCGAGAATGCGGTCAGGATTCAGATTTACTCTGCCATTATAGCATACTGCCTTGTCGCCATTCTCGGGCATGAGCTAAGTCTGGACAAGGACATTTATGATGTGCTGAGGGTATTGGAACTGTCGATGTTCGACAAGTCTCCAATCGTGGAATTGTTCAAGAAGAGTCGGACTCTGACATCATCGGAGGAAGCGATACAGCTGTCTCTGAAGTTCGACTGATTTTCCTCAATTGGCTTCACATTGAAAACGAAATAAAATATTTCTCAATAATTGATGTGTTAAAATATTTTCGTGGACACTAGTGATTCAAAATATCATTTATAACCAAATGCTACACCAAGTTTCAGTCCAGCCAATGGTATAACTGATTTATTTTTAATATCATAGATTATGCCTCCTTTTACGCCAAGATAAAAACTATAATTATGTTCCATTTTATTGACAAAATCATAGCCTAACAAACATTGCACTCCACTATTTGGATTGCGCATAGCATCTTTGCAATAATCCTTATTCTGTTTACTTGTATTTTCATCAGGACATTCTATCTTCAAAGGATATTTCAAATAAGAGCCATATCCACATCCAATAAACAATCCTCTGTAAGGAAAAAATTTTATTCCCGCAGAATACGAAAAAAAACCAAAAATTTTATCCTGTAATTTATCTTGTGGAAGTCTAACTGCACTATCAGGATGATGTATCGCTTTAATATCCAACTTTGACACACCGACACCCAATTCTCCATACAAACCAAAACCTACAGTATTGCCATATCTAAATTCTATACTTGAATTTACACTCCAGGGATAGTTGGCACCAACAACACCCCAAGCCACATATTTGTTTCTACCATTGTTGATATAATCGTTGTCTTTCAGTCTATCTTCTCTTGCACGCTTTGCTTCCTCCCTTTCCTTAGCCTTAAACTCAGCAGCATGTTTTTCCCTATACTCTTCCATTCTCTGTATTGAAATATCAAATTCAGAGCATTCATTGAAAGGTTCAAACTGGGGCTTTATGTTTCCACTTTTTGCTATTTGACATAGAATATAGTAGTCCACTGTTCCATCCTCATTATCCCTATGAAATTCGCATACTATATTAAGTGGAATACTGAACAGTCTGGAAATAACATCAAAACTTTTGCCTTCCTGAATGGCTTCGTTGATGCTTTCAGAATTAACTGCAGTTCCTCCGTAATAATCAGCCTGCGCAAAAGCCTGCGCTATGGCTTGGTTGCGTGCTTCCCTCTCCGATGATCCATTTGCTCTCTGCATAATATAGTAATAAGTATCATTACCAGGAATAGGTGTCTTCAACACCCAGTTAGGCACGATTTTAGGTCCCTTCTGAGCAGATGCCATGCAGCATGCCAATAAAAATAATAATGTAATTGTCTTTCTCATATCATTCACAATTTAGAAATTCATCAAAATCCGGGGCAATATTTCCCTGTCTTGCAACTTGCCATAGGATATAGATTCTTACACCCATCCTTCCAGACAGTGGCTCTATATACTCACAAACCTTATTCATTGGCAAGGTCATACGGGAAGAAACCACCTCAACATTGGATGTTATATTATTTTCTATTGTCTGCAAATCGTCGGTTGTCTTAACCTCGACACCCAATTTCCAGGAACTTTCCATTATTGCCCTTGCAAACGCTTTTGCGTATGCCTTGTCATAATTCTCTCCCTCGCCAATGGTCACCCTATAATAATAACTCTTTTTCTCTGAAACTGGTCGTTTCGTAACCCACGAAGGAAAATTGTTACGTTGGGCACAGATGCCCAATGCCCAACATAACAATATGAATAACAAGAATGTCAGTCTATATTTCATTAGTAACCTGCATTTTTCTTAGCCTCTTTCATCTGCTCCATACGCTCATCCATAAACTTCTGCATCTGCTCAGCATTGAAATCAGTCTTCAGTTTTGCTTCATCTGACAAAAC
>JAKSNU010000008.1 GCA_024399535.1 Paludibacteraceae bacterium
TCAGATTCCATCTCGCAATGGACACCCTTGCCTTCGGCTGTAGCCTTCCCACTGTCAGGGCGGCTGGGGGACTTGCACCCGTTAGAATACGTTCGTGCTGGGCGAACTAATAAGGGAGTCCGCGGAACAATGTCCGTGGACTCCCTTTAAACAAATCAAACAGGCTCTTATGCACAGGCTCTGGTCTGTGTATATAAACCAGTTGATTCGCTGTAGGTGATGTACTTCCTGCAAGCCCAGACCCTCAGTATTGAGCTGCAATCCTCCGACATGCCGACATTCAGACGAAGGTTAACAAGATCCTGCTTGGTGAAATTCACCGGCAGGTAGGCGAGAAGATTTACAGGTCCACGACGTGACGTAAAATTCTCCTTGGATTGTGCAAGAGCAATCTGACGCCCGAAGAAATGACATTTACATGCCATGTCGTAGTCCAACGACCACTCGCAGAACTGGTCAATCGCGTCATCCCACTTGCATCCGTTGGCGATGTAGAGCACCATAGCCTTCATGTAGGCGATGGTGACTGCACGAGATGCAAGCTCCTCATAGACCATGTCGTCACACTTGTAGCTGATTTCCATACACTTGGCATGCAGGCGCTGCGCCATGCGGAACGCCTCGTCACAATGAATGTGGCCGTGGGTGTTCTCAAGGTTGTCAAGGTAAGGCTTCAGACTGTCGGCAAACGACTGGTCGTAGGGCTGATAGTGGAACTCTGCGCCACGCTCACGGACGATTGTGCAGATGTTGACACGGGAGAGCGTGCCGTCAACCAGTCGGCTGCGGAAAAATTCCAGGCCCTTCTGGATGGTGGCAGAGGCGTTCCAGTTCCAACGTACTGGCACACGGTCGGTTACCGCACGGAGGCTCACTCGCTCCTGTCCATACTCGGCATTGTCGAAGCCCAGGCGGATAATCTTGCCGACATCCTTTGTGCCAGAGGTGCGGAGGTTGTTCAGAAGCTCAAGCTCGTCCATCTTGGTGTAGATGTAACGGCCTTTGGCATCTGCCAGACGGCGCACGAAGGCAGCATTGGTCATGTCGTCGCAGAGAATCTGGATTACAAGGTCGTCAGGGCGTTCGGGCTTCTCCTGACGCGAACTGCAAGAGTTCACGGCAGCAAGCCAAGCCTTCTCGCGAAGACGGTTGACCTTGTCACGCTGTTCGACACGCTCAAGAATGAACTTGATAGGAGCGTTAACGGCAGACTTGCCGGAAGACTGCTTCGCCATCAGCACGCACATGAAAGTCGGTTCCTTATCCGTAGAGCCGTCGATAAGGTCGAACCTCACGTCGGACACAAGAGTGCCAAGCGCAGGAAAGACCGCATTAGCCACGGCTGGACGGCAAGATTCAGGAACGTTCTTCGTCAGCAAAGCGATGAGCGAAGGAAGATTAGCGGGCATCAATGGAAAATTCACAGTTGACTCCGCATTCAAACCACTGGGTTTGTTCATAATAAAAATGGTTAGTTTGAAAAAAGGTTAATAAACTCGATAAACCTATTCCAAGTCACACCTTAAACGAGTTATGGCATAGACCTAAGACAAGATTTATCGAATGCAAAGATACGGAATATTTTTGACATGGCAATGCAAATATAAAACTGTAACGCTTTTTCTGAAATTAGCATGTTATACATCTATGAATTAACACATTACAACCGTTACAGTTTCTGAAAACAACTGTAACAAACTGTAACAACTGTAACAAAACAGCAAGAAACTGTAACGGCGCCAAACCTAAGACTTCCAATACGTTACGCAATCAGCGTTACAGTTTCAAAAATAACTGTAACGTCACTAAATCGCACGTTTACAATACGTTAATAGCAAAATTACAGTTTTTCCGTTACAGTTTCAAAACGCGCATTGACACATACCCATAAATACACAAGCAAAGCATCAAGTCTGTCAATACAAGTTTACAAATATGCTGAATGGCTATCGAAAGGCTGTCGATCCTTCGCTATGCCTCCGTTGATCCTCCGTAGTGAACTCGATTCTCGTCCGTTTCAGAACGGAGAAGATTCGAGTTCAATTCGAGTTCACTATAGACTCATAGCAAAGTTAGAACAGACTTATTGTGATTTTTATTTAGTGTTACTTACCATCATCATTAGTCAAAAAAAGGTTGTAAACAAGAAATCTCAGTATAGGGACAATGCATTGACATCAGACGTTCGCATTCCTGACGTTGTTGTTCGATGGTTGTTAAGCATAGTTTATGAGATTATTAAGGCCAAAAATCATCCGCACTTTGATAGTTGTATTGCGGAAAATAGTATGTTTTATCCGCAGTATGAAGTTTCAAACAACGAAAACGGACTGCCTTTTTTCGAAAAAAAACGTAACCCGATAAGGAGCCTCACTTCACGTCCTCAATGAAGTCAATTTCCATCCACTTCAGCAGCTCCTCGGTATAGGATTTGAGGAGACCTTTGTAGTAGGTCACGTCATCATGGTTGGATTTCGTAAGTTTTTCCCAAAGGGTGATAATCTTGGCATCATGGTAGGCTGCTTCGAGCTGCTGACGGTCGTCTTCGGTGAATGTAACCGAAAGATGGTGTTTGTCGAGGATAGCGTCAAGGTTCTTGTCAGGTGCCACTTCGGCAAGCAGTTCGCCAAGGAACGAACGATATTCAGCCTCGACCTTGGCTGGAAGTTCCATAGAGTAACGACTCTCGTCAATGACCTCTGGTTGGAGGTGGGCAGCTTCGTACACGAGATTGCCGAAATATTTATCAATCAGCTCCTCACGTTTGCTATCGCATCTTGTTTGTATAGTATCTTTCATAATCTTAAAACAAAAATTCTATTTCAGTTTTGCAAGGCCTCCTTCGGCTGTCTCGCGATAGAGAGAAGGGAGGTCGTGACCTGTCTCCTTCATAACCTTAACCACCCTATCGAACGACACACGGTGAGTGCCATCGGAGAGCATGGAGTAGAAATTAACATCGAAAGCACGAGCTGCAGCTATAGCGTTACGCTCGATGCAAGGAATCTGGACAAGTCCGCACATAGGGTCGCAGGTGAGCCCAAGATGATGTTCAAGACCCATTTCGGCTGAGTACTCTATCTGACGCAATGTACCGCCAAAGAGCTGATTGGCAGCAGCTGCAGCCATGGCACATGCCACGCCGACCTCGCCCTGACAACCAACTTCGGCTCCTGAAATCGAAGCATTTGTCCGTACTACATTGGCAAAAAGTCCAGCCGTAGCAAGTGCACGCAAGATACGTTCGCGCGAGAACTTACGCGACTGCTGCAGATGATAGAGCACTGCTGGTAGTACTGCCGACGATCCGCATGTAGGGGCAGTGGCTACTATGCCACCTGCTGCATTCTCCTCGGCTGTAGCAAGCGCATAAGCATAAATCTTAGCTCGCGACGAGAGGTTACCGACATAGGAATCAGCCTTGACATAATATTTAGTCGCTTTACGCGCAACCTTCAGTTCGCCAGGAAGCACCCCTTCAGTCTCAAGTCCCCGATGAATGGCAGCACACATTGTATCCCAAACATTTGAAAGATGATCCCAAATGGCAGGTCCTTCGGTCATCTCGACATATTCCCAGAAGGTTCGTCCCTCGCGATAACCCCACTCGACAATGTCGGAGATATGTTTCATCTCGTAGAGATGGTTTTTCTCGCTGTCGTCCATTCCATCCCAATAGAGAGCACCGCCACCTACACTATAGACCTCCCAATCGCTCAGTTTCGAGCCATCACGCCCGAATGCCTCAAAGCGCATTCCGTTGGGATGACATTGCAAAGTTTGCTCAGGACACCATATTATGTTAGCAGTGCAACGAGGAGAGAGGACTTCGAGAATAGCTTGGTCGGTGAGGTGTCCACGACCAGTCGAAGCAAGTGAGCCATAAAGAGTTGCATCAATGTGCGAAAGTTCCATCCCTTCAACCCGCTCAAGAAATCGCTGGGCAGCAAAACGAGGACCCATGGTATGTGATGACGAGGGTCCCTTGCCTATCTTAAATATCGTTTTGATTGTTTCCATTATACTTTTATTGTCATTATTTCATCTAAAGATGTGGTGTAGCGAGGACTGAGGTGTTCGAGACGAAAATTATCCTTGCGCACTTCAGCAGACGACTGTACTGCATAACGCAAACGGTTTCTGCCGAACTTATGGTTCACAGCATCGAACGCCACCTGAATGCGTCCATCACGTTCGCGGTCACGCTCGTCGAAAAACGAGCGTTGAACGACATTGCCATTTGATATCTGCGAGAGTATTATACCTGCCCGCTTGTATGGAACACCATAGCGATACTCCCGACGAAAGGCAGTTAGCATATATTCGAGCATCTCCTGCACATTAGAGGTGGGTTGCGGCAGACTGACGAGCGACGAGAGATAGTGACCAGGAGTGTCAGTCCTGAAACGGGAAGACATGGCAAAAATCGTCATCTGTTGACAGACAGAGCGTTGGCGGCGCAACTTCTCGCAACACGAGACAAGGAAATCAGCCAACATGCTTTCAATCACACGACGGTCGGTAATACCACTCGCAAAGGTACGCGAGACTGTTATAGATTTTTTCTCGGGAAGGTCGGAAAGCTCAATACAATCAACCCCACGCAACTCCTGCCATGTTGCAATTCCAGGACGCGAAAAGAGATTGGAGACCCACTGCTCGTCGTGATTGGCAAGGTCAAGGGCAGTACGCACACCCGCCATTTGCATCTTGTTGAAATTCTTTCTGCCAATGCCCCAAACATCCTCAATAGGGAAAAGCGAAAGAGCCTTCACCCTCTGTTCGTCAGTCAGAATAGAACATGCACCATTATATCCAGTATGTTTTTTTGCAAACTTCGATGCAACCTTAGCCAGAGTCTTCGTATGCGCTATACCTATCGAGACAGGAACACCAATACCAGAACGTATCTCACGGACAATGCGTTCGCAATAGGGTTTGCATTCATCAGGGTTCAAATGGTCAAGACGGAGAAAAGCTTCATCGATTGAATATTGCTGCAAAGATTCGGTATGGCGGCTGAGAAGAGACATAATACGCGACGAGATGTCGCCATAGAGCGAGAAATTGGTCGAAAAGCAGGTGATATGTTCACGTTCGATGATGTCGCGAATGCGAAACAGAGGAGTACCCATACCTATGCCGAGAGCCTTCACCTCGTTGGAACGAGCGATGACACAACCATCGTTGCCCGACATCACAAGAACAGGTTTCCCCTCCAAGTCAGGACGGAAAACACGCTCGCACGATACAAAGAAATTATTGCAATCGACTAATGCGTACATACACGATGGACATTATAAGTCACGACACCCCATACGACAAAAGCATTTTCGGCAGAGACGTGAAACGGTTTGAACATATCATTGTGAGGAACGAGCCATGCTCCATTGCCTGAAGGGTCAAGACGATATTCCTTCAACGTAAACTCACCATCAATCGAAGCAACAACGAAATCGCCATTGCGAGGTTCGATACTTCGGTCGATAACCAAGATATCGTGGTCGAAAATCCCTGCATCAACCATAGAATCGCCAGACACTCGCGCATAGAAAGTAGTTTCGGGATGAGCGTTCATCTCGCGCACAAGGTCTATACGCTCGCCAGCATAATCGGCAGCGGGAGAAGGAAAACCAGCATGCAAGCCATCGGCAAGATCGAGTTCAAGTCCTTCAGGTTCAGCATTTGTGATATCAGAGATTTTCAAATCTGCGTCTTAATAGTATAATCATCTTTTTCGATTTCGACATCTGGTTCGACCAATTGCGAGTCGTGAGGAAGGCGGAAACGAATGAATTTGATAGTCTTTCCCATCGAACGCCAATGCTGCTCGTAGAAGGTCTGTATTTCGGTCAGCGAACGCTCGGAATCACCGAGATTCATAGAATAGAGGTCAGGAGTCATCATGTCAACAGGCAATCCGCTCGTTTCAGCCATCAGACAAGTATATGTATATAGGAAATTGCTATCAGTCTTGAGGCTGATACGACCATTGTCGCGAAGAATCTTTTTGTAGAGGTTCATAAAGAAAGTCGAAGTGAGACGCTTGTTGACCTTTTTCATCTGAGGGTCGGCAAAAGTAATCCATATCTCGTCAACTTCGTTCTCAGCAAAGAAATAAGGGATAGCCTCAATAGCAGTACGCAGGAAGGCACAATTGCTGAGACCTGCGCTATGAGCCTCGGTAGCACCAGTCCACATACGGGCACCCTTGATATCGACACCTATGAAGTTACAATCAGGGAAACGGCGAGCAAGGCCCACAGCATATTCGCCCTTGCCACAGCCGAGCTCGAGTACAATCGGATTACTGTTTCCGAAATAGCGTTCACACCAATTCCCACGCATCTCGAAACGAGCTCCATGGTTCAGGATATCGTTGTAGGAGAGTTGGAAGACGTTAGGCAACACCTCCATATCGGCAAACTTACGAAGCTTATTTTTCCCCATTCTCGATGATTTTCAATCCTACACTATATATGCCAGGCAACGAATCTGTACGCATTCCGTGCTGAATGTACCAAATATACTTGCCGGGCTGACTGAAATGCACAGAATCCTTGTAAAGATATGTAGCAGAATAAATCGAACCAATCCCCGAACCAATCCAATTGCCATAGTCGTCGGCAAGCATCAACTGCACAGTATCATTACGGAAAGACATGTCAGGAGCAACCTTCTTCATGAAAAGCCAAAGATTTTGGAATTGATAGTCAGAAGCATTGCGAACCTGAATGCCAATGCTATAAGTAGGGACTGTATCTTTGATTTCAAACTCGAAACGTGCAATAGAATCAGAAGTCCAGCCATCAACGTCAACATCAATGACATCCTCGTAATAAGCATTACACGAAGCAAAAAAGATTGCCACAAAAAGGAAGAATATCAAACGTTTCATTGCTGTTTGGAATTGTTGTTGTTCGAACGACGTTTGTGACCACTGCGCTTACGACCATTGTTGTTCATCTTATGGTCAAAACGGGTGAGACTATCCTGTCCTACCACATTATGGTAGTCGATTGCCTTATCGGAAGAGATATTCTTTTCAATAAGCGAAATAGGCTTTTCGCCACGTCGATTCATCTCAATCACCTCGATAGCACGTTCGACCGAAATAACCTGAAGATTAGCCATTACGTCGGGCGATGAAGAGTAGGTCAGCTGACGCTTGAAGGTATCAGATTTGCAGAGATAGAAAGTTCCATCAGCCGTTTCGAGATGGATATCCTTGCGAGGAAAATTGCGTTGAGCATCGACATACATAGCAGCCTCGAAATTGACACAACATTTGATTTTAGCACATTGTCCAGCCAACTTCAAAGGGTTGGTACTGAGGTCCTGACAACGTGCAGAGTTTGTAGAGACACTATTGAAATTGCTCATCCATGTGGTACAACAAAGTTCACGGCCACAAGGACCAATACCGCCTATACGACCAGCTTCCTGGCGAGCACCAATCTGACGCATCTCAATACGAACGGCAAACTCCTGCGCAAAAACCTTGATGAGCTGACGGAAATCGACACGCTCGTCGGCAATGTAATAGAATATCGCCTTGCTGCCATCACCTTGGTATTCGACATCGCCAATCTTCATTGAGAGTTCCAAATCCTTAGCAATCTGGCGAGCACGAATCATTGTAGCCTGTTCTTTAGCCTTAGACTCGGCATATTTCTCCATATCAGTCTGACGTGCCTTACGATAGACACGACGGACCTCGTAACGGTCCATATTGAGTTTAGATTTCTTGATTTGGTCAAGCACAAGACGACCCATCAGAGTCACCACACCAACGTCATGTCCAGGATTTGATTCCACAACGACAGTGTCGCCCTTTTCAATCTGAATATGATTGCTATTGATGAAATAGCCCTTTCGAGTATTCTTGAATTGCACTTCCACCAGGTCAGTATCAAGTTTAGTCTCAGGGATATCGGCAAGCCAGTCAACGACAGGCAGTTGTTGTTTTGTATTTCCATTGAAACCCTTGGTACCAGGATTGGAAGCATGGTTGTTCAAAGTAAATTCGTCCATTTGATTTAATGTTTTTTTAAGTGTATATAAAGTTTGATGAGCGTATGAAAAATAACTATTTCGGAATTTGTGTTCTGCGCTATCTGGCTTTCAGCCAATGCTAATTCCGAAGATATCTTCAGCACATTCCTCTCTGAGATGAAAGCCGAGAATCGAGAAGCGAACTGAACCTCGTCAGCATTCATATAAGAGAGGTCAGACATACCGACATGACAGACGAAATTTTCGCGAATCAACCGTTGGGAATAACGGAGAAACGCAAGTTGCGCATTACGTCCGAGACGCGCAAACTCCTCGCTGAATTTGCGTATTTCAAAGATACTGAATTTGAACGAAGTGCGCATCATACGCTTGAAAAGTTCAAAATTCTGATTATCCTCATCTGTAGCCTTTACAAGACGAAGCAGCTCGCCCCAGCATCCACGCGAAGAACGGACAAGATAATTCATCTGGTCATCGCTAATGTTTGTATATCTCGCACTGATTTCGGCACGCATCCTGTCAGCTTCGAGAGGAGAAAATTCGAAATTCCGACAACGGCTACGAATAGTCAGCAAAATCTGCTCGGGATGGTCACTGACAAGGATAAAGACAGTGTCTAAAGGAGGCTCCTCAAGAATCTTGAGCAACCTATTGGCACATGCCGTATGCATTAGTTCGGGCTGCCATATAATCATGACCTTGCGGTTGCCCTGATAAGGCTTAAGCGATATTTTACGAATGATTTCGTTACCCTCCTCAGTATAAATCTGACCAATTTTTGATTCACCTATACGGGCAAACCACTGCTCGCCCGTAACAAAAGGATTCTGAAGCACACAATCGCGAAATTCTGTTATCAAGTCATCGCAAATCACAATTTTAGATGCCTTGTTCTGCACTATAGGAAAGACAAAATGCAAATCAGGGTGGGTGAGATTCTGCACTTGCGCACACGACCTGCAACTACCACAAGAGTCCACATCACCACGGTCGGAACACATGATATAGCGAGCCATGGCAATAGCCATCGGAAGCTTACCAACACCCTGTATGCCAGACAGAAGCATAGCGTGCGGGATACGATCCTGCACAACCATCTGCCTGAAAATATCCTTCAGACTGTCATACCCTATAACATCACGAAAAAACATCCAATAATACACTCGATTTCGGGCTGCAAAGGTACAAAAAATTTTATTAACTAAAAATATTTGGAGATTAAATTTTTTATGTGTAACTTTGTCGCATTATAAAAACACATCAGTGTGATTTGCATCACGCTATGATTGTCAACATATTACATATAAAAACAAGAAGCGATATGAAGAGATTCCTACTAATATTTGCGTCAATACTGATTGTGACGTCGCTATCCGCCTCGCCAATAGGGGATGAATGCACACCTGATACGTTACAGAACAACTCATTTGTGAATAATTTTCAACAAAAACAAACAACATTTTCTGTCCAACTCGAAGGGAACATTTTAAGGACGCAAGATGTACCTGATGGGTCAATCTTGTCGATATATGCCATCACGGGAATGAAAATTGGTTCATACAAGGTTCAAGACAACGAAGTGGTACTGAACGACACACCCGCCAAGGGCATTTACATCATACGGGTAAACAATAGGGCAACAAAAATCACTGTCAGATGAAAAAAACAATCATATGCCTGCTGGCGCTTGCAACAATCGCGCTTACAGGATGCGACAAACTGAACACACAAAAGACCTTTGACAAAAACCTCGTCATAGGCAAATGGCAGTCAGGAACAGAATATTGGGTTTATCAAGTTGGAGGTATCGGTCACACCTGGGACACGAGCGATGATGTCGCAGAAGAGGAGGCTCAGGATTTCTACTGGGAAATGGACGGCAACCAATTAATCATCACCCATATGGGCGAAATGGGAGAACTGATACCAAAACCATATACCCTCATACTGCTTACATCCGACAAACTGCAATACAGAGACAACTACAACAAAACCTATTCATTCACTAAGGTGCCATGAAAAAATTTTGGAAAATATTCGGCATATCAGTCGGATCGCTATTAGGAGTGGTGATAATTGCAATCATTATAGTCTGCAACGTCATAGTAACACCAAAACAACTCACTCCGCTACTCAACAAATACGCTCACGAGTTCATCACATGTCAATACTCGTTTGACGAAGTAGAATTGACATTTTTCTCGTCGTTCCCCGAATTTGCACTTAGGGCAAACAATGTCACGCTCATAAACCCAACAGAAGGTGCACAAAGCGACACATTGCTGCACGTCGAGTCAGTATCAGGAGTAATCAATGCAGGCGACTTCATTCATGCCTTCTTCAACGAAGACAGAATAGTGTTGAACATACACGGACTTGCCATCTCAAACGGCACAGCTAATATCTACCAAGGTAAAGACGGAATCTGCAATTACGACATCATCGCTCCATCTGACGATGATGAGGAAGAGAGCACAATAATCTTCCAATATTGCGGATTCGACAAAATAGACCTGAACGGAATAGAAGCATCAATCAGGATGCCAGAGACCGAGGCTTCGGTGAAAAACATAAAACTCAGTGCAGGAGGACGATTCTTTGCAGAAGAGGTATCGGCAGACGGAAAGTTCGTTCTTTCGGCAGACGACATCTATGGAAAAATCAAAGACATAAAAGCCGACTGCAAGAGAATTGAGCTCGAAGGAGAGGGAATATTCTCGAACATGCATTTCAGTGGGGAAGGCAAGTTAAAGACAGAAAATGTGAATTTGGCAATCAACAACGAGAAGATGATTGATAACCGCGACATTGAAATCACAATGCCATGCGATGTCAATGTTGAATACACATATGCCAACCTATACGATGGATTCAACGTCAAGATAGACAACAACGAGATAGACCTCAAGGGCAAAGCAGAGATGTGCGAAAACGGAGATATATATTTAGGCATTGATTTCGAAACAAACGTGTGGGACATAAACAAAACATTAGCTCTCGTTCCTGCGCAATACCTCAAAGATGTTGACTTCTTAAAAAAACTGAAGACAGACGGAACATTCAAAATAGACGGAAAAATAAACGGCACATTAGCTGAAAACAATTTCCCATTGATATTTGCAAACATAGAACTCGACAAATGCAATGCCGACATTGAAGGAATACCATACCACCTCGCTGTAGAGAAAGCAAAGCTATATGCCGACATCAATCTGAACGAGAAATCGAACGTCACAATCCACGAGTTGAACGCTGCAGCAGACGATATGAAGTTCGACATCACTGGCAACGTGGACGACTTGCTCGGACATATGACTTGCGATATGCACGTGAAGGGCAACGCCGATCTTGAAAGACTAAAAGAGGTCATTCCTGACAAACTCAAACTGAAACTCGGTGGGAATACCGACATTGACCTAAAAGCCAACTTCGCATTAGATGACGCAATAAACATTAGATTGGACAAAATCAAAGCAAATGGCACAATTGCATACAAATCGCTCAATGTACGCTACAACGACAGCATCTTCGTGAACGACAGCAAGGGTGTAATCTCAATTGAAATGCCAAACAAACACACAAACAAGCATTTCAAAGAGTACGGAAACATAGGCATTCAAGGCGAAAAGATAAGCTGTTCGATGGCAGGAACAATTAATGCCATAGTCAAAGGAGCAGACATCAAAGTGCATTTCGGAGATGTGTTGAACGACAAGAAATTCATTGAGACAGTTTGTGACGTGAAATGCGAATCGCTCATGGGCAACTACGACACAATACATTTCAACCTCAACGAACCAGACATAAACGTCACCACATTTCCAATGCATAAAGACCCTATGCAACCAGGACTGACAGCTACATACAGAAGCAAGATGTCACAGATTGTCATGGGCAAGGCATTGAATTTTGACGCTGCCGCATTATCGTTCAGCGGATTCACGACATACGACAAGTCAAAGGAAAACATATTGCTGAAACTCAATCCGACACTCAACGCAATTGTCGCAGACGGTAAGTTGAAAATGGCTGAAATAAAACCAGAAATAAAAATTCCATCAATTGATTTCAAATTCACCCCAAGAGAGTGCCACATTAACAAATCAAGGATACAGATAGAACACTCAGATTTCAATCTGTCGGGGGATGTCACAAACATAAAGAACCATATCGAAAAGAATGAATTACTGAAAGGCGACCTGAAGTTCGAGTCAGACCAAACAAACGTAGATGAGATAATGGCATTAGTGAACGGAATAGGCAATAGCAGTGAAGAGACAAAACAAGAGGAACAAATGCCTGACGAGGATAACCCATTCATGGTGCCTAAGGGAGTTGACATTGCACTGACAACCATAATCAAAAAAGCAATATTCAACGACAACGAACTCAGAGACGTCACAGGCAAACTTACAGTCAAGGACGGAATACTGATAGCCGAACAGATGGGCTTCACATCCGAAGCAGCCGAAATGCAGCTAACGGGCATCTATAGGTCCGAAAGGAAAAACCATCTGTTCTGCGGATTGGATTTCCACCTGCTGAACATCGACATACACAAATTGATAAAGCTCATCCCTTCGATTGACACCATCGTGCCAATGCTGAAATCGTTTGAAGGAAATGCAGAATTCCATCTTGCGGCAGAGACCTATCTCAAATCGAACTACGACATCAAATTCTCGACACTGAGAGGAGCAGCTGCCATCGAAGGAAAAGATCTCGTCTTGTTAGACAACAAGACATTCAGCACTATAGCTAAATACATGATGTTCAACAAAAAGACAAAGAATATAGTCGATTCGCTATCGGTCGAAGCAACACTATTCAGAAACGAAGTGGACATATATCCATTCTTAGTTTCGATGGACAAATGGCAAGCTGTATTGGCAGGACGACATAATCTCGATATGAGTTTCAACTATCACATTTCGCTGACCGATTGTCCATTGCCTGCACGATTAGGATTAGACATCACAGGCACATTTGACGATCCGAAATTCAAATTAGTGCCATGCCAATACAAGGCATTGTACAAACCAAACAAACGGGGAGCAGTTGAAGAACAGATTCTCACACTCAAGAAACAGATAGCAGATGCTCTGAAAGCAAACGTAATAAAATAAACCGCAATGAAACGATACATAATAATCTTAACAATATTGTCGGCAGGCATCTTCACTTCACAAGGACAAACCGACACTATTAGATTTACACTCGGCGAATGCATTGATTACGCATTTGCAAATAGTTATGACCGACAATCAATGGAGGTAAACGTACGGCAACAAGAAGAGACTCTCAGAGGAGCAAAATTAGCATACGCACCTTCTATTTCGGCATCAATAGGCGAGAATCTAAATCACCAAGGAACATCAGATGATGTAAACTTCGGAGGTAGCGCAAATATCGGTGCCAATCTGACATTATACAATTACAACACATTGCGTAATATCGAGCAACAGAAAATCATGCTCCGACAGACACAATATCAAAACGAACAATACGACCAAAACTTGATAATAAATATCATTAGGGAATACGTGACAGTCATAGGCGAGATGGAGTTGATAAAATACCAAGAAAAAATAGTCTCGACTTCGGAACAACAGGTGACAGAGGGAGAAAAGAAATATAGATTAGGAGCAATCCTCGAAAGCGACTACCTGCTGCTCGAAGCACAACATGCCACTAACGAGACGAACCTGCTGGATTCAAAAAACTCATTAGAGAACTCGCTGTTGGAACTTAAGATATTGATGTCGATGGACCCAACAAAACCATTGGCACTCGAACTGCCATCCGACGAGACAATTGAAGGATTGAAAACTTTACCTTCGCGCGACTTTGCAATAGAACAGGGACTCAAGAATATGCCGTCTATGCACTTGACAGAGACATCACTTGAGTTGGCACGACAAGGTCTGAAAGTCGCTAAGGGTGGTTACGTGCCAACCATAGGAGCAAATGCCCAAATAGGAACATCGCACAACAATTTTGAAAATTTCGGAGAACAACTGAAAAATTCGTTCTCACAATCAGTTGGCATTTCAGTATCCATCCCTATCTACGACCGTTCGCAGACTGAAACCCAGGTACGGAAAGCAAAACTCTCAATTCAACAGGCAGAACTTGACAAACAACAGACAGAACTTGATGTCAAAAACACAATGGCACAGGCTTATACCAACGTTGAAACCTCGTTGGCAAAATACAACTCCACAACAAAAAAATACCAAGCTTGGCAAAAAACACTCGATGCGTACAATGCTAAGTTCAGATTAGGAGCAATAACAACTGTCGATTTATTACAACAAGAAAACAACTACATCTCAGCATTGAACGAATACATTCAAGCAAAATACAAATTCATGATGGAAAGAGAGGTACTGAATGTATATATGGGAGAATAAGAAAAGACAACAATCAATATGGAAAAGAAAAAAAGAAAAAAAGCAATCATCTGGAGCATAATCGGAGTTGTAGTGATAGGGATTATCATTGCCATAGTTATGCCTAAGAAGAAGGTGGTTACTTGGAACACCCAAGAGGTTAAGACAGGAAGCGTGGAGTTAGCAATCACAGCAACTGGATATGTGCAACCAGTCGAAAAGGTGGAAATAGGCACACAGGTTTCTGGAAAAATCGAAGCAATATATGTGGATTTCAACTCGCACGTAAAAAAAGGACAATTGCTTGCAGAACTTGACAAATCGACATTGAACGAGCGTTTGTCACAAACTTTAGCAAGCGAAAGAAGCGCACAAGCATCGCTTACACTCGCTCAACAAAACTACGACCGAATAAAAGAACTGTACGAAAATAATGCCGCAACAAAAGCAGATTTCGAACAATCCACATCACAACTGACGCAAGCTAAATCGCAATACGAGAATGCCAAAGCCAGCGTTCGTCAAGCAAGAGTTGATTTGGGATATGCCGAAATCTACTCGACCGTAGATGGCGTAGTGTTAGACCGCAAGGTGGAGATAGGACAGACTGTCGCCTCGTCGTTCTCAACACCAACAATGTTCGTCATAGCAAAGGATTTGACGAATATGCAGATTGAGGCAAACATTGACGAAGCCGATATAGGGCAGGTGAAAGTCGGTCAACATGTTGACTTCAGCGTAGATGCCTATCCAAAAGAGACATTCATAGGAACCGTAAAACAGGTCAGACTGCAACCAACTGTGACAAACAACGTTGTGACATACACTGTAGTCATCAACACAGCCAACCCTGACGAAAAACTCTATCCGGGAATGACTGCATCTGTAACCATCATAACGCAAAACGACACTGCACTGACAGTACCGCTCGAAGCTATGAACTATGAGCCAACCACCGAACTTCTGAAGAAACTCAATATACCAATGGAGGAATTAGGAATTCGAGGCAAACACGTATGGATAAAAGATGGCGAGACTATGCACCCTGTCGCTATTGAGACAGGCATAAACGACGGAGTCAATACTATAGTCAAAAGCGGACTCAAAGGCGGCGAAACCGTCGTTGTGTCGGCATTGTACGAAGAAATAAACAAAAAACCAAAAGAGGAAGGAGCAAGACTATTCGGACCTCCTAATCGTAAAAAATAACATCCATGCCAATAATCAAGGTCGAAAACCTAAAACGCAATTTCCAAGTAGGCTCAGAGACAGTCAGAGCACTTCGAGGCATATCGTTTGAAATAAACGAAGGTGAATTTGTGTCGATAATGGGAACATCAGGCAGTGGAAAATCAACGTTACTAAATATCCTCGGATGTTTGGACAGCCCATCAGATGGCGAATACTATATAGACGATATTCCAGTCTCGCATAGAACAAAAGACGAACTGTCGCACATCAGAAACAGGAAGATAGGATTTGTTTTCCAAAGCTACAACCTGCTGGCGAGAACATCCGCAATTGAAAACGTCGAATTGCCACTGCTTTACAATAACGATATATCGAGAAAAGAACGCAGGGAAAGGGCAATCGAAGCATTGAGAATGGTAGGATTGGAGGATAGAATGGAACATGTGCCCAACCAATTGTCAGGAGGTCAGCAACAGCGAGTTGCCATAGCGAGGGCAATAGTCAGCGACCCTGTAATAATACTCGCCGACGAGGCGACAGGAAACCTCGATACCCGTACATCGTATGAAATTATGACTCTATTCCAAGAGCTGAATGCAAAAGGAAAAACAATTGGTTTCGTAACACACGAGCCAGACATTGCAAGATTCACAGGCAGAACCATCATGCTGCGTGACGGACAAATAATAAAAGACGATAAGGTAGCAACCATTTCGGCAAAAGAAATGCTCGAAGCTCTACCGAAAGCACAAGATTACCAATTATGAGTATATTCAACCTACTAAACATAGCAATAATAGCACTATTGAGAAACAAGACGAGGGCACTGCTCACAATGCTCGGTGTAATCATAGGTATCGCATCAGTCATCTCAATGTTGTCGCTCGGTCAAAGCTCTACGAACAACATCAGCAACGAGATATCTGGTATGGGAACCAACCTGATAATGATTATGCCGGAATTCAACAGACGCGGAGTGAACACTGGAAATTCTAACGTTGAGTCGCTGAAATTCTCTGATTGCGAAGCAATACGCAAACAAGCAAAATATGTCAAGGACGTATCGCCAATGGCACAGTCTGCAGGTCAATTCGTCAGAGGGTCAAACAACTGGCCATCACAGATATATGGTGTAGATCCAAGTTATCTCGACATACGCAAATACAAGGTTGTATCAGGCACATCATTCACCGAAGACCAAGTCGAATCGTACGCCAAAGTTTGCATTATTGGTCAGACACTTGTCGAAAACCTGTTTCCTGACGGCACAAACCCTATAGGAGAGGAGATACGATTCAACAAAATACCACTAAAGGTGATAGGTGTTTTGGAGGAAAAAGGTGACAATATGGGTCAAGATCAAGACGACCTCGTGATTGCACCATTCACGACCGTACAGAAACGCATCCTTGCCATTGACTATATACAGATGATAGTTGCATCAGCCAAGAGTGGAGAGGTGGCAGACCAAGCAACGGAAGAAATTGAAAATATCCTGAGGGCAAGACATCATATTGAAGAGGGCAAAGACAACGATTTCGAGGTGCGTTCTCAACAGGAAATGCTCACAATGATGTCATCAGTGACAGGCTTTGTCACTGCTCTGTTGGCTGCAATAGCATCGATTTCGCTCATCGTGGGAGGTATAGGTATCATGAACATTATGTATGTCACAGTGACCGAAAGGACAAAAGAAATAGGACTCAGAATGTCAATTGGCGCACGTGGAAAAGACATTATGATGCAATTCCTCGCCGAGAGCACAATACTATCGCTGATAGGAGGTATAATAGGAGTGATATTCGGTATATTTGTGTCGTATGTGGTTACAACAATATTGAAGTGGCCATTCGTGGTGAGCGGTACATCGGTGATGTTGTCATTCTTAGTATGTACGGCAACAGGAATATTTTTCGGATGGTATCCCGCAAAGAAGGCAGCCAACCTTGACCCAATAAATGCTTTAAGATACGAATAATGGATTCACACAAACACACAATACGGTATTCGCTCGTTGTGGCACTAATAATGGCTGCAATTATCAACCTGCTATTCATGGTATATACTGAATACTGCCTTTACTTGGGTGGTACTGACCTATTTAGCGTCAAACCACAAATATCGACAAACGACAAAATAGACTTGATGACATTAACATCCCCTCTGTTTTGGAAAAGAACGACACTGCATGTAGTGACAAATTTCCTATTGCTCTTCATCCTATATTATATTGACTTGAAAATTCTCTATTGGGAGAAAATAGACAATAAATTCAAAATGCCTATTGCCTTTGCCATCAATATTTTATTAGTAACAATATTTGTGTATTTCGACACTCTTCTGAACCTACACTTCAACTCATACAACAATGCAGAGGTTGACAATACCTATGGACTCATATTAGCCATAGGATCTCGCGATTTCAGCATAATGATTATCGCATGTCTGACCATAATGATAAAATATTTCTTTGATAGGAAAAAAGAGATAGAGACAGAGAACGAGACACTGAAAACAGCCAACTTCATGTACAAATACGAAGTGCTGAAGACAAAACTGAATCCGCATTTCCTATTCAATTCGCTGAACACACTCGATTCACTGATAGCTATCAATAGCAGCCGAAGCAGTGAGTTCGTACACAAACTATCTGCCATATACAGGTATGTCCTGAACCAGACAGAAGTTACAACGGTTAGAGAAGAGCTCAACTTTGCAAAATCATATGGCGACCTGCTAATCATCAGATACGACACTTGCCTAACAATCAAATATGATGTTGACGAAAATATTCTCGACAAACACCTGCTACCATTCTCTATACAGCTGTTACTTGAGAATGTCATAAAACATAATACTATTTCCAATAACCACCCTATGATTATTAAAGTTACTGCCAGGGAAGATAAAATTGAGGTGACCAACCCAATCATTCCCCGACGTGAAGCTGTCAGCAGTAGTGGATTGGGATTGAAAATGCTCAACGAGAGAATTAATATAATAAATGGTCAGGAGATAGAAATATCACAACATAATAATATATTTAAAGTTACCATACCAGTTATATGAATACCTATCTTATAATAGAAGACGAAATGGCAGCTTTCAAGTTGCTCAAGACAAACATTAAGAAATTAGAACCAAGTTGCATTATAGAAGGGCCCTTGCAGACCATAGAGGAAAGCGTAGAATACCTTAAGAATAATCCAACACCTGACGTCATATTTATGGATGTCACGTTGGCTGATGGGTCGTCATTTGCAATATTTGATGAAGTAGATGTCGTAGCACCGATAGTATTTACGACCGCATATGAGGAGTATGCTATCTCTGCGTTCAATGTGAATGCAGTAGATTATCTACTGAAACCAATAGACATCGAAAAACTAAAGCACGCAATGCACAAACATGCTGTTTGGTCAAGAAACCAAATAGATGCAATGCGTCAATACAAAAGCAAGAAATACAAAAATTGCATTCTTATACAGAAATTGGATAGACTGATACCAATTGAAACAAAAGAGATAGCAATGATATATCTCAATACCCAAATAGTGCAGATAGTAACATTCGATGGAAGCACACATATATTGAATTCGACATTGGAAGAGATATACAACCAACTCAATCCTCACATATTCTATAGGGCAGATCGACAGCATATCATCAATAGATATGCCATCAAAGAGATTACTAATGAATTGAACAACAAACTATCAGTTAGACTCAATATACGAACCGACGAGAGCATATTCATAAGCAAAATAAAAGCCACTGAGTTCAAGCAGTGGCTTACAGAAACTGAATAGGATTTCATAGAAACCGTTTCAGATATTTCAACCCACGGAAGGGAACAAATTTCACCTTTAGGTCGAACCATGTCACCGAGCTAACGACCGCACGACGATTGGAAAAAGCAAGGAACGATTCGTAACGGTGATATTTACCCATTCCGCTGTTCCCAACTCCACCAAATGGAAGGTTGACATTTGTGATGTGCATAAGCGTATCGTTGATGCAGGCACCACCTGACGAAGTCTGCGAAATGATACGTTTGCCTTTAGCAACAGAACCGAAATAATAGAAAGCGAGTGGCTTTGGATGGTCATTTACGAAACGTACGACCTCGTTGATATCATCAAATTCAAGGATAGGAAATATTGGTCCGAAAATCTCCTCCTGCATCACTGGGTCGTCAGGACGCACATCTTCGAGTATCACAGGCTCAACACATCTGTTACTATCTACTTTCAATTCAAAAGGTACCAATTTGCGCAAACGCTCCACAGCTTCATCACGTATGATATGTGGATAGAATGGTGAAGATGAGATTTCCTCGCCATAGAACTCGCGAATCCAATGACGGAGTTCTGCTATAAAAGCCGTCTTCAACGAACGATGGACAAACATATAGTCAGGAGCTATACAAGTCTGACCAGCATTTATCAATTTACCCCAAACAATGCGACGAGCAGCAAGTCGGACATCCGCCATACTGTCAACAATACAAGGCGACTTCCCTCCAAGTTCAAGAACACAAGGAGTAAGATGCTTTGCGGCTGCTTCTGCGACAACATGTGCAACTCTGGGAGAACCAGTGTAGAAGATAAAATCCCAACAGAGGGCAAGCAACTCGGTATTCACATCACGTCCACCACTATAATATCCGACATATCGTTCGTCGAAAGCATCGCGTACCACTGAACGTAATACCTTATCTACGTTAGGTGCATATGGCGAAGATTTAAGCACAATAGTACAACCAGCAGCAATAGCACCAACAAGTGGACAAAGAAGTAGGTTGACTGGATAATTCCAAGGTGCAATGATAAGCGCAGTACCAAGAGGCTCGTAGTGAATCCAACTTCGAGATGGTAACACCGAAAGATTTGGACGTACACGATGGTCGCGCATCCAAGAACGCAGATGACGAAGGGCATAATCAATTTCGCCCAAGACTATGCTTATTTCGGTCAGAAAAGCCTCCTCTTCAGATTTATGAAGGTCGGCAAACAATGCCCGATATATTTCTTTTTCATGTTTCAGAAGAGAACTGCGAAGATTCAAAAGTTGATTACGACGGAACGAAAAAGCGCGAGTTTCGCCCGTGAGGAAAAACTCGCGCTGAATATTGTTGGTAACCATACATCAATCGTTAATTGCAGCAATGCCTGGCAACACCTTTCCTTCGATAGCTTCGAGGAGAGCACCACCACCAGTTGAGACATAGCTCACTTTGTCGGCAAGACCAAACTTGTTGATACAAGCGACAGAATCACCACCACCAACGAGCGAGTATGCTCCAAGTTGTGTAGCGTCAGCTACAGCTTGAGCAAGTGCTTTCGAACCATGAGCAAAGTTCTCCATTTCGAATACTCCTGCAGGACCATTCCAAAGGACAGTCTTAGAACTTTTGATGACATCAGCGAAAACACGCTCACTCATTTCAGCGATATCCATACCTATCCAACCATTAGGAACATTATGAATTTCGGTTGTCTGACGATGAGCATTGTTATCGAATTTATCGGCTATTACATTATCAACAGGCAAGTACATCTTCACTCCATTCTTCTCAGCTTTCTTTAAAAGTTCGAGCGAGAGATCCATTTTGTCATCCTCATGAAGCGAATCACCAATCATTCCACCCTGAGCTTTGATGAAAGTATAAGTCATAGCACCTACAATGATGAGGTTATCGACCTTCGTCAAGAGATTTTCTATAATTTCAATTTTGGTAGAAACTTTCGACCCACCCATGATAGCAGTGAAAGGACGAGCAGGATTAGCCATAACCTTTTCGACAGCCTTAACTTCTTTCTCCATCAAGAAACCAAACATCTTGTTGTCCTTGTCGAACGACGAAGCCATGACAGCTGTAGAAGCGTGAGCACGATGTGCAGTACCGAAAGCATCGTTCACATAACAATCAGCATAAGAAGCAAGATGTTTTGCAAACTCTTTCTGTGCGGCTTTGATAGCTTTTTTTGCAGCAGCTTTCTCCTCGTCCGAAGCATCTTCAGCCAATCCACGAGGTTTTCCCTCCTCCTCAGCATAGAAACGAAGATTTTCGAGCAACACAGCCTCGCCATCTTTGAGCGAAGCGCATATCTCGTCAGCTTGATTGCAATCTTCAGCAAACTTTACCTCAACACCGAGCAATTCAGACACACGAGGGAGAATGCACTTCAACGAATATTTAGGATCTGGATTCTTTTTAGGACGACCCATGTGTGAAGCCATGATAAGACGACCGCCATTCTCGACGATGTGTTTCAACGTAGGCATAGCAGCACGAATACGTGTATCGTCAGTGATAACAAAATTCTCGTCAACAGGGACATTGAAATCCACACGGACGAAGGCTTTTTTACCTTTGAAATTGTAATTGTCAATAGTCATAGTAATATAATATTTTAATTTTAATAATCAAGGAATATACGAAGCAATATTTGAGAGGTATATCTCGGATGCACCAAGCGATTTAAAATGGTCTATCACATCCCAAAACCAACTTTCGTCTGCGACAAATTCGAATTTTGCATGTTCAAAAAAATCTGAACGAGAAACGAAAGGATATATAGAACGGATTTCCCTTTCCACGACATCAGCAAACCTTATAGGTATAAACATATGTACCAACTTCTTGTCACGAGCAGAAAGAGCAGCATCAAGACGAAAAATAAAATCATCGGCAATTACCTGATCCGAAACAGAAAAATTGCCATACGATGCTACGACACAATCAGAATGAGAAACAATTTCAACAATCTTCATATTCAGATTTGAAGCATTGCAATGTGTTTTCAAACAATAAGCATCAGCAAGTGGATATTCGGATAATATGCCTGAAGAAGACGAAATCACCTCTGCACGGACAGAATGTTCGCTAAAAAATGCAGCTAATAGAGCTGGATAAGGAGTTGCCACAACCTTGTCTCTAAACCATTCTATGCCCTTATATTTTGCATCAGAAGGAACCATAAGAGCAATATCACCATCATCAATATTCAAATGACGCACCACACGCAAACTGGAAATGCCAAAGCGAGACATCTCGTCATATATTGCAAAAGCAGGCGTTTTAGATAGTAGAGAGCAAGAAATCAATTCCACTGGAAAATTCGATGAGTGAATAATAGGGGAAGGGTCGAAAGAATCGAACCTTATACCTGCGCTATCAAATAGTTTCAATACCTGAAAGCGAGAAATCTTAGGATCTATGACAACCTTCAGCATAGTAATCTAAATGCGCTGCAAAGTTACGAAAAATATTTGTATTGCAAAAGAAAAACACATAAATAAAAAAAGCGTGATTCCCATTTAGGAAATCACGCAGTAATTTAAGTTGTTTACAGCTTAAAATTACTCAGCAACTGGAGCAGCTTCCTCAGCAGGTACTTCCTCAGCAGCAACCTCTTCTACAACTGGCTCCTCAACTGGCTCTTCAACTACCTCGATAGCCTCGTCAACTACCTCTTCAGTAGTCTCCTCGTTGTTACCACAAGATGCGAATGCTACTGCAGTAGCAACAGCCATAAACAATACTAACTTTTTCATTGCTTTTTGATTTTTAATTGTTGAACAAATATTTGTACATAAAAACAGTGCAAATTTAGGAATAATTTCGTTATGCAACATTAGAAAGGTATTTTTTTTGCAAAATATTTAATTTTTATTATAACTATCAGCATTTCAAAGGAATGAAGTAATTAAAAAATACAAAAAATGGTCATTGCAGACGATAAAAATGAGAAAATACAAAAAATGGATTTGAAAACAAGTCAATCGAACGACGTTTTTTTAGGATAAGTCTGTGCAAAATGATAAAAAAATCATCATTCCAATCGGAAAGAAAGACGATGATAGGAAGTAATTCCAAATTTACGGATTGCCTCGCGATGACTCTTCGTAGGATACCCTTTGTTAATATCCCACGCATATTTTGGAAACTGAGCAGAAAGAATAGTCATCGCCTTGTCACGTTCGGTCTTTGCAATGATTGACGCAGCAGCAATCGAAAGATATGTAGCATCGCCATGTACAACGCAATGGTGTTCGGAATAATCTACACCAGGAAAACGATTGCCATCAACGAGAATAAAATCAATAGGAGATTTACCGCGAACCTCATCAAGTGCCCGCTTCATAGCAAGCATTGATGCGTTCAATATATTTATTTCGTCAATCTCAGCAACCGTTGCGATACCTACCCCAACGGCAATAGCATCTCGACGGATGACCTCTGCTAACATTTCACGTTTTGCTGGTGAAAGTTTTTTACTGTCGTTGATATCATCGTTGACATAACCTGAAGGAAATATGACAGCCGCAGCATACACATCACCAGCCAAACAACCACGTCCAGCTTCATCGACACCGACCTCGTATTCGTTGTCCTTATTAAACCGTGACAGAAGAGGCAAATGGCAAATTGGTTTTGACATAATATTAGTATTTAGCGATTAGTGTCTTTCTTCAAATATTTCAAAACATCAAAACTAACTTTCAATCCGACTCTAATCTGGTCAAAAGGATAATCCTCAACACCATGCACGTAATAGATAAATGGAGAGAATCTTTTTATATGGAAATCAAGCCTTGTCTTGAAAGTCTGAGGAGCATCACCAAATTTCTCCCACCCAAAATAATATGAATACTCGGCACTCAACGAGAAAACACGATGATTATATGAAGCCTTGGCACCAACAAGAAAAGCATCATTCTGAGCACCTCTATCAGTTTGCCAACATACAAAGCCGATTGTTCCGGAGAAACGTAATGTACTTGCATTTTTGAATATAATGTCCTTTCCTATAGAGCCGGTAAAATGATAACCGGGAGCATCATAATGGCGGGCAAGCGCATAATTTCCACCTGCAGCCGTCAAGAAATTTGCAGAAATGATAATGGACGGACGTTTCGTTGTTTCCCTCAGTGCAAGTATATCAAGACCTATCCATATTTGCCCACTGCCATGCGATTTCAAGTCAGATTGTTCATTATACCGACGTGCTCTTCTTGTAGCCTCAGTATCCTGCCACCATTCATAAAATTCGCCCCAACAAGACAGATTTGCTCTATCTGTCCACAAAGGCAATACAAGTTTAAATGAAGGTGCATATGTATAATCCTCGGCTCCTTTACCACCGATATGCCCGATATTGACATCTCCCGCTATTTGAAACGTGAGTTTATCAGACACTTTCGCCTCATCAAGATCAGGTATAGGATAAGCATAAGGACCGAAGAATTTCGGCGCAATTCCAGTGGGTCTGTAGTGACTTCCCTCAACTGGAACTTGTGCAATGACTTTACAACACAAAAAACAAGTCAACACAATTATTAAAATAATGTTACGCATGATAGTTATTCCAGCAATTGCGTTAACAAGGTCATGATTTAATAAACAAGCGAAACAACGAGATTGCCGACGTCAGAAAGTGTCGTCTTAGAAATATTGGACATGTCGTCTTTAAGTGTATGCCAATATTCGGGAAACCCATTATCTCGATTTTGGTTGAAAGCAACTATATCAATTGAAGGTATAGAGGCTATATCATAAAGAGGGAGATGATCGTCGGTAATCGCTCCACCAATTTCATCAACAAAACGAGACGATAATCCGAGAGCAGAAGCTTGTCCCCAAACCTTATCATTAAGCCATTTGGCATTCCTTTCTGAGAAATATTCACGATAGAAACGCTCATCATTGCCACCAACCATATCAAGAAGGATAGCATATTCCGGACGATAACCTGGAATATGTCGATGCAAAGCCCAATAACGAGACCCGAGACACCAATCCTCGCCTTCTGCAAGAACAGAATGTTCCCATTCTGGTGCTCCCCAATCTTCAAGGTCAAAAAGTATTATATCAACACCTACCGAAGGCGGATTCAAACCAAGAATCCTGGCAAGTTCTAAAAGGACACCTACACCACTCGCCCCATCATCTGCACCAAGGATAGCACGTCGGCGATTCTCTACCAAAAGTTCATTGTCAGCAAAAGGACGACTATCCCAATGTGCACAGAAAAGCAGACGACGGTCTGAAGACGCATTGAATGAGACTATAACGTTGCGGAGTGGTTTCATATCACCGCTATATATTCGTGCAAATCCCTCTTGCACGATGACAGTATCTGCTCCAAGACGGCTGAATTCTGAAACCAACCACTTGAGACAAGCTGTATGAGCATCAGTGCCTGGAACACGAGGACCGAAATCACATTGCCGTTCAACAAACGAATATGCTGAGTCAACATCAAAGGTAGGCATTGCAAAAACAGAATCCATGTCGCAGTCGGAAGAATCTGACGATGACGTATTGCCGCACCCCCAAAAGAGCGCAAGGACAACGCAAAGCAGTACGAAAAATTTATTTCTCATACCACGATGCATACATTGCGTAATTATGAGCAATCTTCTGGTTTATCTCACGAGCCTGCTCAGGCGACACCTCTTTAACCTGCTTTGCAGGTACTCCGGCCCAAATAGTATTTGGAGGAACAATCGTATTCGAAAGGACAAGAGCATTGGCAGCAATGATTGCTCCAGCTCCTACTACAGCCCCATCAAGTACCGTTGCTCCCATGCCGACAAGAGCATAATCGCATATCTTGGCACCATGAATAGTCACATTGTGACCTACGCTAACATAATCGCCAATCTCAATAACAGATTTCTGATATAGAGTATGAAGCACTGCCCCATCCTGTATGTTTACATGATTGCCTATACGAATAGTATTAACATCACCACGAAGTACAGCATTGAACCAAATGCTACACCCATTGCCTATATGAGTATCACCTATGATAGTGGCATTATCGGCAAGGAACGTGTCTTCTCCTATTTCAGGTGTGAATCCACGAACAGATTTTATTAAAGCCATAGTTATGGTAAGTTCTATTTGTTACGAATTTAACTTTTTATTGTTGGTAATTCTATTTCGGTTGACCCGATAAATAGAACTTACCTTACATTTTTTTCAAAACTACAGAAGCGTTATGTCCACCAAAACCAAAAGTGTTTGAAATAGCGACACGGATGTCTCGATGCTGTGCGGCATTGAAAGTAAAATTCAGTTTATTATCAATGTTCTCGTCAATATCGTCATCAGCATGGTTTATTGTAGGAGGCACTATTCCATGTTCTATTGCAAGAGCTGAAATTACAGCCTCAAGAGCTCCTGCACCGCCAAGCAAATGACCAGTCATAGATTTAGTTGACGAAATATTGAGGTCGTACGCATGATCTCCGAAAAGATTCTGTATTGCACGGACTTCAGCCACATCGCCAAGCGGAGTTGAAGTGCCATGTACATTGATGTAATCCACTTCCGAAGGTGATATGCCTGCATCATCAAGAGCAAGTTTCATGACACGTAGAGCACCAGCGCCATCAGGATCTGGAGCTGTTATATGATAAGCATCAGCCGAAAGTCCACCGCCAGCCAATTCAGCGTATATATGAGCCCCACGTCGAATGGCATGTTCATACTCCTCAAGGATAAGAGTTGCACTTCCTTCGCCAAGCACAAAACCATCACGACTCTTAGAGAAAGGACGAGAAGCATGTTCCGGATCATCGTTACGCGTCGAAATAGCCTTCATAGCACCAAAACCGCCAATACCCGAAATATTGACAGCAGCTTCCGAACCTCCAGCGACCATGACATCAGCTTTGCCGAGACGTATAAGATTCATGGCATCTATTAATGCAACTGACGACGAGGCACATGCAGCAGCCGTAACAAAGTTTGGTCCACGAAGACCATACATTATAGATATATGCCCAACGCAAATGTCAGGAATCATACGCGGAATGAAGAATGGCGAAAAACGTGGCCCATCCTCAATATTTTGAGCATAATACATAATTTCATCTTCATACCCTTTCAATCCACCAACACCAACACCATAAACACAGCCTATACGATTACGATCTTCAGTCTCAAGGTCAATGCCACAGTCGCGTAATGCTTCGCCAGCCGAACATACCGCCAACTGCGAAAAACGATCCATTTTACGAGCCGACTTAGCGTCAATAAATTCATTTGGATTGAAATCCTTGACCTCACAGGCAAATTGGGTTTTGAATTTTGAAGCGTCAAAGAGTGTAATAGGTGCTGCTCCACTTCGACCATTTACAACACTGTCCCACATGAGCGGGACAGTATTTCCAACGGGAGTAACAGCACCGAGACCGGTGATTACTACACGTTTTATTTCCATTACAAATTATTTCTTAGCGTTTTTGATAAAGTTGATAACATCACCAACTGTAGCGATTTTCTCAGCCTCCTCTTCAGGAATTTTCACATCAAAAGTCTTCTCGAAATCCATAAGAAGCTCAACTGTATCAAGAGAATCAGCACTGAGGTCGTTGGTGAAACTCGCATTGTCAGTAACTTGAGATAATTCAACATCAAGCTTCTCAGCTATCATTTTCTTAATCTGTTCTTCCATTTCCATAATGATAAATTTTTAATAAAGACGCCTATTTTATTTTACGACATCTAATTGTTAATAATAAAAATTCGTATGTTTCTCAAAACGGCTGCAAAGTAAATACATTTTTTTGGAACTAAAAGTGAATTTTCAGAATAAATATTCATATATTTCACACATAGTCGATATTTTGTAAATACTGTCACTGTCATTGCCTATAAACCATCAACATCATCAAAGAGAAAAGGTAAAGATACGCACAGAGAAACCAATATAAAAGGGGCAACAAAAAAAATCGTCTAAACAGTTGCCATATCAGAAAAAAAACACTATCTTTGCAGCCGATTTGATTATGACTCGCAAACCATCAATATAATTATGGGACAAGACAGCCAAAATCATATTGAATAATGTGCAAAATCAATATAAATGGGAATTGAACTGATAAATAAATATTTCGACAACCTGACAGAGAGGCAAATATCTCAATACGAGGCTCTCTATGAACTTTATTTGGATTGGAACAGCAAAATCAACGTCATATCACGTAAGGATATTGATAACCTCTACGAACGGCATGTATTACATTCGCTTGCAATAGCCAAAGTACTGAGATTCAAGGATGGGACATCAATTATTGATGTCGGGACTGGCGGTGGATTTCCAGCCATACCCTTGGCTATAATGTTCCCTGAATGTAAGTTTACATTGATAGATTCTACAAATAAAAAGCTCCGCGTTGCAGATGCAGTTGCCCAATCGATTGGACTAAACAACACAGAAACGCACCATGCAAGAATCGAGGACATCAAGACACGACACGATTTCGTAGTATCGCGTGCTGCAATGGATATGCAGACCCTTGTGAGACTGACACGGAAAAACGTTTCGTCTAAACATATGAATGCACTGCCAAACGGACTTATATGCCTTAAAGGAGGCGAAATAGATGCCGAAATCGCACCATTCAAAAATAGAACTACCGTTTATGACTTAAAAGATTGGTTCGCTGAGGAATTTTTCGAAACTAAAAAAGCTATATATATGCCATTATGAAAATAAAACAGTTTACATTCAACCCATACATGGAAAACACCTACGTCGTATGGTGCGAAGAGAGTATGGAGGGGGCAATCATCGATTGTGGTGCATCAACCGATAACGAGATTGAGGAGTTGGAATATTTTGTAGAAGGGAAAGGCATAAAAATTATGCACTTGCTGAATACCCATATGCACCCCGACCATTGTGCAGGCAACCCTTGGGTAAGCGAGAAATATGGTGTTCGTCCCGAAAAGGCAGAAGGGATCATCCAAATCGGTAAAATTAAATTCGACACAATACCCACACCTGGACATACCGAAGATGGCGTCTGTTTTCACAACGAGAGTGAGAAAATACTTTTTGCAGGCGATACGCTTTTCAATGGTTCAATAGGCAGAACTGACCTGCCAGGAGGAAGCTACAGCACTTTGATTGCTTCAATTCGCAATAAACTCCTCGTGTTGCCGGATGAGACTACGGTCTATTGCGGACATGGTCCAACCACTACCATTGGTGATGAAAAAAGATATAACCCATTTTTATAAAACTAACGTATAGAATATGAACGATTTATTGTTATCAATTGTTTGGGATATTGACCCTACAATTTTCAGATTAGGACAAATTGAGGTAAGATGGTATGGGCTTTTATACGCTATAGGCTTCCTCGGAGCAATATGGGTTATTGACAAGTCTTTCAAACATGACGGTGCTCCAGAATCATGGACCGACAACACTTTCTTCTGGATGGTTGTCGCAACGATAGTCGGGGCAAGATTGGGACACGTGTTTTTCTATGATTGGGAATACTATTCACAGAACCTTTCAGAAATTCCAAAAGTATGGCACGGAGGATTGGCTTCGCATGGAGGTGCGATAGCTGTTGTGCTCTGTTGCTGGCTGTTGTCGAAATACATGACCAAACAGAATATGTGGTGGTTAGGCGACAGATTGTTTCTCGGCGCCCCTTTTCTCGCTGCATGTATCAGAATCGGCAACCTGATGAATAGCGAAATTTATGGTCATCCTACAGATATGCCTTGGGGATTCATTTTCGTCCGTGGCGAAGAGCAGTTCTTCGACGAAGCTGGGAACCTGATGGCATGCCACCCTACCCAACTTTACGAAGCACTGGCATACCTCATCACATTGGCATTGACAAATTATTTCTTCTGGAAACGTGACGGAGGCAAATATGTCGGATTATGCTCAGGCATAGGATTCCTTGGTGTATTCCTCACACGCCCTATCATAGAAATATTGAAGAACAACCAGTCAGAGTTCGAAGCTGACATGCTTTTCAATATGGGACAACTGCTGTCAGTGCCTTTCATAGCACTCGGAATTTATTTAATATGGCATTCTCTCAAGAAAGGCAAGCAGACGATAGTATTGCAACAGCAAAAAAAGAAAGCATGACGAGAATCGGGAAATTCAACAAGACTCACGGCGTAAATGGTGAGATAAACCTAATGGTCGAGGTACCATTCGATTACGAGGAATGCAAATTCATATTGGCTGAAATAGATGGGCTGATGGTGCCATTCGAGATTGCAAGTGTCAGGACAAGAGGCAGAAACGGATTGTTGGTCTCGTTCGAGAGAATGACACAGAAGATACTCGAACGCTTGGTGAACAAAGATGCCCATGTGGACGACGAATATGTCGAAGAAGTGGAAACTGACGAATTCAACCCTGCATACTACGTGGGATATAAGCTCATCGACAAGGTGGATGGACGTGAAATAGGAACAATCCGTGATTATGACGACTCAACGGAAAATATCCTATTCGATGTTGACGGAAATCTCGTCCCAGCAGGGGCAATTGAGGTTGAGGGACAAGATGCCGAGAAGAAAACAATGATTGTCAGATTGCCTGAAGGATTAATATAGGTATATTCTATTTATCAAGTCGAGACGATTCTGAAGGATAACCTGCATAAATAAATTCAAAAACGACCGAAAATAGAGTTGTCAACAGAGAAAAAATAATAGCGTAATAAATAGAACTTACCCATAATGTGATATGCTGAACAGAACGACAATAGGAGTGTTTGGTCCGACCAATGCCGGAAAATCGACCTTGGTCAATATGCTGATAGGACAAGATGTGAGCATCACATCGCCTATGGCTGGCACAACGACCGACCCTGTCAAAAAAAGTATCGAAATAAACGGAATAGGTCCCTGTGTATTCATCGACACTCCAGGTTTTGACGATGAAACAGCATTGGGAACACAACGTGTGACAAGGGCAAAAGAGATACTACGAGGAACTGACATTGCAATAATCGTGTTGTCGTCAAACGAAGAAATCTCCCCGAGAACAAAACAATGGATTGAACTTGTAAAAAATCATGCAGCACGTACCATTGTGGTTACCAATGATTTTGGAAATCACAAAGCTCACGATGGAAGCATTTTGGTCAACGCTCTGACTGGCAAAAACAGAGAAGGACTGCTATTTGCATTAGGTCACATCAAAGAACGTATTGCTGAAAAGAAAACAATAGTTACACATCTCACCAAAGCTGGCGACAAGGTACTACTCGTAATGCCGCAAGACAAACAGGCACCACAAGGACGACTCATTTTGCCGCAAGTTCAGACTATCCGCGAACTGTTAGATCATGGTTGCACAGCCGTGTGTTGCACACCCGAGAACTATGTCGGAAACCTCAGTATAAAACCAGACTTGATAATCACTGATTCGCAGGTATTCGATTTTGTATATAAAAATAAACCTGATGGTGTTCGGTTGACTTCGTTCTCCGTACTAATGGCTCAATGGAAAGGTGATATTGAGACTTTCATCGAAGGAGTTAAGGCATTCTCAAAATTGGACGGGAAGAGCAAGATACTCATTGCCGAGGCATGCACTCATGCCCCTCTCTCTGAAGACATAGGTCGCGAAAAAATACCTGCCTTGATTAGAAAGGTCATCGACCCCAATATACATTTCGACATCGTGTCTGGCAACGACTGGACTAAGGATATCGAACAATATGACCTCGTCATACATTGTGGAGCCTGTATGATAAACAGGCGTGATATGATATCGAGAATTGAATCTGCAAAAAAAGCTGGAGTGCCGATAACGAACTACGGCATCACAATGGCATACTTCACGAAGATACTTGACAAGATTGTGTATTGACGCAAATGGGGATAAGAAGGTCAACTATATTGCTGCTGATACTGATTATATGTGCTCTGGCATATGGTCAAGACATAGTAATCATCGGACAGGTTATTGACAATGATTCTACACCCCTGCGACAGGCTGATGTATGGTTCCCCGGAACAAAGATTGGTACTACAACCAACGACGAAGGTTTTTTCCTCCTCCGCAGTCATAGTCCGCAAAGATACCTAAACATATCGGTCGTTGGATTCAAACAGAAACACCTGAAACTCGACTACGGACACGACCAAATGATACACATTATGATGGAAGAAGAGGTATCATTGCTGGAAGAAATCACCGTCTCGCCTGACAACGAAAAGGTCATAGGAATTATAAACCACATATACCGGAACAGACATATAAATGAAACACAAACAAGGGATACCACCGAGAGCGAATTGCAGATAAACCTAACCGACCTACCCAACAGCCTTACGCAAAAACGGCTTTTCCGAAACATCGAGAAAGGCATAATCGACCGTAACGACAGCACATTCTCGCTGCCTGCCTACCATATGGCAACTAATGATGGGAAGCTGACCGAAAAAGCATTACCTGTATTCACGTTACAGCAATGGCACCAGATAGCTGAATCCTACTCGCCCAAGGTGAACCTTTACGACCCCTATATCACGATATTGAATTCCAATTTCGCCTCGCCTATTACCAAATCGCCTAAACTATATTACAACTACTACCTTGTCGATTCAACCGAATCGCCTAAAAGATACATAATCCGGTTCAAGCCCAAATCGACGAACGGATTGTATCTGCAGGGAACAATCACTGCCGATTCGCTGACAGGAAAAATAGAAGAAGCTTCAATTGAGACTTCTCCATACACGAACATAAACATCCTGAACTCTTTCAGATGGACCGACAACGACAGCATCGGGTCGCAAGCTCTGTCGTTAGGTATTAACCCTATGAAAATAGATAACTTCAACCTCATGGGACTCCTATTGTTCGCAAATCGCAAATACGGAACTCTTCACAAGGATAACAACATACAATTGCAATCCACCGATGAAAAAATTGATTCAATAGCCAACACTCCGTTCGTACGGTTTGTGAAGACTACATTCGACTTGCTGCTGACCCAGTACATTCACGCAGGTCCAATTGACATAGGTCCAATATTCAATATGCTGCATTTCAACCAGCATGACGGAATAACGCCTGCTATTTCCTTGAGGAGCAATGCTATGATGCTCGATAGGTTCACCATAGGTGGCTATTTCGGGTATGCTCACAAGGCTGAAGAGATGCTCTATGGTGGCAATATGCAATATATGACCCCCGACCGGCGTGGAATAATAGGTCTCTTCTATGACCACAAATCGTATAAATACGGATTTGACGAGACCTTCGTGTTCGACGAGAACAATATAAACGATGCTGACAACCTCTGCAATGCACTATTCCAGAAAAAACATCGTGCCACGAACGAGATAAGGTCAATAGCCACCGTACGATTCACCTTTAACGACAAGGTTGGGAAAACCAACATTACGTTCAAAAGTGAACTCTACGGACAAAGGATACGCCACGTTGGCATTGACAACCTTGGATTGAGATACGACATCCGTTTAGGATGGGAACAGAAATACCTTAACACCTATTTCAATCGTCATTGGCTGAAAGGGAAATACCCCGTTGTCCATATCTTCGGTGAAGCAGGATATTACGACGACAACGGCACACGTAGCCACTATGGCAAGACGGGAATCTATATCGCACAAAAAGTACCTGTCGGATTTGGTCATCTGAGTTGGACCGCACAAGCATCAGCACTCATAGGTGCGGCACCTTTTTCGATGTTCATATACCCACGTTCGGCACGCGGAACTCTATATATGAATAGCGATTTCACCCTGATGAACCAGATGGAGTTTGCAGCAGATATGATGACGGCAGCAACCCTGCGATACCAAACTCATGGCTACCTGTTCGGCTACATGCCATGGGTGAAGAAACTCGGCATAAGGGAGGACATCTATTTCAACATCTGCTATGGAAGCCTGTCTGACAAGCAGGTCAAATTATACAACCGCCTGAACGCAGGACAATCGCCTGTCGGAATCAACGGATTTGCCAAGATGCCATACATAGAATGTGGGTTCGGTTTGTCGAACATTTTGTCCTATTTCAGGATACAATTCATGTTCAGGGCAACATACCGCAACAACCCAGGTGCACAATTGTTCGGTGTTAAATGGTCCGCAGAGATCTAAACCCAAATCGACAATGTGGAAATTAAAGGTACTTACCTGAAGTGGAAGCAACAACATAGAACACTAAAAAATGAATAAAGAAAATAAAATATCAATTACCATTGACCCCCAATCGGGGTTTTGTCCAGGTGTCGTGAGGGCAATATCGACAGCCGAAAAGCAATTGCTGACTCATGATACTCTATATTGTTTAGGCGACATCGTACACAACGGGCAAGAGGTTGAACGACTGTCGAAAGCAGGATTGGTATGTATTGACCAAAAAGAATTCGAGAAACTGAACGACACTACAGTACTGCTCAGGGCACATGGCGAACCGCCTTTGACATATGCCACTGCCAGGAAAAACAATATAACCATCATAGATGCTACATGTAGCGTTGTGCTGCAGTTGCAGAAAAAAATCAAAGAAGCCTATTCTGCTAACCCTGATGCACAGATTGTGATATACGGCAAGATAGGCCATGCCGAAGTCGTAGGCCTCAACGGACAATGCGACAACAAGGCCATAATCATCGAAAGCGAGGAGAACCTCGACAAAGTGGATTTCAACAAACCTATAATTCTGTTTTCGCAGACCACCAAATCTATCGAAACATTTAACCAGATAGTAGATAAAATAAAAAATTCAATTCCAGCCTCAACGGAATTTATCTACCACGATACTATATGCCGACAGGTGGCAAACCGAATACCCAACATTCGGCAGTTCGCAGCAAACTACGACCTGATTCTGTTCATAGCAGGCGAGAAAAGTTCAAACGGAAGAATTCTGTTTGACGAATGCAGAAAAATAAACAAGAACTCGTACCAAATATCTGACGTTAAAAAAATACGTCAAGAGTGGTTCCAAAATGTCAAGACAGTAGGAATATGTGGGGCTACATCTACGCCTAAATGGCTGATGGATAATGCAGCAGATGTTATTAAGAATTTTTAACGTCAAAACTTTTGCCATATCAGCGAAAAGATGTACCTTTGCAGTCGATTTCCATAGGGAAATAATATCGCGGAGTGGAGCAGTGGTAGCTCGTCGGGCTCATAACCCGAAAGTCGTAGGTTCGAGTCCTACCTCCGCAACTAAACAGACAGAAATCCAATTGCCACATTGTCGATTATTGGCAGTTGGATTTTTTTGAAAAATAAATTGAAAAGATATGATAAACTCTCAGGACGTTAAAAACGGAATGTGTATCCGTATGGAGGGACACCTCTACTTCGTAATCTGGTTCGAGCATCGCAAACCAGGTAAAGGCAATACTATCATGAATGTGAAATTCAAGGATGTCGTTGATGGACGTGTCCTCGAGCGTCGTTTCAACATTGGCGAGAAATTGGAAGATGTACGTGTAGAACGCCGTCCGTTCCAGTTCCTTTACAAAGAAGGCGAGGACTATATATTCATGAATCAGGAAAACTACGAGCAGGTGCCTATCGCTCACGACCTTATCACAGGTGTTGACTTCCTGAAAGATGGTATGATTTGCGATGTCGTTATCGATGCTTCAGCTGATACTATCCTCTTCGCTGAGTTGCCTACCAAAGTTGAACTTCAGGTGGAATACACCGAGCCTGGTTTGAAGGGCGATACTGCAACTAACGCAACAAAACCAGCAAGATTGGAGACTGGCGTTGAAATCCGCGTGCCTCTCTTCATCAACGAAGGCGAGACCATACGCGTTGACACTCGCGACGGAAGCTACTGCGAGCGCGTTAAGTAATCAACTATAATTATTGATATGAAAAAAAGGGCACTCATGCCGTAGCAAAGGCGAGAGTGCCCTTTTTAGATTTTGCGCAATGAAAAAGTTAGAGACCGAAGAGATAATAAGGATATCAACCGAAGAGTTCAAACGAGCTTCGAAGACACCTCTCGTTGTCGTGCTCGACCATATTCGCTCACTGAACAACGTAGGCTCTATTTTCAGAACATGCGATGCCTATAGGGCTGAACGTATGGTGCTTTGTGGTATTACTGCCACCCCACCGAATGCCGAGATTCATAAAAGTGCTCTTGGCGCAGAGTTCTCGGTTGACTGGGTGCACTACGATGACACACTCGAAGCTATCAGCGACCTAAAACGTGATGGTTACACAATCCTTGCCATTGAGCAAGCGACTGACTCGACAATGCTCGACGACTTCACCCCTGAAAATGGTGCCAAATATGCCATCATTATGGGAAACGAGGTGAACGGAGTGCAACAAGAGGCAATCGACATGGCTGACCGTTGCATCGAGTTGCCACAATATGGAACTAAACATTCGCTCAATGTTGCCGTGACAGCAGGCATTGTTATTTACAACCTGACAATGAAGATGATACAATGAAAATCCTTGCAGCACTATCCGGAGGAATTGATTCGTCAGTGGCACTTATGCTGCTGAAGCGTATGGGGTACGCTCTCGAAACTGCCACCTACCAGACAACGGCTGACACTACAGCCATTTGCGAAGCACACGCCATGGCTACAGCTGAAGGAATAACTCATCACACATTGGATATCCGCCAGGAGTTTCGCGAAAGCATCATCCAGTATTTCATCAACGAATATCTTTCTGGACGCACCCCAAACCCATGCGTAATGTGCAATCCCACAATAAAATGGGGTAAACTTCTGCAAACGGCAGATAGTCTCGGCTGCTGCAAGATTGCGACAGGGCACTATGCACGAATAGGCGAAACCAACGGAAGATATTTCGTCAGCATGGGGCGCGACGCCCGCAAGGATCAATCCTATTTCCTCTACCGCCTCACTCAGGAGCAACTCGCAAGAACAATCTTCCCTTTGGGCGAACTTACTAAAACAGAGGTCAGAGAGATAGCGCGCACCTATGGATATGACGAATTAGCTGAAAAGGGTGAAAGTCAAGAGATATGTTTTATTCCAGATGACGACTATCGCTCTTTCCTTCGCGACAATCTGCCCGTAGGAACTATAAAACCCGGAAACTATATTGACAGCAACGGAAATATTCTCGGTCGTCACGAGGGATATACAAACTATACCATTGGGCAGAGAAAAGGGCTTAGGATAGCCTTCGGTGAACCACGATACGTCACAAGGCTGAACGCAACGACCAACGAAGTCACCTTGGGAACTAAGGCGGAACTCACAGCACACGAATGCGCAATATGCGACATCATATACCAAAAATGGGAAAGATTTGACGACGGAGCAGAGGTTATGGCGAAATACCGCTATAAAACGCAAGCAGCGCCCGCACGTATCTACCACGATGGCGAAGAGGTCATTGTCAAATTCATAAACGAAGCAGATGCCATTACACCTGGGCAATCTGTAGTCTGCTACGATGGCGAAGATATCGTCCTCGGTGGTGTTATAAAATGATGACTATGAAAACTATATCATTGTTTGAGGCTACAAGTAGGTTGAAGGACCATATCGAACTATGGGATGAGAACAAATTCTGGGTCACCGCTGAAATCAAGAGTATCAACTTCCATCCATCTGGGCACATCTACTTGGAACTCATCGAGAAAGCAACAAAGTCAGACAACACGTTAGCCGAAGCTCGAGCCACCATTTGGCGGAACGTGGCAGGCAAGATAGTCAGCAAACTGATGCTCAAAGCTGGGATAAAGGTGCTTCTACATGCTTCATTCAACTATAGCCAGCGTTACGGCTTGTCCATCAACGTAACCGATATAGACCCCACATACACCCTTGGCGACCTCGAACGACGCAAAAAAGAGATAATCGAACGACTTACCATCGGTGGATTGATTGATCGGAACAGACACTTGTCACTTAACATTCCTGCAAAAAGGATAGCCGTTATTTCGTCAGCTACAGCAGCAGGATATACCGATTTCATCAATACGCTGAACGGCAACAGATATAATTTCCGTTTCTACACCAAACTATTCAATGCAGTAATGCAGGGCGACGAAGCCGAGGAGTCAATCATCAAAGCACTGACAATGATTCCCACTGAGCGTTTTGACGCTGTAGCCATCATCAGAGGAGGTGGGGCATCCACCGACCTCTTGGCATTCGACTCTGAAGCATTAGCGACAGCATGTGCCCGCTTCAATCTGCCGATAATCACTGGGATAGGTCACCAACGCGACACTTCAATAGTTGATATGGTGGCATACCACAACGCAATTACTCCTACAGCCGTAGCTGAATATTTCATATCCAATATGCTCGAATTGCAGAACCGATTGAACGAAATCAACGCAGAACTCTCGACAGCAGCAACTATCTACGTCCGGCAGGCTAAAATGCATCTTGACAATCTGGGTAATGGTATGGCGAGGGCAACCGAAATGGCTTTGAGGTTATATTTCCGCCAGACAGAATCGCTGAGACGGGAGATTGAATCGGCAGCGGTATTGACATTCAGAAGGTGCAAGGAACAGATTGTTGCATTGAACCATAGACTGAATGAGTCTGCCGTAATGCAATGCCAGGCATACAGACGTGAACTCATATCGCTGGAAAGGCAGATTGAACTGATTGACCCCAAAAACATACTGAGGAAAGGCTATTCGCTTACCCTCCATAAAGGCAAACCCATCAACGACCCAACGCAACTGCAGTCAGGCGACGAAATTCAGACAATATTCCATAATGGCAAGATCGTTTCTGTGGTAAGAGGTGAAAATTAGCACAGACGTGTCACGCATATTAGCGCGAGAAGAGAAGATTCCCCATATACTACCTCCCCGACAGGGGAGTAGTATACGCGTGTCACACGCGCGTCACAGATGCGTCACGCATACACGCGCGCTCGCATGCGCACGTGGGAGGGCAAATACATTTACGGCGTATAATTACCCAAAATGGCGCACAATGGCGTACTATTACCGATAATCGCCCGAATCTACTTTCCCGAAAGCCGTACCTTTGCACCAGATTTTAACGGGGTTCATTTTCCACTGAGAATCAATCGTCATTATCTGAACCTTATGTTCTCACTTAGTTCGTACTTGTTTTCAAGTACAATCCAAGGCGAAACAAGGGTAAACATAGTGTGCACCAAACATAAACATCTGTATATCAAAATGAAAAATTACTTTAGAGCTTTTATTCATGAAATGATTTCTAATTGGAGACATATTCATCGAAGTTTTTGTAGATTTCATTGTCCATACGAAATAAAATCATTATCTTTGCAGCGGAATTTAATTTGTCGCATTATGGGTCAGTACATCAACATCGGGAATATTGATTTCGCCAGGGCACGCAAAGGCGAATATGTAGATAAATCTGCTGCAATTCAAGTCATTAACGATACCTTGGATACAGAGTTCTGCTACAGTTGCGTCACCCGTTGCCGCCGTTTCGGCAAGTCGATGACCGCCAAGATGCTGAACGCATATTACGACAAAACGTGCGACAGCCGTCACCTGTTCGAGGATTTGGAGATTGCCAAGATGCCCTCTTTCGAGGAGCATTTGAACAAATATCCAACCATTTTCGTCGATATGACCTATTTCACCACTGAATATCGGAAAAATCCTGACATCGTCAAAATTATAAAAGAGACAATAAAAGAAGATCTGAAAGCAACCTACCCTGATGTGAAGATGAAAGATTCATGTTCGCTGATGGATGCACTTTTCAGAGTGGCGGACAGCACCAAGGAGCGTTTCGTTATGATTATTGACGAGTGGGATGCCATCTGCCGTGAGTTTGACGATGTGCCAGAGGTGATGGACGAATATGTTGATTTACTCCGCAATATGTTCAAAAGCAGCATAAGCGGTCGTGTCTTCGTCGGTGTCTATATGACTGGCATCCTGCCTATCAAACGTTACAACACCCAGTCTGCACTGAACAATTTCCGTGAGTATTCGATGGTAAAACCAGGCAAGATGGCTGCTACATTAGGCTTCACACCTGACGAGGTGGCTGCCCTCTGCCAAAAGCACGGAATGGATATGGAAGAGATGAAACGTTGGTATGATGGCTACAAGATTGGAAATCAAGAATCTATATTCAATCCCTATTCGGTCATGAACGCCATTATGGATAATGCTTACAGCAGCTACTGGCAGACAACCAGCGCATACGACATGGTGACAACCTACATCCAGATGAACTTCGAGGGGCTGAAAGACGACATTATCAAGATGATGGCTGGCGAGAGCATTGACGTGAATACACTTACATTCCAGAACGACCTAAAAGCGATTGAATGCAAGGACGATGTCCTCACCGTGCTGATTCACCTTGGCTACCTCTCCTACGACTATGAGACCAAGACCTGCCGCATACCGAACAAGGAGGTGGCAGAACAATTTGAATCTGCCATCAGGAAGACTTCATGGAAAGAGGTAATCAAGGTCATAGAAAATTCCAAGAGGCTGTTGGAAGCAACCCTGAACCGTGATGAAGAGCTTGTAGCACGTGCCATTGACGATGCCCATTCGGAATACACAAGCTTCCTGACCTACAACAACGAGAATGCCCTCGCCTGTGTATTGGCGGTGGCATATATCTATGCACGTGAGGAGTATGTTGTACATCGTGAGTATGCGTCAGGCAAAGGTTTTGCCGACCTTGTAATGATTCCACGCAAGAACGTCAACAAGCCTGCCATAGTCATCGAGCTGAAATACAACACTGCCGTCAATACGGCAATCGACCAAATACACGAGAAAAACTACCCAGCCAAGATTCAGGAATACACCGACAACCTGCTGCTTGTCGGCATCACCTACGACCGAAAGAAGAAAAAGCACGTCTGCCGGATAGAATAATTGCTATTTTTGGGCGTATAGGTCAAATTGCAGGCTGCAACATGCCTCAATCCTCGATAAATACATGCCTTGCAGACGTGCCATTTCCACATGCAGGAAATAATAAAACGCTATCTAACTAAGAATCCGCGTCTTAAAGCTGCACGAGCACTAAAGGAACTGATGAAGAAACTCAACTCTTCATCTTGCGAAGACTTTGAATCAGAATACGGCAAATGGAAGGATTACTGAAGAAAAGGAATTAGAAAAAAGTCCATGAAATGATATGGGAAAAAGATTGAATAAAAGGTTTATGCGATTCCTTTATGACTGTTATATTGTCATGCCAAAAGCAGCCTGCAATTTGACCTATAGACCTCTTTTTTTACTGTTTTTATTTTCGGCCGCAAAGTTACGAATAATTTTTTGATTGACAATGGATAAACTAAACTTTTTGTCAAAAATTAAAGAGTCCGATACCTCAAAAGTGACAAAAATTAAAGAGTCCGATATGCCAAAAGTGACAAAAATTAAAGAGTAATATTAGTCAACCGGGGAACCGTCGTATTGATTCCAAGCGTTAACTGTTATATCTATCGATGCTATTATTGTAGCCAAAGACTCATATTTCTCTGCCTATGGAGGAATAAATGTCATTACACTTGACGCAAAGTATTGTAGAATCCTCATTATTTGTCCAAAATCTGAATAAAAATGTTTAGATAATGGCATGACACAAAAAAGATAAATTATTGATTTACAGATGCGACCCATTATGTGAATATTAGAAAATGACGTTAGGTCAAAAATATTATACTCAACTATCAAAAAATATTCGTACATTTGCAATGTCAAGTAACACAATTTTGTCAAACAAAGAAATCATTATGAAAAAATCAATTTTTTTGATGCTTACGGTAGCATTGTCATTGGCAGCATGTCATAACGTTAATCCACCGTCTGATGAAATGTCAGACAAAATCATTGATGCATGTCATGATGCCATAGGTCAGCCATATAGCGCATTTGCCGACAGAATGTCGGAATTAGGTATTGAATTGATTATCGGCGATAATCAACGTGGAGATAAATGGGATCACTATGGTTACTACGAAACAGATAAATTCGTAGTAGGTTGCACTTTCGAAAACGACACTGTGTTTTACACCAAATATAATTTTGATTTCAAGAGTACTTTTGAAGATGCAGGTAAACAATACGTTAAAATCTCTGAAAAGATGTTTTCGTATGGTTGGAATGATTGGTACGCTCATGCGAAAAATACATACAGAGAAATGCAACTTCATCAGACTTTCGAAGATGAAATTGCCAATGTACTGAAACCAAATTTTGTTATTCGAGAATTATACGAGAAGCCATATAATGAAAAAATCTTCATTGGATCTTCTGACCTTTGGATAGATGCAGTAGCATCATCAAGAACTGGAGTAAATTATATTGGAATATATTTTGAATTAGCTGATGAATCAGAGATAGATAGATTAGAATAAAACATAAAAAAGATTAGTGTACTGCATTAAAGGCAATGCGCATGATTACATTTATATGATTTTGACAGAGATGTTTTAACAAGAATTCACAATGGGGGACAATTGGCTGATATTTCATTGGTTATATCTACTTAATGTTTTTAACAAGAAAGGAGGAGGCAATATGATTTTTTATTCGTAACTTTGCAATGTCAAAACAAACAACTTTGTCAAACAAAAAAACTGAATCATTATGAAAAAAAACAATTTTTTTGATGCTCACGGTAGCATTGTCATTGGCAGCATGTCATAACGTAAATCCACCATCAAGCGAGCAATCAGTAGGAATCATTGATGTCTGTAATAACAGCATTGGGAAATCGCCTGATGTTTTTATTAATGGGTTGAAAGAATTGGGGCTGGAGGCAACATTAGCACATCATGAGCGTCAGGCTCTTTCTATCTTACAGATGTGCTGCTTTGTCTCACGGTCATAGCTGATGCCTACAAGCAGGAGGTTGTCGGTGTATTCTTTTATCTTCTCAGGATAGTTCCTGTTTAATATCTGGTCTATGGCGGTATCTACTGCCGTATTGTATTTCAGCTCTATCACGAGTGCAGGCTTGTTGACGTTCTTGCGTGGAATCATGACGAGGTCGGCAAAACCCTTACCCGATGCGTACTCACGGTGAATGACATACTCTTCCTTTGCCCAGATGTATGCCACTGCCAGCACGCAGGCAAGCGAGTTCTCGTTGTTGTAGGTCAGTATGCTTGTCTGTTCGTCGTGAGCCATGTCGATTGCCGCTGCAACAACCTGTTCTTCGCCATTCAGCGTTGCCTCTAAAAGTTTCTTTGAGTTCTCGATGACCTTTATCATCTCTTTCCATGAGGTTTCCATAACGGCATTCTCGAATTGCTCCGCCACCTCCTTGTTCGGTATGCGGCAGGTCTTTGTGTCTTCGTCATACGAGAGATAGCCCAAGTGAATCAGCACTGTCAACACATCGTCCTTGCTGCGGATTATTTTCATGTCGTTTAGGAATCTTGTTGTGTTCACATCTATGCTGTCGCCAGCCAGCATCCTGATAATGTCGTCCTTCAACCCCTCGAAATTCATCTGGATGTATGTCACTACCATATCGTAGGCGCCGGTCGTCTGCCAGTAGCTCTTATATTCTTCGTCTAATATGGCATTCATTACAGAGTAAGGATTGAACATGTGCGTCTGTCTGCCTATCTTGTACCCGTCATACCAGTGTTCCATCTCGGAGAGGTTCATGTCGTGCTTCTCGCAGAGGGCCTTCACTTCGTCGTGAGTGAAACCCAAAGAATCGGCAAGTTTGCCAGGCTTCACCATCGAGTATTCACGGAAATTGTTCAGTGCCGACTGCGTGTTGTATTTCTTGATT
>JAKSNU010000080.1 GCA_024399535.1 Paludibacteraceae bacterium
GCCTCTCCTGACAATAATCCAGTGCAGTATAAATGCCGCACCTCAGTGTGTCATCTTCGTTCTGCCGTGGCACATCATTCGCCTTGGCATTGACAAATGACAATGTCAGTAAAAGCGTGATGACTGATGTCGTTAATCTTTCCATATAGTTTAACAATCAATTACGCATCAAATTTATCTGGTCTTCCAATTATCTCTTTTTCAAACCCTGCAAGTTGTCTGAAAATTTGGCACTAATATTACCATGGTTTAAATGACACTTATCTAATGGATAAGGATAGCAACTGCGAGGACCAAAAAGGCTATAAGGAATTTCAAATCTATAAATCTTGTCAGTCGTTGGATAATATGCACGGTAAAAGTGTGTAGGACGACGGTCTGGATAATGGAACACCTTGGAATAGAAAAGGGTATCTTTTACTATCATCAGTGTGTCATAATCTATCACGTTGACGAAATAGATGTATGAACTTGGAAAATATTTTTCTTTTGCAGTTTTGCAACCTGTTGTTTCGTAACAAACATAAACTTCATCATTCTTCATAGCAAAGAATATTGAATCCGTAAATGTACTGCTATATGATGCTAATGCCACATAGTATTCCTCTAGTCTGTATTTGCACAATTGCTTAACTTCTATTGTATCTCCTTTTAAAGGGATAAACTGAGAATATGTGCAAAGAGAGTCATCAACAAAAGCAAACCGTTCCATACGATAGTTGTCGGCTATTACATACGTTTTTCCTGCCAATTTGTGGTTCCAAATTGCATTGTCAGTATCTAAATTTTGACAGTCTGTTTTTGATAGTGTTTTCGGTTCGAAAGGTGCTCCTTGCAATACCAAACAATTATAGATACCATATTCTTGATAATTAATCCTATATGCTTTAAAAATTTGGACAGCTGAAGGATTGATAAGATATCCATCTCTTTCTACTACAGGAGTATAGTTCCAATGATCTTCTATATGTCTATTGCAATTTCGCTCCCCATCTGGATAATAATCATCCGTATATGGACAGCAAAAACTGAAATTCAGTCTCTGTAATGCGTTATCAGATAACTTAATATATGGTTCTTGGTTTCCTTTGTTGCCTTTGCAAGGATATAGAGTTACCTTGTAAAAATAAAAAATATAAGTCCTATCATTTTCTTTTACTGTTTCGTATGTCCATTCCTTTTCGTATCTGAACTCAGACTCAATCGAATAATCCTTAGCTATTTCGGTGTCATAATATTTTTGTTTGATAATACATTTCGACTTGTCAATGAAAATGACTTTTGTCTGTTTGATACAGTCATCTGTTACAAAAGTATCACCAACCATATCGAATTGTTCGCCATACCTTTCGATTTGTGCAAAAACTGATACGTGAACACAAGCGCATATTATCAGTATTGAAATCTTTTTACTCATGTCAATATAATATTTAAAGTCTGGTAGGACAATCAACATACCTAATAACAAAAAAATTACGCATCATTTTGTTATAACATTTCTATCATTAAAATTATATACTCTTTCTTGTATTTCTAAAGAATAGATTAAGCTGTCTATTATATGAGGAGTGAATTTTTCAATATGTCCATTAAAAGAAGTAACAAATGGAAGGCCATTATCTAAAATAATCCACATACTATAATCACCTCCTCTTGCTGCATATTGAGCCCTATATGCAGTAATTTCATGCTCACGACAATAATTGTCTTCTGTTAAATATCCTCTTAGAATATCTCCCCAATGTCTATTCTCATGTATTCTAAGTCCAAGTGGGTCATTTGTACCATAGTAAACCGTAACATCCCTTTCTCTAATAGAGCCTATATAGAACCCTCCTTTTGCACCATTATTAGATTTATAGGTAAAAAGATGAGCTTTGTCATCCATCATAAGTTGAAGGTCATCAAGTGATCTTTCTATTTCAGCTATGCGGGCGTTTATATCATTTCTTTCTTCGTCAGAAATGTGGTATAGAGGATTATCCAGCTCGGCATAACAATGACGCATTTGGCTTAATAGTTGGTATTTATCTTTTGACGCAATTTTTGCACTTTCCTCATCAAATTCCATCCCTGTCGGATCCACAAACCTTATTGGATTCCCAGCACAATAGAGGTACGGACTGACACTTGGATACTTATCACTCATCGGGTCTGGTGAATTGAATTGCGAGTAGGTTGAGGAGTTGTATCTTGCGTCATAGTAATAGAGGTTCGATTCGGCATCAAGTTCCTTGCTGGTGAAGGTGTAGCGATCCTCCGTCTGCAAAGATACACCACCTAATCCATTTGACAAAGCATTTTGCTGATTATTTTGCGATACTGTCATACAAATATTTTTGTGACGTTAGCCATTATTCCCAATCCGGTCAGGTTTTCATCTCTGAGTGACTCGAAAACAAACTCCTTGCTTTCTTCCAGCGAGTCAACAATCAGCCTGATTGATGCAAAACGGATAGTGTCAGCCGTATTAGCCCGAACCCTGAACGTCGAACTGATTTGTCTGATTGATTGCGGCTGTTGCTCTTGAGCAATTGCCATACTGCATATACAGCAGATAATCAGTGATGTAAATAATATCTTTTTCATATTGATATTTAAAAATGTGATTACTATTTGTTGTTTTCTTTCATTATTTCTTTAAAGTCGATGCGAACTTGACAAACTCCTCTTCAGTAAAGTTCAATCCACAAATAAAAAACCATTTTCTACGTGTATATTTTTTATAGTAAGTTATTACTACATTATAATCGTTTTGACAAGTGTAGTTGACATAAGGGGATGTTTCAATAGGGTGGTACTCTATCTCGACAATATCGCTGACTTTTATGGTTTTAGTCTTATGAAGGAAAAGTGCATGTCTGTTTATTGTCAAAATATCATCACTGATATAAATCATCTCTGTGCCAAATACGTCATATATAAACGGAATTATCAATATTTTAGCCCAAATGAATGTAAAAAGATAAAGAATTATTGTAAATAAATTAAATATGCGATGAAGCATCGTTAAAATGGAAAGATGAAAAAAATCTTCATCAAATAAACCACAAGCTTTTACAAGAACCATATAAGATCCAATACAAAGAATAACGATGACACCAATTACGAAAATCATTGTTATCAATTGATGGGCAGATCGTTTTGCCCTTTTACAGGAATATAGTATTTTGTCGTTCATTTTTCAAGTTCCATATATTTATTTGATTTCCAAATGTTATTGCTAACCCTCCAGACCTTTGGCTGGATGTACTGACCAGAGATTGCATTAATGCTGACAGTTAGCAATAAGAGTGTTACAATTCGTTTCATATATTATTCTTGTTTGTTTTTTTATCAACTAAGTCTTTTATCATGGCAATAAAAGCAGTCTGTTCTTCTGTAGTGAAATTTATTCCACATTGCGTTACACGGTCGTGAAATCTCGCCTTGCTTCTTGAAATAATTGTTATCATGTCTGGATTGTAGGCATAACCCAACAGGCTTCCGACAACCCCTGTGGTAGGTACGACATCAATGATATCTTGAAAATATATCACATCTTTATTCCTTGTCAGATGGAAAAAACGCTTTATGACAATCTTTTCATCGTCAATGAAAATGCGTTCCTCGCCATGGGTGTTCCAATAACTGGGAACAATGCAAAGAAAAAAGAGGGTACATATCATAGATAATCCAATAAGGATGAAAATACAAATCCAAATAATTTTACCATCTAATAATTCATTGCGTAAATGACTCATGTCATCATATTTCATTATTTCAGAAATCAAAAATATGAATAGTCTAACGACTATAAACAATCCCACAAAAAAACCTCCAGTAGCACTAAAACTGAGTAAAGTATAATGAGTTGAAGTCTCAACATTTTTACAGGATAATAGTTTCATATTATTTTTCGTTTTTTTCAATATTAATATATGCTTGTGATTTCCATTGATTTGAGTTTTCCCAATTACCTTTCGATTGCCTGTCCCTGCAAT
>JAKSNU010000081.1 GCA_024399535.1 Paludibacteraceae bacterium
GAGCACTAGCCTTCCAAGCTGGGGGTCGCGGGTTTGAGTCCCGTTTTCCGCTCTAAGGCAGTTGGTTTCAGCCAACTGCCTTTTTCTTCTTCAAGTTTCGCAAGTAGTAGCCCCGAGGTGGCGACACATACCAGCACAGGGCTCACGCCCTGCTCTATATCATATCGCCATTTCATGGCTGATTACCAACAAATTACAAAGTAATTAAATAGGAGAAAATTTCAATATCTATGCAAAAACAATGCCCCCGCTGCGGCAAGTCATTCAACTGTCTTCACGACGAAGACCCTTTGCATTGCCAGTGCACCAAGGTGAAACTGACATTGGCCGCATCACTGTTTATCAGGCACAATTTCAAAGATTGCCTGTGCGGAACGTGTCTGCGCGACATAAACGACAATCACCATCCGTATGCCCTCTATGTCCATGGTTTTGGCAGTGGCGCCAAGTCCAATTCATCACGAATGGTGGGCGACCGTGTCTCTGGCTATGAGTGGCTGCACCCTGAGATGCCACTCGACCCGGAAGAGGCACTGAAGATATTGAATGAACACGTTGCTGTCTTCTCTCCAGAGATGATTATTGGCACATCAATGGGTGGATTGCTTATCTCTCGCGTTACTGCGCCTGATGCTGTCAAGGTGGTTGTCAATCCTGCCCTTGAGATGGATCGTGCCCTCCGCCGTATGGGATATGGCAAATACGACTTCTTCTGTGAACGTGAGGATGGCGTGCAGCAGTATGTCATAGACGAACCGTTGGTGCAGCGTTATGCCGCTTTTCAGAAGAACCACGAAATACTGCCAGGCAGTCAGAATTTCGTGCTCATGTCGGCAGATGACGAGTTGCTGGGACACGAGATGACAAAGAAAAATGCTGCTCTGCTGGCAGAATATGGCTTTGATGTCACCTTCTCGGATAAGTTTGGACACCGTCTGAACGAACAATCAGCCAAGAAAATCGCAGAAGTTCTCACACAAAAAGCCTGATATTAAGCATTTAAACCCCCAATGAAATTATTTTCAAAAAAACTTGCAAAAACCTTTGGTCACGTCATGAAAATGTCGTACCTTTGCAGTCGCAAAAGAGAGGGGTAAATCCCTTGATGATGCAGACATAAATTGGTGCGGTAGTTCAGCCTGGTTAGAATACATGCCTGTCACGCATGGGGTCGCGAGTTCGAGCCTCGTCCGCACCGCAAAAGAGAGAAGTTCAGTTTTGGGTTTCTCTCTTTGTTTATCCAGATAAGCCATTAGAGCAACGACTGAAGTCTCTCCCCCCCTGCCATATACCCTTCCCAAAACAACTGAGATAGAGAAAAATTCAACACTGAAAATCAACGAGTTATATGAAAGCTTAAAAAATATCAGTCAGCGGGAATTATGCTCCCGCTGACTGATAAAGTTGAAGTGTCTTGTTCTGATATGGAATTAACCAATCTTATTAGGATTAATAATAGGATGATTATTTCCATTATTATTATTATGTTCATCGCCATCCGAGCCTCCGCCAGTATATGTTGTATCGACTCCTTGACCACCGACATCACATCCTCCCCAAACCGTAAAATTATCAGGCTCGCCAGAAGTCATGAAGTTCATCACGGTCGAGCCGACTTCTTTATGGTCAGCATCGTAGGATGTAGCAACGACATCATATTTTGTCCCGGGACGGAGATTTGTTACGTTAAACTCCAGGCTCTCGCTACATTCGTCGCTGACACTCTCGAGAATCCGCAACGTGTATGTTGCAGACTTAGCAGGGGTGTACTCGCATTTCACCACGGCAGTAGAGTCCGTAACGTCGCTTATGGTCATGGCAACTTCGCTTGATTGTTCATCCTTGCTGCAGCTCCAAACGAGCATAGCCACAACAAATGCCATCGCAGAAAAAAACGCTTTTCTCATAACATTGCACTAATTTACTGATTTATATCTAATTAACTACCAACACTGGCCAACATGGCCAATGCCAGAAACTTTCTGCAAAGTTACAACATTTTTTTGAATTGACAAAAGATTTTTTTGAATTATTTTGTCAAAGAAACAGGTCTCATACTCACGCCTGTCAAAAGTCAAGAAAAAAAATAATTGCATTTTTTTATTCCTATGTCAAAAAAAAGTCGTACCTTTGCACCCAAAATCAATAAAAAACACAAACAGATATGAAAAACATTAGATTTGCCGTGGTGGCAATGTTGATTGCAGTTGCTGTAACAGGCTGCAAAGAGTCGAATCTCGACAAGACAATCATTTCGGTGACAGAAGTTACCGAGAGTTCTATTTCCGGTTCGTGTGCATACACACCAAGTAAGAAAAATGATGATGGTTACATGATTTTCCTATGCAAGACCGATGAACTGACAAATGAGATACGCGAGGAACTGATTGATGCCTACAGCACGTATGCGTATGGCCCCCTGTACGAGAGCGTGCAGTTCACTTTTGACTCGCTCGCATCCGACAGAACATATTACATTGTTGCTGTGACATACAACAAGACAAACGGCGAAGTGGCACTTGGGGACATTGAGACCTTAGCCCAGCGCACCATGGCGAGCAACGACAAACGCGTGACGGCTACGAAGAAAGATAAGGAAGTTACGTTGACTATGGCAATTGACGACAATGGTTATTCTGTTGACTTATGTGACTTGGAAGGTCTCACAATTCCGTTCTCGTTTAATTTACATGTCGATTTGAAAAGACCTACAGTAGCGGATTCCATCAGTGGGACAAACTGCTATCTGAATGGCAAGATAGTCTGCACTGTGGATTGCAGCAAGGTGAAACAGGCGGGTAAATCTGTGACCGAACAATTCTATGCCTACGTACCTACAGACGAGAATAAGTATAAGAAATACGGAGTCGAGGTGAGAATCACTAAAAATTCAAATAGTGAATACTATCAGAATTCAATGCCATATATACCAATTTATATGTAAAAGCCTCCTTAATATTATTCCTATTACACGAGGATACTGTTTATAATTCCAAAACAAAGTATAACGTCCTCTCAAAATGGAAAGAAACCTGCTGAAGGGGTTACAACAATTGATCAAAGGGTTGTAAATCGCCCTGAGACATTATTGGATGACAACAAAAAACAATTGCATTTTTTATCACAGATATGAAAAACATTAGATCTGCCGTGGTGGCAATGTTGATTGCAGTTGCTGTAACAGGCTGCAAAGAGTCGAATCTCGACAAGACAATCATTTCGGTGACAGAAGTTACCGAGAGTTCTATTTCCGGTTCGTGTGCATACACACCAAGTAAGAAAAATGATGATGGTTACATGATTTTCCTATGCAAGACCGATGAACTGACAAATGAGATACGCGAGGAACTGATTGATGCCTACAGCACGTATGCGTATGGCCCCCTGTACGAGAGCGTGCAGTTCACTTTTGACTCGCTCGCATCCGACAGAACATATTACATTGTTGCTGTGACATACAACAAGACAAACGGCGAAGTGGCACTTGGGGACATTGAGACCTTAGCCCAGCGCACCATGGCAAGCAACGACAATCGCGTGACCACTTCGGTAAACGGACAGAAAGTTACGTTGACTATGGCAATTGACGACAATGGTTATACTGTTGACCTAAATGACGTGCTTGGCGGAAATAAGTTCTCGTATAAATTGCATATCATTTTGGACGAACCTACAGTGGTGGATTCCATCAGTGGAACAAACTGCTATCAGGATGGCAAGATTGTATTCACAGTGGATTGCGACGAGGAGCAGACGACCTCCGTGACCGAACATTTCTATGCATACGCACCTACAGAGAACGAGAATGAGTATAAGAAATACGAGGCAGTGGTGAGATTGAGTAAGAAGACAAAGAATACTTGTGAGCT
>JAKSNU010000082.1 GCA_024399535.1 Paludibacteraceae bacterium
TTATTCCTATAAATTCGCTAATGGGTTGGATGTCTGCCACATTGGTTTGTCTGCCTTTTTTTAGTTTGGATAGTTTGTCAAAAGGAACTTCCTTGCTAGGGTCAAAGCGCACAACGGCATAGTATGGTGCATGTTCTGCGCTAAAGCCCATCTGTTGCAGTTGTTCGGCAGTCCAAATTTGGAAGCCTTTTTTATGCAAGTACACCACCCAAAGTTGTATCTCTAAATGTATATTGGATATTGGGTCGAATATCTTTATAACTAGGGAACAATGATTCTAAAAATTCCAATTCAAAAACAAGACGTGGTTCTGTATCTTCAGTTTCAGGGTAGATTTCCGCTTTATTTCCTATGCGAGCAACACGGATTAAATAAAGGTCACGAACACCTTTTCCCTTGATATATGGCATAAAGTAATACAATTTATTCAGCGCAATAGTGGATGGGAAGGATTTTGTTTTGCCTGTATAATAGATTTTTGTTGGTTCTTGTATTGTGAAATACTCTTCGTTATCGGTTTTGACGAGACCTATCAGCAAATGTTTGGTTGGGTCTTGTGTATAAGTTTTCTTCGGAAGATTACACAAGATTTTTCCACCAATATGTCCAAATAAACCAAAATCTAACATAGGTTGTGCATCGCGTTTTTTATGAATTGGATGTTTAGATATTGGTTCTTCATCATAGATAAAACGATACAGAAATTTTCCGACACGCTCAACTATACCACAAACGAGAGCATTGCCCATTAAAAATGCGCGACGACCATCAGACACATTAGCATGAAGAGTGTGGTTATCTGGAAACATGTTGAGACGTTCTAATTCAAGAGGAATCAAGCGACGATAACGGCCACTTGGAGTCAATACCACATGCTTAAAACGAGAAGGAGCAGTTCCTCCCTCACCCGTAATCATAGTTCTTGAAGGGCGATCTAAAAAATCAGGGAATGCCATTCCTCCTTCAGAGAATGTATATTGAAATCCCTCTTTTGATGTGCGTTCAATTTTCTTTGCTCCCTTTTCGTACTTCCACTTTGGCAGTTCTTCAGCAGAAATAAAAAACTCCTCAGGCACATATTCCTCATCTACAAGAACATCTCCCAACAATTGACATGGACCCTCATATATTGGGATTGTGTCCACAGAGAGGACACGACGATTTACCATAATTCCCGCATCACCAAACGGACTATAGTTTATCCCTTTGTTGAAGTTTGCAGAAACTTGTTGGATATTTCCTTCTATATCAAAAGTAGAGATTGTATTTCCTTTTTGTTGAAAGGGGAATGCCTTCGCCATCACGCCATCAAAAAGTACCCAACGTTGGTTGTTCTCAATTTTCTGCTGGATAGTTGAACCATTACGATAGCCAACTATGTATGTTCTACGACGACGTTGTGGCATGCCATAATCAGCAGCATTTATAATACGCCACTCAACTATATATCCTAGGTCTGAAAGCGAAGCAAGAATAATTGCAAAATCGCGTCCTCGTTGAGTCGCTGGCGAATTAAGCAAACGATCTACATTTTCGAAAAAAATATAATTTGGACGTTTCTCTCCTTTTTCTTGAAGAATTCGATATATTTGCCACCAAAGCACACCTTTCTTTCCATCAATACCACCAGAACGAGAAAGAGTGGCAGCAACGGAATAATCTTGGCAGGGGAAACCACCTACTAGCAAATCATGGTCTGGAATATTTTTTGTCTCAACTAGATTAATGTCGATATTACTATGTCCTTTGCTACCAAAGCGGGCTTGATAAACAATAGAAGCGTCTTGGTGTTGGGTAGATGGTTCCCATTGGTTATTCCAAATAGTTTTGAAATGGTCAGATGCACTTTCTAAACCAATGCGAAAACCTCCCACACCGGCAAAAAGTTCAACAACATGTATATCTTTGTTTGTGTGCATATCAGTTATTGTTTACGATATTTGTAATGTACTCGTTATTGAACCAGTAGCAATATTTGTGTACTTGACCGCCCAAGGGTGCTTCAACCATATCAGTTGCTACGCGTGCTTTAGGGCGAACATGGAAACAACGATGGTCTGAAATCTTCCAAAAATACTCTGGTACGATAGTGTTGTTCTCCACACAATTACGAATATTAGTCCAGTACTTTTCAGCAGTATTTAAGTCATTCTGTGACATTGTCCAAAAGAAAGCCTTATCCAAAATGTAATCTCCCTGTCCTTCCGTTTGCTCGCGGAACACGACAAAGAGGAATCTGCTAGAAAAAATCTCATATAAGCGAGACTCTAACCAATCATCACATTCAAGAACCTCATTGTAGTCAATATTCTCAAAAGCCATGCTCTCGTTGATGCGTCCACTAGCCTGTACTCGAATAGTTTTGAGATGAAGACCAGCCTTCAAGAACTCCTCGGAATGGTTGACATTGCTGGAAGTTCCTTTGGATGCCATAGCATGTGCTAACATAGCGAAAGTATTCTTAGGATTATTCGACAAGTCGATGGCGAATTTCTTTGCAATGGCCTTATATTTTTTGCCTATGAAGGGAGCAAAACGCTCCAATACGATTTGGTCGAAAGATTTAGTCTTAAGCGCACGAACGGATACTAACTCTGACAATTCAGGACGCACCATATTGAGGTGGTTCTTGCCAGACTTGAGCACCATATCAAGAATGATGCGCATGTAAGCTGGCTTTAACGAAAAGGCTCGCCCAGGAGCTTTGATGTCGGCATTGAACGGCTGCTCGCGGAGAGCATCACCTTTTTGTCCTTTGCGACAAGCACCAAGATACATCGTGTCACCTTCGGACAGTTCGTGTGCCTTACCAGCCTTAATTTTGTTAATGATGGTTTCGTAATCGTGACGAATAATCTCAATATCCTTGGCAGGGAAACGCCAAAGGAGCGAAATCAGGAATTCCAAGTCAAGGCGGTCGGCTCCGCTGATATGCAGATAGAACAAGAGCAACATCAACTGGCACTTGGTGTAGAAATGTGACTCCTCAAAAGGCTCGTTAACCACCTCGCAGTAGTTAATCATATTGCAGACTAGTCGCTCCTTAATTTGGAGTTCGTCCTTAGAACCCTTCTTGAGCGGAGTGCATTTGAGTTCCATCCCCGCCTTGGCGAAGTCGGCTTCTGCACGGCTGTTGTTAGCAATGTGGAAGTAGATTTCCTCCACCATCTGACCTAAGCCGCCTTTGCCAACTTTGGAATCGTAGCCATCAGCGACAAACTCGCGCAAGGTATGCCCAAGTATACCTGCACTATATTGCCAAATACTTTCGGCAGAAGTTGGGTCGTATCCTAATTGTTGGTTAATCATATAATTAGTCTTCTTCCCAGTCTCTAAATTCTGTATCTCTATAGTCGGCTGCATCAAGGACTATATCTTCATTGCGATACATTTCACGCATTTTGTGGTATGCATCATCATAAGTCGGGGCATCTACTTCTACAATCCGACTTAGGGTCTCAATAATTTCAAATTTATATTTCATTGTCAAGGGTTACGACTTATTCCGTTTGGGTCATTTTGCCATACTTTTTACTGAAAACGCCCATCTAATTGTTCTTTAGGAATAATTGTAATGGATGTATTCAACGGAGATTTAATCCGATAAGATGTCACAATAGCCTTAACAGGCATCGCTTTTGGTGCAACATTAATAACTTGTTTGAATTGAGATATATCCATATTCAAAATATTTTGCGCGCAAGATTACTGCTTTATTTTGAAATGTGCAAATAATTGAACACATTTTTAATGTTTTTATATATTATGCAACCATTTTAATGTCATTAATGACCGCACGAGTGATATTGGGATGTGTCTGTAACATATAGAAGAGCATCGCTCCTCCGCCTACAAAGGGCT
>JAKSNU010000083.1 GCA_024399535.1 Paludibacteraceae bacterium
GCTACACCTTCACAGGCAAGGAACTCGATGCCGAATCGAACCTCTATTACTATGAAGCAAGATACAACTCCTCAACCTACTCGCAATTCAATTCACCAGACCCGATGAGTGATAAATATCCAAGTGTCAGTCCGTACCTCTATTGTGCCGGGAATCCAATAAGGTTTGTGGATCCGACTGGAAAGAAACTATTCTTTGCAAAAGGCTGTTCACCACAATTCAAACGCGCTTTTGGACAAGCAATCAAATATATGAATTCAAAAAAAACATCTGGTATATTTTATAGGCTACAAAAAAGTTCCTCAATAATATATATTTCCATGGCTACATTCGTAGATCAAAATGGAAATTATAATTATGAATACGAAAACAGGTTTAACCCAAATACTAATACTATTTATTGGAATCCTTTAAAATCTTTAAAATGGCAATTAGAAAACTCACAGAACAATGAGTCTATACTATTGTCACCAGAAACAATGCTTTTTCATGAAGCCACACATGCAGAACATTTTGTGACAGACCCAGATCAGTACAAAAAGGACACCATAGAAGACCCGACAAATCCATATCAAACCGTTGAAGAACAGAAGACCATTAAAGCAGAAACGCAAGCTGCCGTAAAACACGGAGATATCAAGTCGGAAAATGATGGTCGGAAAAATCACAATGGTGAATATGTAGATTCGACAAAAAACACAAAATATTCAAATGACAACAATGAAAAATAATCGTTTCACATTTATGAGAGATATTGAGTATATCCATATTACAATACTATTTCTTCTCACTTTTTTTCCTTCAACAAACGTTGAGGCACAAAACGAGATGTTGAAAAGTGTCTATCACATTGACAGTGTTTACGTGGAATATTTCAACACTTTAATAAACTATGCTATTAACAGGAGCTGCTGTTCATGGCGTAGTTCATATAGAGCAGAAGGCGATAACACATCTGATTATTTCACATCTGATTATTTCACATCTGGTTATTTCATCACTAATCAAGATTCCATAGCAAGATTGATGCATCTGATAGCCAATACCGATACATCGGATAAAAGAACCATTGACTGTACCCGCAAGATGTTCTTTTACAGCGGAGGTGAAATCAAATTTTCCATCTGTATGGGTGGCCATATAATGCAGTCTGGCAATCAATATTTCGTTTACAACTATGAGTTGGGTCACTTTATCGAAGACAAAATAAAATCTACATATCCGAAAGATTATGTGTTCCCGAGAGGTTATGTAGTAACAATGGATTCATTAGACACCTCTGCTTCTGCTGTTTCAGACAGTATTGAAGATGGCCTGACAACTGTTGCATTGCGCTCGATTGACATTCTCGCACCTGCTCCCGATACATCGGATAAATTTTTGAGGTACGAACCTCCCTCAATATGTAAATGTTGCGTTTTTGAGAGACCGGTTTCGTCTTACAGACACATGAAGGTGTCAATATCAGACAAAGATGGAATCAGTGCATTCATGGATGAATTGAATGAGTTGAGACACCGTGAATACTCTTCTTATTGTATAGACTGTGAGAGATTAAAGGATACATATCTGATTGCATACAAGATTAACCTGAAATACGAAAACAATCTGGTGATTGAAATATATGTCTCGGAAGATGGCAATTATGTGAATATTGGAGGTTCTTATTTCGGATTGTCTGACAAGCTGAATACACTGATACGTCGAACCTTAAATATCTGCAACAGAGCGAGATGGAAGCACGTATTCGGAAACACAATTGATTTGGATGGACGATAATAGCGATTTAAATTATGTTCAATGCGAAAATGATGTTATTCGAGCATACGGAGCAGATATGAGTGAACAATTACACGAAGTAAAGCAATAAATGAAACAATTTTTTGTCATAGCATCATTATTGTTTTTGACCATTCTGATTCATGGACAAAATGACGGTATAGAGGGTATATATGAACGCCATGATTGCCGTCAGTACATTAAACTCCATAATGGTAGATTTGAATTTGGACAAAAACGCAGAGAATGGTCATCGCCATATTGGCTTGAGCCTGATACTATCGTGCCTGCTATAGGCAGCTACAAGAGAATAAACGATTACTTGTTGGAACTGAACACAGAGAATCCAGCGGAACGGATGAAAAGACTACTGTATGATATCAGAAAGCATTCTGATACGTCAATACCCAAAGACAGTGTTGACATAATAGTCAAATTGTATGGTAATGATTATGAGAAATATATAATACATTTGTATGCATCGGCGGCATCTTGCGACACAACTTTATTTGTTCCGGGGCTAAGCACAGCTATTGTCCGTATTCCAAGAATAGACGGTGGACTCAGTTGCTCAATAGCACTTGCAAATCCATTTAATTATTATGGCTATACTGGTGAATTCGAATATTTTCCAGTTTCAACAGTCAATGAGGGACAAAATATCTGTACTGTCACTTCTGACGACAATGCAATAGAATTAGTCTTTATGATTGACAGATATTTTGCACAACATTGTGTAAATGTGCGTCTGAAGGATGATTATCTCATGATCAAGGGAGATACATTGATATGGCATGGGGAAGAATTCTACCAACAAGACAATGTCATAAATAGTAATGTTACAGTTGATAATCATGTGAATAATTTATTTGATGGATACTATTATAATGATGACATCAACGGATGGATTGAACTGAAAAATGATTCATTCGAATGTTATCTGCCGAATGAAAATGACACTTACACAAAACATCTGGGTGCATTTTCATTCGGAAAATTCCATGGCATAAATGATTCCCTTCTGGTATTTGATTCAAAAGAGCCAAGTCACTGGCTATTTGACAATACCATCAAAGATTATTATATGATTGACACCATACCAAATGGCATTACTGAAATTCGTATAATTGCTCCATCTGAAGATTCTTTACATGTTTATTTGTCTGGTGGTTTTAGTCCTGAATCAGATGATAAGGAAAAATGGCTCACAATCAACAAAGACACAATTGTCGTTTACATTGATGGTGTTCTTGATGATATTTTTATCGGAATGACATGGGCTTCTCAGAATAATTTTTTTGAATTAAAGCATAAATATGAGTTTTTCCCAGTTGTTGGAATGTTGTACTCCACTATGTTTGAAAATAAAGATTGGTTTACACCTAAGAATGTATTCTATATGGATTTCTCTGACTTCAATTCCATTTCATCTGCTCTGATGTACATGTATTTAAAAGGAGAGTACATACGTATGGATGAAGATGAATTACTCTGGCATGGTCTTGTGTTTCGAAAGACGGAGAAACCATGATGTCTATAATAGTTCCAATTTTTAGACAACATTAAATGCCAACATAATTATGCCAACAAAAATCTTACTCAAGTGCACGATTTTAGTGTTTGCCACATCAATGTTTTTCATTGGATGTCAGTCGAATAATGATTCTTCAAACGAATCAGAA
>JAKSNU010000084.1 GCA_024399535.1 Paludibacteraceae bacterium
AGGTCACAAGAAATCCTGAGAATGGATGGATCGCATGGTATCAAACTTTCCATGGCGATGAAAGATGTGAGGCCTTCTACGAAGCTGCAAAGGAACTTGGTTATATTAAATAAACTTGGATTCAGCTCTTAATACAATTCTAAAAGAACATGGGTTCAAAAAATAAAGCAAACAATAATGCGTTGAATTGGTAAGAGTTGATGTCCATTTGAGCAATTTTCTCAATAATGTGCCACGATTTGGCGCACTATTGTTGTATATTTGCACTCGAATTTAAAACTCTACTGCTATGAATGCAAAGCAACATTATGTCGAAATTATGGTTGGCATTCAGCGTGATGCCAAATGGTTCAAGCAATTACGTGATGAGTTGAGGTGTCGTGGTGTCAGGTGGATAGACAATTCGATTGCTCAGTATCATGTCACTGTCGCTTTTATGGAAGAGATAGTTGACAGCAAAGAGGTGTGCGAGGTGCTCGAATCTTTCTATTTCCACTCACAGGTGATGCTTGATAAAATAGAGGTCTTCACTGATTTCTCTGGCAAGAATAATGTCATTAGCCTCAGTTCAACCAATGTGCCGAACGAGTTTAAGAATAACGTAAACGTTTTACGTCAGCAATTGACCGAGATTGGTTGTATTATCAATTCTGATTTTAGGTTTCATGTCACGCTTGGAATTGTGGATGCTGCAAAGATGTCCATTGAGGAGATTAGAAAAGCAATTGCAAATATTCCATCGCCTGACAATTTCTCGACACTCGAATATGTCAGGTTCGTTCAACGCAAAGGACATCAAGTGGTGTGGAGCAACGTAGAATCCGACATAACATATATCCTCAAAAACCGTAAGGTGCGGTTCATCAGCCCATTGGGCTATTTTGATTATACAACTTTCGGCAATTTCTGTTTCGGTGAAAATGGTGTAATGTACCTGATTACCAACAACTCCCAATACACTTACTATCATAAACCAGATGTTCTGCCATTTTCGCTATGGTCAGTTGTACCAGTTATTTACGCTGGCGTTGATACTGGAGTAAGCGATGACACAGGTCGTGAGATATTCACTGGAGACATTGTGACCCTTGACGACAAATTCACCTCGCTTGTGAATTATCTTCCTTGGGAGGACGAGCCAAGCCTTGCAGGGGACAACTGTGATTATTTGTTCTCAATGTCGCAAGTCAGTCTTCATGTTGAGGGTACTGCATTTTCAAACATGACAAATGAAATGTTTGAGAGGTTCAACCATGGTCATATTTATAGGGTTACAAGTCAATTCTATCCAAATGGACTGTCGCGTGACGAAGTTATACGCATGGCAAAACTGGCTTTCTGCAATCCTCATTTTGTCACAGATTTGAATATAATCTCAAAGTATTCAGCAATCTATGCCGACATCGAAGAGGAAATGAGCGGCAATCTCCGTATTGTTTATATCGCCAGCAATGTTGAATATGAGGATTATGATGGCGAGATGGTTAGAGACATATTTGCTGACAATCTGCCAAAAGATTATGACGGTGAATATTATTCAATTGACATAGTGGATGCTGACACTACCGCTGGGCAATTGAAAAAGCCATTCGAGGATTTCATTGCATACGCCCATAGCCATCCTGCACTCAAATTTATTCTCTGTGACTTCAAAGATAGTCTGAATTATTCAATCCGTCGTCGTGAAATATACGATATCATCAAACCTCTGAAAACCGTTTTGGACTACAATATCCGCAACATAGTCCTGCCGGCATGGATATATTTTGATTTGATGGAATATGAATGATTGTTTTTGATGACAAATAACCGACATTCCTTATTCCCATATCAAAAAAAATTCGTACCTTTGCAGCCAGTTTGAGGGAGGTCTCAATAAAAGGAGGAATATAACAGATGGGACAGATACCCCTCAGAGACGGAGCGGGCTCCGTCTTTACAGGGGTTAGCGTGTAGTTATATAGAAGTCGAAAAAGTGGTTATAATCGTCGCCAGCGCATATAATTAGTGCTGTTGGCGACGATTATCTAAAGGTTTTTATATGGCAATAGTTGGAAGAAACAAAGAAATCAATGGATGGAAAATCACTTTACGTACAACCGAAGGAGTGCAATATAATGAGTATAGTGGATTTTTCCAGAAAGTGGTGACATTGGATTATTTATTCCAGAAAATATTATGACACTATGGCTATAAACCCTACAAACAAACTCGTATGGCTTGTAAAAACCATACATCAGGCAGGGAAAATCCCTTTCAAGGAGATACAGCAGAAATGGCGTGACAACGAGGAGATGAGTGGCGGTGTGGAACTGCCTCGCAGAACCTTCAACAACTGGTTGTTTGCCATCTGGGATATGTTCGGACTTGACATTCAGTGCGAGAAGTTTGGCGACTTTCCGTACTACATCGCAAATGAGGAAGATATGCGCAATGGCAGCATCGAGAATTGGCTGCTTAACTCCTATTCAGTGACCAACTCGCTTGTTTCAAGTCGTGCTATTAAAGATAAGATTATTCTTGAAGAGGTACCTTCTTGCCTGAAATATCTTGACGATATTATTGATGCTATCAGGAAATGCCGCATGATTCACATTGGCTACAAACGTTATGGCGAGACAGAAGTAAAGCAGCACTACCTGATGCCTCTGTGCGTGAGGCTCTTCCATCAGCGGTGGTATATGGTAGGTAAGATTTGGGCTAATGGTGTGACAGGAATATTCAGCCTTGACAGGATAACAAGTTTCCGATTTTCGAGCCATACCTTTGATTACCCAGAGGATTTCTTTGCTGATGAATATTTCAAAGGGTGCTATGGGGTGATTGTGGCTGACGATGTGGCGGTTGAGAAGGTGGTGATAAAGTCGACAGCCTTTCAGGCACATTATCTCCGTGACCTGCCCTTCTCACCAACACAGGTCGAAACTGAATGCAATGCCGAGTATAGTCTCTTTGAGATGAGAATACGTCCGACGTATGATTTCATCCAGCAGTTGCTATGGAATGGCGAGACGATAGAGGTTTTGGAACCTAAATGGCTCCGCACAGAGATGAAAAGAAGAATCAAGGAGATGCTGAAAAGGTATCGCTAAACTAAAACACATCCATGCCTTATCAGATAACATTACGCTTAACCTCAATGTCTGTATCATGAAAAATGACTCGACTCACGAATATAACTTTGAGGACCTGAGATGCTATATTGCGAAAAATTCTGACTTATAGGTCAAATTGCAGGATGAGACATGGCGAGAGCCCGTATAAATAAAGGCATCTCAGGCAATTGAAAACTTTGAGGCACAA
>JAKSNU010000085.1 GCA_024399535.1 Paludibacteraceae bacterium
CAACATAATCCAAAATTGACAAGTCACTTATTATCAGCAAATATAAAATCATCGACATTGAGAAAATGACACCATGTCAAAATTCTCATGTTCAACTATCAAAAATTATTCGTAACTTTGCAACATCAAATAACACAATTTTGTAAAACAAAAATGAAATCATTATGAAAAGATCAATTTTTCTCTTTGCGATGTTGCACGCAATCGCATTACAGGCTACAGTTCAGATTGAACCTGGACTGACACTATCCGAAGGAACGAACTCCTACACTATCACCTATGCCAACTCCAGCGACTGTATCAGCATACTTGACACGCTGCTGATTGATGGCGTGGACAGTTACTATTTTTCATACGTTCAAATTAGCCCAGACTACTATGACCGAGCAGGCGAAGAACGATGTCCAATATATCCTGCATACACGTTACACTTACAGTTGCCGCAAAATGCAACTAACATACAACTTCAGATTAATTATTTGTTTTCAGACAATCACGACCTCAAATACCCGTATCTGCCAGTACTGCTGACACCTGGCGAAAACGACCTAATCGTAGATTTTGACTCAAATTTGTACAATGACAGCATATTGCTTGAGAACTATTATAACAAATGGGGCAAAATTGATTCACCATATCAGCATCTAGGCTGCCTGGGCATTGATTTTACTCTATATCCTGTTCATTATCATTACGGGGAAAAGGTAGATGTGTTGAGAGAAGCTCAGTTTGTAATCACATACAGTGGCAGTCCACTTGAGGATATATATGATGAGCATAACAACTTCGCAATAAATTACTTTGACAACTATTCGGGCAAAGAAGAATTCGAAAATGTTGAGCCCACCATACATGGCGACGAATACCTGATTATCACCGAAAGGCAATACCGTGACACTATAGAAGTCTTCAAAAACTTCAAAGAATCCCTCGGCTACAATGTGACAGTAGAGTATGTTGATGAAGTCGGCAGAACACCTGATGCAATCAGACATTGTATAAAAAGCAATCACGACCAATTAAACACTAAGTTTGTGCTTTTAGTTGGATCCTTGGACAACATTCCATTTTCAAAAGGTGACAGTGCTAATTTTTTCAGACCACCCACAGACTTGTATTATTCTTGCATTGACCAATCAGACATCGCCCACCAGACACACCTGCACCCAAGTGTATTGTTGGGTAGATGGGATGTCAGCAACAAATATGAGTTATCCCGCATAATCAGAAAAACCATTAAGAGTGAAAGATCAATGTATGCGGAATGCACAAATAGGATACACGCATTCTCTGGCATAGGTACATTATCTATTTATGACCATAATTTTGTAAAATGGATCAAGTCTGATGTTATAAATGCAAGTAACCATTTGATTGGGAATTACACTGATGGAAGATATGCAAGCACAAGCAATCCAACTTATTACGACATGAAAATGGAACTGGAAGATACAGATTATCCATTGTTGATGTTTATTTATTCTGGCCATGGATGGTCAAATCTGCTTGGAGATCCTTACGATTTCTATACTTCCAGCATTAGCAATTGCATAAATGACGGATTGGATTATCAACCATTTGGCTTTGCTTTTTCTTGTTTGGTGGGCAACATATATGAAGATAACTGTTTTGCAAGTTCATGGATTACCGATAAGAATGGAGGTATCACCATGATGGCAGCAACTGCAGAGACAACATGTGAAAGCAACAAGTGGTTCGGTCACAAAATAATGAAAGCACTTATAACAAAACGCAATACATTGACCATCGGTGAATTTGTTGCAAACGCAAAAGAAAAGTTTTACTATGCTGATCAAGTTGCCCATCGCAGATATTTTACCGAGAAATATTTGTTTCTCGGAGATCCAAGTCTGTATATTTATGGACTTCCAATGACACCTCTAAGCCATTCGCCAGAACAAAACTCCAAAACTATAAAAGAAACAATTCCAGATTTTGTCAGAGTGTATTCAACAGATGGTAAAATACTTATGGAAAGTAAATATGATTCATTTCAGACTACGAAATTGATTACAGGTATATACTTTGTACAATATATTGATGATAGAGGTAATATCATCAATTCAGACAAAATAGTAATAACAGAATAAATAGCAGTACTATGAAAACAAAGATTTTTTTGATGTTTATGGTAGCATTGCCATTGGCAGCATGTCATAACGTAAATCCACCATCTGATGAAATATCAGACAAAGTCATTGATGCATGTCATGATGCCATAGGTCAGCCATATAGCGCATTTGCCGACAGAATGTCGGAATTAGGTATTGAATTGATTATCGGCGATAATCAACGTGGAGATAAATGGGATCACTATGGTTACTACGAAACAGATAAACTCAAAGTAGGTTGCACTTTCGAAAACGACACTGTGTTTTACACCAGCTATAAATTTTATTTCGAGAGTACTTTTGAAGATGCAGGTGAACAATACATTAAAATCTCTGAGAAAATGTTTTCGTATGGTTGGAGTGATTGGTACGCTCAGGCGAAAAATAAATACAGAGATATGCAACTACATCAAACCTTTGAGGATGAAGTTGCCAATGTACTGGCAGAATGGGACAGACCAAATATTCTTGTTTACGAAGAATACGAGAAACCGTATAATGAAAAATTCCTCATGGGAACTTCTGACCTTTGGATTGATGGAGGAGATGCATTATCAAAAACTGGAGAAAATTCTATTTCAATAATCTTTGAGTTGGCTAATGAATCTAGGATTAACAAATAATTCCAAATCGGTCATTAGGATTTCTACGGGCTGAAAGCCATGAGCATCTTAGCTCATGGCAACACCAGATGTCTGACAGGCATATTGTCGGTATTTCGTCGGTATTTTGTTGATCCTCTGGAAATCCTTTGGTGATTCTCATGTGACCCTCATGTGATCCTCCACTCCTATAGCAGAGAAATAGCAGAGGATTAGCTTAGGCAAGAAAAAAAATCGCTATCTTTCCGAAATGGAAAAATTAAAAAGTTTTAGTCTGCTATACAACACAGGAAAATCCTAATGACCGATTTGGGTTAAAACAATATGATTATGAAAAGATTAGTATTATTTTTGCTATTAGTGCTTCCTGTCGTGCTATTTGCACAGAAGAAGGATGGCAAGGTTGATGAAAGGGCTGTCAAGGCGAAGGCTGTCATGGAAAAGGCCTGCGATAGATGCAAGTCTATCAAGAGCGGTTACTACGAAATGAGCGTATATAGGAAACATTCCGGCTATCACGACGATTTGCATGAGTAT
>JAKSNU010000086.1 GCA_024399535.1 Paludibacteraceae bacterium
AGCCTGACGTTTCTTCGTCAGGCTCTTTCTATCTTACAGATGTGCTGCTTTGTCTCACGGTCATAGCTGATGCCTACAAGCAGGAGGTTGTCGGTGTATTCTTTTATCTTCTCAGGATAGTTCCTGTTTAATATCTGGTCTATGGCGGTATCTACTGCCGTATTGTATTTCAGCTCTATCACGAGTGCAGGCTTGTTGACGTTCTTGCGTGGAATCATGACGAGGTCGGCAAAACCCTTACCCGATGCGTACTCACGGTGAATGACATACTCTTCCTTTGCCCAGATGTATGCCACTGCCAGCACGCAGGCAAGCGAGTTCTCGTTGTTGTAGGTCAGTATGCTTGTCTGTTCGTCGTGAGCCATGTCGATTGCCGCTGCAACAACCTGTTCTTCGCCATTCAGCGTTGCCTCTAAAAGTTTCTTTGAGTTCTCGATGACCTTTATCATCTCTTTCCATGAGGTTTTTCTGATGGCATTCTCGAATTGCTCCGCCACCTCCTTGTTCGGTATGCGGCATGTCTTTGCGTCTTCGTCATACGACAGATAACCCAAGTGTATCAGCACAGTAAGAACATCGTCCTTGCATTCGATAACTTTCATATCGTTATTGAACATGGTGGTGTTCACATCTATGCTGTCGCCAGCCAACATCCTGATGATGTCATCCTTCAACCCCTCGAAATTCATCTGGATGTATGTCACTACCATATCGTAGGCACCAGTTGTCTGCCAGTAGCTCTTGCATTTTTTGCGTCGTATTGCCTCCATGACAGAATAGGGATTGTACATAGACGGTTCGTCGCCTATCTTGTAGCCGTCATACCACATCCTCAGTGCGTCAATATCAGCATTATGTTTCGTGGCAAGATCCACCACCTCCTGCTCGGTGAATCCAAAGTAAGGAGCAAGCACGTCCGGGTCAATCATCGAGTATTCACGGAAATTGTTCAGTGCCGACTGCGTGTTGTATTTCTTGATTGGCAATATGCCGGTCATATAGACTCCGAGGAAGACCTTTGAAGTGGCATCGCTTTTGAACATGCACCTGAGCCAGTCAACGTATTTATCCATCACTCCCGAGACGCTGTCAAACTCACGGCAGATGGCATCCCACTCGTCAATTATCATGATGAAGCGGTCACCGGTGCCGTCAGCGACTCTAAACAACGTATCCATCAGGTTGTCTGAATCCTTGACTTTGATATCGGGATATAGGTCGCAAATCTCCTCCTTGATTGTCTGCTGCATGATGTTGACGACATCATTATTTCCACGAAAATCAGTCGTGAACCGTGTCATGTCAACAAAAATGGTCGGATATTTGTTCAGATGCTGTTCATACGAAGGCAATTTTGCTATTGCAAGGTCCTCGAAAAGGTGACGGCTGTCGCTCGCACGGTCGTAATAAGCATACAGCATCTTTGCCGCCAACGACTTGCCGAACCTGCGGCAACGAGAGACGCAACTGAATGCGTATTCAGTATCGAGAGTCTCGTTAATAAACTGAATCATAGCAGATTTATCAACATACTCAGAATTACGAACTCTTGCAAAATCCGCATTGCCCCTGTCTAAAAACCTTCCCATAACGCCATCATGTTTAATTTCGGCTGCAAAGTTACAAATAATTTCCCAATTGTCAACAAAGAACAGAGAGATTTATTGCATTACTCATCGTAAAATGCAACATACAGTCGGCTTTTTCGGGTGATGCGGTATTTGGTTATCTTGCCGAATTCTATCTCGTCAAGGTTCTGAGGACAGAGTTCGAAAGGCATCGGCACTATTTGCAATTTCCCCTCGTAGTTAGTCTCAATGAGTTTAATGTTGTTGTCTCTGTCGAGGACGAATGTTGTGATAGCCGGCAACAGATTCAGTCAGGTTCGCTGTTTTGCGCCTGAACCACATCATTCGGACTATTGACACAAGTGTGAGGACAAACAGGAGAGAAACAGCGTAAAAAAATCAATTCACATTGCATTGTTGATGTTTTTATTGTAGCCAAAGACCCATATTTTCTCTGCCTATGGTGGAATAAATGTCATTACACTTGACGCAAAGTATTGTAGAATCCTCATTATTTGTCCAAAATCTGAATAAAAATGTTTAGATAATGGCATGACACAAAAAAGATAAATTATTGATTTACAGATGCAGCGAATTATCTAATATTAGAAAATGACTCCATATAAAAATTTTCACATTCAAATATCAAAAATTATTCGCAAATTTGCAACGTCAGATCAAAGTGATTATGAAAAAAGGTATCTTTGCATAATTCCAGTTTGAGGTAGTTATTGTACGTCAACAATCACTTATCACATGGAAAGTTTTGATGGTGTTTGCGATCCCCAAGCATCTCGTTCATACGATATGGTACATTGCAATTGGGGCTGGAATGGTTTTTGTGACGGCTATTATCTATTTGGTTGGTTTGATTTATTAAATGGTATGAATCTGAATATTTATGGGATATTAGAAGAAATGTGTGATGAAGAGAGTTTGCGATATTGTTTGAACAACAAACTAATAGTATATTGACATGAAAAAGGCAGTACTTTTTTTAGTTACCGTGATGGCGCTTGTGGCGTGCGATAGGGTGTCAAAATTCAAGTCGTCACATTATATCGTCGAATATAGGAAAGTCAAAAAAATATCACCAGATTTGCAGATGGACTATTCAAATGGGAGCAATATTACTGGATTTCAGGTTGAAGTTTGTATGTCATCATCTGAGCGATATAGTTACTTCGATCAAGATAAAACCATGTTCAATATGTTGGCTTGTAAGCATAATGATTTGGCATATAATGGTAAAATCCGGAAGACTAATGGATTTTTGACCAGTAATTTTGCTTCGTCAGCAGATATTGAGAGTATAAAAATCTATTGTGACAGTGCATGGGATGCTAACCATGAAGCAGGCGCATTACTTAATGATGTAATCAATATCTGGGGATTTTCCTGTATGAATTATATCCGCAACGGATATAAAGGTGAGGTGCTTGAAAGAATTGAAAAGCCTTTAAATGAAATGACCAAAGATGACTATGAATTATTTGTCAATGCGGATAATACTATTGTCCATTTTGATTTCAGATCACATCCAGAACCGAATGTAACGATGCCTTTGACAGTTGAGATGAAGTTTGATGACGGCACGACATTTTCGAAAGAATTTGGTATTGCATACAACGGGGAGAAATATTATAATCCCGTCTTACCTTGAAAAATGATTGAAT
>JAKSNU010000087.1 GCA_024399535.1 Paludibacteraceae bacterium
ACAATATGGTCTGCCGTGCAAGGAACGTAAATCTTGATGGCAGCGCAGATGTTGCTGAAATTCAGCCAGTGGTCTGTGCTGGTGGCATACATAGGAAGGTTCTCTGCCTGACGCTCTGGGTTGTAATACTGAATATCATTCAGCGTACCGCTTGCATCAGCATTAGGTGTCACTGAAGTGGAGTAGAATGCGTGATATACATCTCTATGGAAAGGAGACTTTTCTTCATTCACGAAGTATGCCCTGTTGTCTGACGATGGATTAGAGTTGCATGTGAAAACTTCCCCATTTACCGTGATTTGGTCATCTTGCTGCCACAAAACCTGCGTCTTGTTGTCTGGATCTGGATTGAATGTGGCCATTGTGTTCATTCCGTCACCAACCTTTGGCGCATTCTGGGTGGTTGCTCCACCATTAACAGTTGCGAGGAACTCGTATGCCTCTGGCTCGCGGTTGAAGTTCTCTGGTTCGTTGACGTTCTCTTTCTTGCAAGAGGTTGCGGCAAACATCATCACTGCCGCTGCGATTGTAAATAATACTTTTTTCATTTTTCTGTTCCTCCTTTTTTTACCAAAGATTGTCAACATCACTTCCTTCGTCATAGTTAGATGCTACTGAAGAAGTCGTTTTTGGAGCTGCTGTGCTCTGTGTGTTTTCGAAGCTTGCCACGAAGAACTTGGCATTTGCTTCGTCCTGTTTTATCACCGTGAATTCAGGTGATACATGTTTTTTTTGCATGATTGTATTGTTTTATTTTGTTATATTCAGATTATTTCACACAGCAAACCCTGCCGTGAGGCATTATTTTCCGTATGCAAAGTTATGAAGAATAATCCGATTAACAATCATTTTTTTTTTTTTTTTGTATTTGTCTTATGCTGACAATCAATACGTTAAGTATGAAATATGACCCAAACTTGCTTTTTTGCTTTGTTTCTGTCTGTGGATTTTGCCGAGTGAAACGACGTATTTTTAGTGAATGTCTGTCGATATGTGTAGATTGCCAGATATTGGTATATTAAATAAAATTAACAGTATTACTGCTTTTTGTCAACGGTTGTTAGCGACGTTGCATAGACATGACCCACCGTCTTGTTCTGTGAGTGTTTTGTTCCTTTGATGTGCCTTCGCCGTGCCTCTGATGTAATCACCATTTATTGCAAATACACACACCATTAACATCCCATTAATAATGGGACATTAATGGGACATAAATGGGAGGTGAATGGGACGCACTACGATGTCACATAAGAGTCACACAAGACACACAGTTGTTGATCATAGGGTGGTTGATCGTTTCATAAACGCTCCAAACTTTCGGTCAGGAACTTTCGCAAGTGAATGTGTCTTACACCATGATCATCTGCCGTTGTGACAAGGGGTGTCATCGAGATGACATATTTAGGATAATTATCTTTGATGGCATGTAGATTGCCAAATTCACGTTTGTATGTTGCTTCGTCAGCAATAATATAAGAGGCTTGGACATAAATTCTCTCGCCTTTTGGTTTTGTGCATACGAAATCAATTTCTCCTGCCTGAAGTTGTCCAACCATGACTTCGTATCCTTGACGGACAAGATGGTTATATATTATGTTCTCGATAACCTTTTCGATGTCGCCTTCGCGTCTGCCACCAGCAAGGGCATTACGTATGCCGTTGTCCTCAAAATAAAACTTGTCGTTACTTTCGAACAACCTCTTGCCGTGTATGTCATAGCGATTTACCTTGTGCAACATATATGATTCACAAAGAAATTTGGCGTAGTTGATGACTGCGGTTGATGTGATGGATTCTCCTTGCGACTTCATATATTTTGCAATACTATTGGCTGAGATGAGTTGCCCTGAATTGTCGGCAAGAAAATGCACAAGATTCTCAAGAAAAACGACATTGCGAATCTGATTGCGCATGACAACATCTTTCAGAAGAACTGTATTATAGACATCCGTCTGATATTCACGTGCATCCTGTTCGTCTAAGCCATAGCGTATCAACCCGGGAAGGCCTCCATATTGAATATATTTTGCAAGGGATTCATCATTATCGGTAAGCTCGTGGAATGTCAGAAATTCCTCATAACTAAGAGCCTGTATATATATCTCTTTGTACCTGCCTCCAATTTTGGAACTGAGTTCGCTGCTTAACATACTTGAATTGCTGCCAGTTACGACAAGTTCCACTTTTGGCTCTTCGTAATAACTGCGCAAACTTTTCTCGAACTCTTCAATCTCTTGAACCTCATCGATTAGGATGTAGTTCATCTTGTCTTCATCCAAATGAGAGTCGATGTATTCATTCAAATCAAGATATGTGCGAATGCTGTCAAAGGAATGCTTCTCTTTGTTGATATATATAATGTTGTTTTTCTCGCTCGACTCCTGTTTAGTCTTGAAGAGACGAAGCACAGAACTCTTTCCTACTCGTCGTTGACCAGTAAGAATGATTATGATATTCTTGCCAAGAGAATGCTCAATCTTGTCAAGATAACTCTGTCTGATAATATCGTTTTTATCCATTATACTTGAAATTTACAGCGAATAAGACCAAAATATCTTTTATGGAAGATAAAACGCTGCAAAGGTACGAATAATTTTTCATATAGCAGCAAGAAATTTGCGGAAACTTCGTAAAATCATATTCTGAAATTTGCGGAAAGCCGACAAAATAACGTTTTGAAAATTGCGGAGAGCCGACAAAATGGCATTTTGAAAATTGCGGAGAGCCGATTTTTTCAAAAAAAACCATTGCTAATCAAAAATTTATGCGTAACTTTGCAGCCTCAAATAAAAATGCTTATGTCAGACCTAATTTTCAAGAGAAAGATTTACGAAAAAATGCTTGCATGGAAGAAAGAATCTGCGGGCGAAACAGCATTGCTTATTGAAGGAGCACGTCGTGTAGGCAAGTCAACAATAGTAAGATAATATGATTCCAATCTATATGACAGGATTGTTGTGAGGGTATCAACTTCACTAACTTTGTAATTTATTGGCAATCAAGTCCTGAAGGAACTTAACAAATCAGCCTATGACAGCGCCCTATGTCAAATGTTGTGTATATATGTATTATGCCGCATTGCGGTGTCATAGGGTTTTGGTGTTGCTCTAAGAAAAAACTTCACAAATTCTTGTCGGTGTCAGAAATAATCACTAATTTTGCAGGGAGAATAATCTATTGCGTGTGATGTTTCAA
>JAKSNU010000088.1 GCA_024399535.1 Paludibacteraceae bacterium
TTTCCATTGATTGGTTTGTATTAATGCCGAAAGTTGTTGGTGTATGTGATGAATAGCGTTCGGCATATTCCGCTGCTGTAAACCGGTGATATCCTATTCGGAGCAACTCCAGTTCCTTCTCTCTCAGCCTCAGCCGTTCCGGACGGAGCTCATCGTCTGCCATAACGTCATTGTTGTTCTTGTGACCCTTGTGCCATGCCTTCTTCTTTAGCTGATAATGAATGTCTTCCAGTTCCCAGAGGCGAAGGTTGTCGTTGTGTCCGTCCAGTTTACCGTCATAGAAAGCATTCTCGACGGCAAAGACAGCCTTCTTGAAATCAACGGGACGCTTGTCCGTCAGCATATCCCCGATGACGTTATATGCCCGCTCGAAAAGATAATGGTTGCTGTATCTCAGAGTATCATCCTCATTCAATGAGTAGTTGGCGATGATATCCTCGTTCTGCCGTGGCACATCATTCGCCTTGGCATTGAGAATGGACAATGCCAAGAAAAGCGAGATAATAGATGTCATTAATTTTTCCATATTGCGTATAATTTTCTGACTGCAAAGTATCATTGACCATTTTATTTATTGGCAGGAACTCTTGCATTGCCAAAGTTTATTATGTGACGCCATTTGTATGGATTTAACACTATTCCATTGAGATTCTGTCGTTGAGTCATTTCTCGATGAGATGGCTTACTCGGAATATCATCTAATCTATACATATTTCCAGTTGTTGGGTAATATGCACGGCAAAAATGTATTGGATTATGGTCAGGAAAGTGGAATACTTTGGAATATTCTATCACATCCTCATCAATGGTCAGAGTGTCGGAATCTATCACGTTGATGTAATAGACGTATGATGCCGGAAAGCATCTTACTTCCTCTTCATCACAACTGATGCAAACGTCTTGATTGTTTTTCAGGGTAAAGAGTATTGAATCCGTCAACGTACTGCTATATGATGCTAATGTCACATAGTATCCGTCTTGTTTGTATTTACACGATTGTTTAACCTCAATTGTATCCCCTTCCATAGGTATAAACTGAGAATATGTACATAGGCTGTCGTTCATAAAGGCAAAACGTTCCATTCGATATGGGTCGTATATTACATACGTTTTTCCTGCCAGACTGCATTTGCAATTTTTGCGGTCACGATTGTCATTAATTGAATCTGTTAGTGCCAAACGCCTATTTGTAAAAGTTGCATCAGGAAACCACAAACCGCAAAATATACCATCTTCTTGATAATTGAATCTACAGACTATAACATTTTGGACAGAGGAAGGATTGAGAATATAACCGTCACTTTCTTTGGCAGGCGTGTAATCCCATCTGTCATCTATATAGTTTATACATTTTTTACGTTCTCCATCTGGATAATAATCATTTCTATGTTTTCTACTAAAACTGAAATTCAGTCTCTGCAATGCATAATCGGATAGCTTAATAAATGGTTCTTTACTTACCCTATGTCTGTTACACGGATATAAAGTTATCTTGTAATAATTGAGGTATATGTACTTGTCGTTATTAAATTTTATCTTTTCGGTTATCCATTTCTTTTTGTACTTGAATTCAGACACAAAGGAATAATCTTTAGCAATTTCCGGGTCATAATATTTCTGTTTGATGATGCATTTTGAACTATTTATGAAAATGACTTCTGTCCGTTTGATTCCATCATCTGCGATAAAAGTACAACCAGTAATCTCGAACTTTTCGCCATAGACCATACCTTGCGCAAATATTGATTCGCACACAAAAGCGAATATTATCACAATCAATATAGGAATCTCTTTATTCATATTTTAACATTCTAATGGCATTTCTAAAATCAGGCAAAATCAATACGTTAATTATTTGGACAATTATGGATTGACTTATTTGGTTCCAAAATTATTCTTGGAAAAATAATACACTAATTTTGGCTTAAAATCAGCATCAGCCATTCTATTGATTATCCAGCTCGGCATAACAATGACGCATTTGGCTTAATAGTTGGTATTTATCTTTTGACGCAATTTTTGCACTTTCTTCATCAAATTTCATTCCAGTTGGATCCACATACATTATCGGGTTTCCAGCGCAATAGAGATATGGATTAATCCCTGGATACTGGTCTGCTTTCGGGTCAATTGTATTGAAATGGACTACTTTCGATTGCTTCTCCTGACAATAATCCAGTGCCGTATAAATGCCGCACCTCAGTGTGTCATCCTCGTTCTGCCGTGGCACATCATTTGCCTTGGCATTGACAAATGACAAGGCCACGCATCTATCTATGGCTTTCATCAAACGATGCTTCTCGTTTTCAGAAAGCACGGTACTGTTTTCTATATTTTTGAGACATGCCTGAATATCATATCCCTCTGCCATTGGATGAGAAACCTCCCAGATGAACTGCTGCTTCACTTCGTCCGTCTGAAACATATACTCTCTGAAAAAATCATCTGTGAATTCAAATGCCATACGCTGGAAGATGTATTTATTAACCTGTGCATGCTTTGCTGTATCTTCGCAAAGATATTCGTCTTGCAGAAGTTCCAGATAATATGGTCCCAATCGCTCTTTCTGCATCGTAAGTTCCGATATCACTCTTGATACCAACTCAGGATTTCTATATCCATATTTTGCAGAGATATAGTCGCACATAACTTTATATGATAACTCGCATCTGGTGGCATACATCATATATAAAGTCAGTATAAGTCTATCCTTATCCTCTGGATAATTGGAAACATAGTCATTGTATGTCTTGATGTCAATATTGTCAATGATTTTGATTTTCATGCTGTCCAAACTTGAGGATGCAGGTAATGGTGGTAAATTTTTATATGCATGCACATCTTTGGTATATATATTCTCCCATCGCCAATGTTCTTCAGGGTACCGTTCCATTCGTGAGAGTTTGTGATGAATGACAACATTCTGATAAACATTATCCCGTGCGACATATTCAAACAGACTGAAACTGATTGGATTATTTTTCAAACCCAATTTCTTTCCTGCTAAATCAAGCAGTGTTCCGTGAAAATATTTATAATCATCATAATGAGCATAGAACAGCATCCTATACAGGAAAAAGTCTTCGTCTTCGGGATAGTATAAACCGTATATATCAAATATATATTCATTAAATGTATCCATCCTCTGTTTATATAGCGACACATCTTCTTTTGAAGGAGTAATGCAAATCGCA
>JAKSNU010000089.1 GCA_024399535.1 Paludibacteraceae bacterium
AAAAAAAATAATTACTTTTGCATTGGTATATATTAAACAAACATTCTAAAAAGTAAAACAAACCTCTATTTAAATAAAATTCAAAACAATGAAACAAATCTACAACCAAACCGTGTTGATTGTATTGATGCTAATTGTATCAATGGCAGTACATGCACAAAATGCACAAACTGTAATCAATGGAATTACTTATGCCTTAAACGACGAGACAAAAACAGCAAGCGTTAAATCCGCAGATGATTATTCATTAGTTGGCAAAGTTGTAATTCCTGAAACCATAAACCATAATGGTAATTCATACAAGGTGGTAGAAATCGCAAGTGGCGCCTTTAGTAATACCTATTCTATAACATCAGTTGTTATCCCTAACTCCGTAACAAGAATTGAAGATTACGCATTCGATAACTGTTATGGATTGGAAAATATCACAATTCCTGAAGCAGTAAAAAATATTGAACATCGTACCTTTATGAACTGCTCCAAATTGACAGAGATTAATCTTCCAAGTTCATTAGAATCTATAGATTATGAAGCATTTTGGGGTTGTAAAAGCCTAAAAAATATCAATCTCCCCAAAACACTAAATTATATTGGAAGTCAGACATTCAATGGTTGTACGAGCCTTCTATCCATAGAAATTCCTGAGAAAGTAACCAAAATCCAGGGGGCTACTTTTCAGGATTGCTATTCTCTAAAAGAGGTAAAATTGCCTGAAAATTTGGTGGAGATTGAAAGCCATGCGTTTTATTTTTGCCAAGGACTTACGACGATTACAATTCCTGCGAGTGTAAGAAAAATCGGCGAAAATGCGTTTGATGGCTGCAGACTTAATGTTTTAAACAATTACTCACCAGCACCTCAGATAATAGATTACACAAGCAATTATAAGCCAGTTATTAACACTGTGCATGTGCCAGAAGGCTTTACTTCCTATTACAAAAAAGCAGATTTCTGGGGAATTTATAATATCATCGATGACTTGAAGTCACCTTATGTTGCCTTGACATCAAATGGCATTAATCTGTCACTTGATACAAACACAAAAACTGCAATGGCACTTGGCTATGGTGATTATTCTGGTGATGTAGTTATACCTTCAACCGTTGATTATAACGGTGATAGCTATAAGGTCACATCTATATTCGATCGTACATTCTACAACTGCAACGAGATGGTTTCTGTTACCATCCCTGAATATGTCATAGACCTTGGTCCCGATCCATTTACCATGTGCAAGAAGCTTCAGACCATCTATCTCCACCCAAGAACGGCACCTTCATACTTTGGAACTTTCTTTGAAGGCAGCCAGAAAATCCATATTCCAACAGGTTATATAGATGCCTATGAATCAGGATTCGGATGGTATGACTATGGTTTTATCGACGATATTCCATCAAACTTCATTAAGACAGACATAAGCGGCCTTAGATACTACCTCAACACAGATAATGGAGAGGCAAAGGTTACCAATAATGGTACATTTATACAAGGAGACGTTATAATCCCTTCCATTGTTTCCTATCAAAACAAAGACTACATTGTCAAATCAATAACAAAAAATGCATTTATTGGTTGCACTTTAAAATCAATAACAATACCAAATACAATAACCGAAATCCATTCATTATCATTTGATTGTTGTGGCATAGAAAAGATTAATCTCATGTCTACTCTTCCACCGAATTACGAATTCTACGGATTATATGATAAGGAACTACACATACCTCTTGGTTATAAGCGTGACTATCTGAAGAGTCCTTATTGGGCACAATTTACAATTATCGATGACATTCTTAACGACAACGTAGCAACAGTTGAAGATAATGGACTCATCTATAACATTGACCCAAGCATCAATTTTGTAAAACTGGCTGGTACCAAAACTCCGCTCTCTGGTGATATCGTAATACCAGAAAAGATTACTTACAATGGAACCTCCTATAATGTCAATATGATTGGTTTCCAGGCATTTGCAGATTGCAACGACATAACATCCATTACAATACCTCGTAGTGTCAGTGATATCGACTACGGAGCATTTGCCGAATGTTTTAGAATCAAAGATGTTTTCAATTATGCCTTTATTCCTCAGTTGTCACTAGGAAACATGTTTTTTGAATACCAATTTAATGTTCATGTCCCAAAGGACTGTGGTAACATCTATTCAAAAGCTGATGAGTGGGAATTATGCAATATCATCGAAGATCTGCCTAATGAAACCTTCGTGAAGGTAGAAGAAGGTCCATTAACCTATTATGTGGATCTTGAGAGCAAAGAAGCTAAATTCACCAGCGGCAAGACTCCATACGGAGGTGATATCGTTATAGCTCCATCTATTGTCTATAACAATGAAATATATCCTGTTACAGCAATTGTAGAAGGTGCATTAAAATATGACTCTGAAATAACTTCCCTCTCAATTCCTGCATCGGTTTCAGAGATACATTATGATACTTTCCTGAGAGCTGATAAACTGAAAACCATAACAAACTACTCACCTACACCTCAAACTGTATATTATCAAAAAGGCTCTCATAGTCAATCTGGTGTGGTGTATGTCCCAGCAGGAAGCATGGACATATATAAACATGCTAAGTTTTGGAGTCCGTACAATATTGAGGAACTTGCAGTTAGTGCTGATGCCACTACAGCAAAGGCAGTCACAGATATGATAGCATCAATCGGAGCACCTGAAAATACAGCAAGCTACAAAGAGAAAATCGCTACTGCACGTGCTGCTTATGCTGCATTAACCAAGGAACAGCAGGCATGGGTGCCAAACTTCAATCTTCTCGTCAAAGCAGAAATCAGTTACAACGATTTAGTTGCAGACATCGTTGACATCAACACTGTCCAGAACATCAAGAATGTCAATAAGTACATTGAAAATGGCAAGGTAATAATTGTTAGAGACGGCAAAAAATTCAATACTGTTGGATTGCAGCAGTAGAGGAGTAATCTCAAGTTATATAGATAAAGGCAGGCACTTTCAGAGTGCTTGCCTTTATTATTTTCTTTCTGACTAAATTAA
>JAKSNU010000009.1 GCA_024399535.1 Paludibacteraceae bacterium
CGCACTACTACTTCAAGGACTGGGGCAGTGAGGTTAAGGCAGCAAGCAAGGATACGGGCTATGTTGCGACGTACAACGACAGTACGATAAGATACACCATCACGTTCACCGACCACAGCGGCGAGATAAGCCGCCAGTTCATCCAGTGCGGGACGATGCCATTAGAGCCGGACGTAGATCCATACGATGACGGCTGCACGCACTACTACTTCAAGGACTGGGGCAGTGAGGTTAAGGCAGCAAGCAAGGATACGGATTATGTAGCAACGTACAATGATAGTACGAGAATTTATTATATCACATTTATCAATTGGGATAGTACTATAATTGAGCAGAATTTCGTTGTATGTGGTGTAATACCAAGTTGTAGCGTAATTCCTACTAAGACTGATTCAAGCGGGCAATGGAACTATTCGTTCCGAACATGGACACCATTAGTGGTTCCTGTATCTGGCGATGCTACATACAAAGCTGTATTCGATTCTAATCTTGTAAGTTACAATATAGTATGGGCTAATTATGATGGTTCTCAACTTGCAGTTGATAATCTTGATTACGGATTGATGCCTGATTATGGAGCACGTCCTACACCTGTTCATCCAGACGAACCAGACGGGTCGGCTATTTATGAATTCAGTGGAAATTGGACTCCAACGATAGTGCCAGTAAGTGGTGAGGCTACATACTATGCTTTGTATGACACTACATTAGCTTGGCGAGAATTTGATACATTGACTTACATAAATTGTATAGGAGATGTTATCACTTTGCCTTCCGGCGCAAAACGTACTGTTACTATTGATGAAGTAATAAAAGATTCTGTAAACTTCTGGCCATATCCAGGAAGATTGCTGAAGTGCGATACGTTATATATCGTCAATGTTATTACTAAGAAGAATCCAACATTCAGTTCTACATCATGGCCTCAGCCAGTCTTTGGAACAACTCTGAATTTGATTAAGATTACGTCTGACATCATTGGTTCTGCTTCTCAAGGAGTCGCAGATAAGGATATTGTTGATAGTTGGTGGGAGATTAAGGAAGGAAATCATTTCGTTCTTTACAATGGACATAGAATTATGACTCAAGGACAGATTGTTTTGAGATTTGTAATGGTAACTGAGTGTGGTGATACCATCTACTTCCCAGACGTCAATGGATACAAGACATATGTCAAAGATGCAAATGCTGATAATACACCGGATTGTGAAGGTGGCGATTCTTCGGCAGTGGCACTCTATGATTGGCTGATGATGATAAATAACAAGTACCTTTCGTCTCAGGGTTACACAATAAATGCTGGTGATATCAGATGGTTCAGGGTAAGAGGAGTAGTTGATAATCTCGATGCTCTCGAACAAGGTGATATTCTTGATGAGTTCGTATGCAATGGATTCTATTTGACAATAGATCAGAATTTCAGTGGAACTGGTGATTACTATGCTTTGATAGATGTTCGTAATAATCCAGACACCTCGGTTCCTTGTCTTGGAATCATGCGAACGCCAATTTTCCATTACTCGGCTACGCAGAAGTCGAACGAGATAAAGATTGCACCATCGCATATTGTATCATCAGCTAACGTACAGTTGTTTGGTTTGGATCCAGAAGTCGAATCTGATATTTATGTCTTCGACATGGCAGGTAAGTTGATTCATAGGTTCAAGTCAAGTAATTCGGAAATCTTTGAGTTCTATGCATCTGGTGCATCAGGATGTTACAAAGTTATGGTAATAGCAAATGAAACCAAAACAACACTTACATATATAATAAGATGAAAAAGATAAATATTTTAATATTAGTTGTCTGCCTCATACTTAGTCTCAATGCAACTGCTCAAGAATTGGAACATAGTTTGAGTATAGGTGGACGTTTTGGTGGTAACGCTTATACCACGTATGATGATATTGATAGTAAGTTTGGGGCTCAAGGATTCTTTGACTTGAACTATACGTGCTATTTTATCAAGAGTAAAAATCTCAGTTTTGGTCCTAAGATTGGATTTTCATTCGGATATTCAGCATCTGGAATGACGATGAAATACAAAGACAAATTTGTAAATCACGATTATGAAGGAAGAGAGATTGATTATACAATCACTGGTGCAAATATCGAAGAGAATTTCAAGCAATGGCAGATTGAGATACCTGTAATGGCTGCCTTGAGATATAATGGCTTATTGTTCTGTCTCGGTGTGAAATGTATGGCTCCTCTTAGTTGGGAAATAAACCAAACAATACAAGGAGCTAAAATAGATGCTTATTATCCAGACTATGATGTGCACGTTGTGGATGAGTTGATTACAGGAAAATTCTCAAGTGCAAATCAAAGCAGCAAATTGGATCCAAAATCAACTATTAATTTTCCTAAAATTAATCTTATGATGTCATTGGAATTTGGATACGAGTGGAAACTTGGCAAGTATACTAAGAATACCATTGGTATTATGGGTTATATTGATTATAGTGGATTTAACTCTTTCAAACGTCTTGTTAAAGATGGAGAAGGAAATAAAGATAGGATTCTCCAAATCACTGATATAGTGGAAAGTTATGATGAACCTTACGCAAGAGTTATTCCAAACTTTATGCATGAAAGATATGCAAATTCGATGTCAATGTTCGATGTCGGAGTCAAATTGCAATTCTCTTTTGGGTTTGAAGGCTATGCTGGTGGATATTATAAATACACAAATTACCATCGTGGAAAACGAAGATGATTGATACTAATTATGATTTTTTGATCCTCAGATTTCGGTCTGAGGGTCTTTTTTATTATTATGTTGAAAAAAAAATGCAATAAGCATAGTAAAGTTATTATTTTTTTGTAACTTTGCAGCCGTAAATTTTTCTTAAAATGCCTTGTTATGATTAGTGATAATTTGGTTAGATTGTTAGAAAATGGAATAAAGAACAATTGGAACCTCGAAAGCATGACTGACTATATAGATGGGAAAACTATCACATATGCTGGAGTGGCAAGAGAGGTGGCGAAACTTCATGTTTTGTTCAAAAATATTGGATTTGAAAAAGGTGATAAGGTTGTTGTTGTAGGCAAAAACGGAATAAATTGGTGTATTACGTATTTGGCTACAATTACGTATGGGGGCGTAATTGTCCCTGTACTTCAGGATTTTAATCCGAGTGACATTCAACATATCATAAATCATAGTGATGCGAGGCTCGTATTCACCAGTGAAAATATATGGGATAATCTGATAGAGGATGGATTGTACTATGTGGAAGGTGTCTTCTCTCTGAAGGATTTTTCGTTGTTATATTCTAAAAATAATGCGAAAATTGAGAAGTCTGTTCCTGAGTTAACCAGATTGTTCAATGAGCAATATCCGAATGGATTTTCAGAGGCAGATGTTCTGTATCCGACTATTCCGAATTCTGAACTTGCTTGTATATCGTACACTTCAGGTACAACTGGATATTCTAAAGGTGTGATGTTGTCAGCTAACGCTTTGGCTGGAAATGTCCATTTCTCATTAAGTACCAAACAATTGTATCCTGGGTCCAGAATTCTCTCGTTCCTCCCTTTGGCACATGTTTTTGGCTGTACGTTTGATTTCTTATCGTCGTTTTGCGCTGGAGCTCATGTGACATTTTTGGGGAAAATACCTTCACCTAAGATTTTGCTTAAGGCAATGGAGGATGTTAAACCAACTATTATCTTCTCTGTTCCTTTAGTGATAGAGAAGATATATACAAAGCAGATTAGGCCAATGCTTGAGACGCGAGGAATGAAATGGGCATTAAGTATCCCGTTGTTGGATAGCCAGTTCCTGTCTCAAATAAATAAAAAACTGACTAATGCTTTCGGAGGACAGTTCTCGCAAATTATTGTCGGCGGCGCACCGATGAATCCTGATGCAGAGGCATTTTTTAAGAAAATAGGGTTCAAATTCACGGTGGGCTATGGTATGACCGAATGTGCTCCTCTGATAAGCTATACCTATTGGGCTGATTACAAAGCAAACTCTGTAGGTAGAATATTAGATGGAATGGAGGCTAAAATCCTTTCGGGTGACCCAATGAACGAGCCTGGTGAGATATTGGTTAGAGGAGAGAACGTTATGATGGGGTATTACAAAAACGAAGAGGCTACTAAAGCGGTGTTCGACGAAGATGGGTGGTTGCATACAGGAGATATGGGAACTATGGATTTTGACGGAACATTGTATATTCGCGGCAGAACTAAGAATATGTTGCTCGGCCCGAGTGGTCAAAATATCTACCCTGAGGAGATTGAGGCAAAACTAAACAATATGCCATACGTGTTGGAGAGTCTTGTCGTTCAGAAAACCGACAATAGGTTGGTGGCTCTTGTCGTTCCAGATTATGTGGCTGTAGATGCCGCTAAGATGACTCATCAACAGGTTAAGGAAGTGATGGAAGAGAACAGAAAAGCTCTAAACTCTATTACTGCATCTTATGAGAGTGTTGCTGAGATAAAAGTTCATCCTAATGAGTTTGAAAAGACACCAAAGAAGTCGATAAAGAGATTTTTGTACACAAATTCAGTGAAATAAAGGTAAATTCTATTTATTAGGTCTTCGAAAATAGAGTTGCCAACAAAGAAAAATTAAAATCGTAATAAATAGGACTTAACTAAATATTATTATGAAAGTTAAGATATTGTTTTTGGTGGTCACAATAGTAGCATCGCTGACACTAAATGCGGGAGTCGTTGATCACGAAAAGATGTTTAATGCTTATTTGAAAGGTGATTTGGCTACTTGGAAAAAAGAGCTGAGCGTGTATGTGGTCAATCCTAATCTTACATTTCAGGACAAATGTGATATTGCTAATTATCTATATGGATATATAGGTTTTATATTGGATAGTGGGGCAAAGAAAACTGAGATTGAAAAGTGGATGAAGTATCTTGATGCGTATGTTGATGAAATGATGAAGCACAAATCAACCATATCAATGGCGCATCTATATAAGGCAGGTTCGTATGCTTTCAAGGCAAAGACTTACAATAAAATTGTGTCGTACGGAATTAAATCGGTTGGCGAGTTGGATGATGCCTTGGAGGAAGACCCAAATAATGCAATAGCTATAGGCCTGAAAGGAAATGTAAAATTCTATGCACCAGCCATAGTCGGTGGAAACAAGAAAAAGGCATTGGAATTCTATATCAAAGCGGTTAATTTATTAAGCAAAAAATGCCCAGATGTGTATAAATGGAATTATTGGGCATTGAAACTTTGTATTGTGGAAGCTTATACAGGTCTTGGTGAGAAGGAAAAGGCAGAGGCTTATTATAAACAGGTGATGAAGGCTAAGCCGGACTTTTTGCTTCTGAAGAAATCATACGAGAGTGGAAATTATGGCAATCACGAAACATCTGAGTAAATATAGTTGAGTGACAAGATGGCAGATGGAATGATTGTTGCATGTGTGTAAAACGATTGAATATTTAAATTTTAGTAACTATGAATGGCAAGATAGGTGTAACGACGGATAATATTTTTCCAGTCATTAAAAAGTTTTTGTATAGTGATCATGAGATTTTTTTGCGTGAAATAGTGTCGAATGCTGTTGATGCAACGCAAAAACTCAAGACTCTCTCGTCGGTAGGTGAGTACAAAGGCGAATTGGGCGAGTTGAAGGTTAATGTTAAAATAGACAAAGAGGCTAAGACTCTTCGGATTTCTGACCGCGGAGTCGGAATGACTGCGGAAGAGATTGAGAAGTATATCAATCAGATAGCATTTTCTGGCGCAACTGAATTCTTGGATAAATACAAGGATGATGCAAATGCTATAATAGGTCATTTCGGATTGGGATTCTATTCGGCATTCATGGTATCAAGTAGGGTTGAGATTTTTACGAAATCATATAAAGATGCTCCTGCACAACATTGGTCGTGCGATGGCTCGCCAGAATATATTCTTGAGGATACAGATAGAACAGACAGGGGAACAGACATCGTTTTGCATATAGATGATGAGAATAGTGAATTCCTTGAAGAGAGCCGTATCGAGACGTTGCTTAGGAAATATTGCAAATTCTTGCCTGTCGAAATCGCTTTCGGGAAAAAGAAAGATTGGAAAGATGGTAAAGAGGTAGAAACAGATGAAGATAACATTATCAATAATGTAAATCCTGCTTGGACTCGTAAACCTGCAGATTTGAAGGATGAGGATTATGATGCGTTTTATCGTGAGTTGTATCCAATGGCTGATGATCCTCTATTCCATATCCACTTAAATGTCGATTACCCATTCAATCTGACTGGTATATTGTATTTTCCAAAAATTCATGAGCATATAGCATTTGAAAAGAATAAGATACAGTTGTATTGTAACCAAGTTTATGTCACTGACCAAGTAGAAGGTATAGTGCCAGATTATCTGACGTTAATGCACGGAGTGATAGATTCACCTGACATTCCTTTGAACGTAAGTCGCTCTTATTTGCAGGCGGATGGAAATGTGAAGAAAATATCAAGTCATATTACAAAGAAAGTGGCTGACAAATTGGCTGATATATTTAAGAATGACAGGACACAATTTGAGGAGAAATGGGATGACCTAAAGATTTTCATAGTGTTCGGTATGCTTACAGACGAGAAATTCTACGACAAGGCAAAGGATTTTGCGTTATACAAAAACGTGGATGGAAAGTATTTTACATTCGATGAGTATAAGGCTTTGATTGAAGGAGAGCAGACCGATAAGGATGGTAAACTCGTATTCCTATATGCGCAGAATAGCGAAGAACAACATGTATATATCGAGGCTGCAAGAGCGAAGGGTTATGATGTAATGTTGATGGATGGGCAGTTGGATTCACATTGGTTGGCGCAGGCAGAACAGAAACACGAGAATACTAAATTTGTCCGTGTCGATAGTGATGTTATTGACAAGTTGATAGTCAAGGCTGATGCTAAGAAAGTGGAGATGACTACCGAGCAGATAAATGCTATGACCGCAGTGTTCCAAGCAGCAATGCCAAAGATTGAGAAGATAGAGTTCATGGTAAGTGTAGAAGCAACTGGCGAGAACGAGATGCCAGCAATGCTTACGCAGAACGAATGGATGAGACGTATGAAAGAGATGGCGCAAAATGGTGGAGGTCATCAAATGATGTTCTATGGCGAGATGCCGACAAGTTATTCCGTAATTTTGAATGGATCGCACAAGGCTATTAAAGAGGTGCTGGATGCAGAGGAGAAAGAGTGTGCTCCAAAGATTACTCCTTTACTCGATGAACTGAAAGAGCTTGATAAAAAGAAACTTGAGATAAAGAAAAAGAAGGAAGATGATCGTACATCTGAGGAGAGAGAGGAACTCGACAAGACGGAAAAGAGAATTTCTGAGATAGGCGAGGAGAAAAACAAAATATATACAGATTTTGTGTCGGGAAACAAGAAAATCGGTCAGATTATTGATTTGGCATTATTGTCGGCAGGACTATTGAAAGGTAAGGCATTGGCAGATTTTGTCAAGGCAATGAGCGAAAAATTATAAAAATAATTATATGAAACGGAGGTCGTTATTTGGCGTGCTGTTACTGATGGCCTATGGATTTGCGTTCGGTCAAGACAAAATAGTATTGACTGATAATAAAACAATACAGGCAAAAGTGGCTACTGTAGGCGAAAGCTATGTGTCGTATTACAATTGGGATAACCAAAACGGACCGCAATATACGTTGGCAAAAGCCAAGATATTGTATATACTCTATCAGAATGGAAAGAAAGAGGTATTCAATACCGAGGCTAACTCAAATAGTGCAGTAAAAAACTCTAAACAGGCTGAAAATCAGACACTAACTGTGAAATTTCAGGCTAATGTAGATGTATCCGGAAGGTTGGTGCTGAATAATTTTGTCATAAGAAACTATTGGAGTAAAACTGTGACTAACATTAGATGGGCAAATCAAGTGTTGTATGGCGGACCTGCAGCCGATTTGGAACTTGGAGTTAGCATAGCTAATAAGTTTTTCGTAGGTGCGGGAGCTGAGTTTATGCCTAATTTCTGCAATATGTCTTCATCGAATAGAGTCGGCGAGGGGGAAACGAACTCTGTGATGAGTGTCAATATCCCAATATATGCTAATTTTAGATATTTCAAAGGTGGTAAGACAGGAGGTGTAGGTTCATACTATGAATTGGCATTGGGAGGTTATGCGAACGGATGGGAAAAATTGACATTGAAAGATGGTAATAATAGTTATCCTCCAGAAGAATATAGGACTAAACCTGGATTCTATTTGCGAGCAGGGTTCGGTATGCAGTCAGGAATTTTTAACTTGGGAGCAGGATATGAGTTGCTGTTGAATTCAGCAATAAATGACCATTTTTTCTTTGTGAAACTTGGTTTGTCGCTCAGTAGTAAATAAAAAATAGATATTACCATAAAAAAATATAACCATGCTGAAACCAAAAATAGATTTACAAGAGAAATTGTCAAAGCAGATTTATGATGCTTTGCAGGGTGAAGTGGTCGAAGAGATAATCAAAGAGGCAATGCCATCTGATTCTGGCGATTATTGGCGGAATGCAATGGAAGGTCATAGTTTCAAGGTCGAAAAACGCTTGCTGCCGAAACTGTATGGAATGTTTGAAGAGATAAAGAAAACGTTGAAATACTCGGAGGCTGTTGATTTGTACATAACTGGCGATTCAACTGTAAATGCTTTTTCGGTAGCATCTGAAAGGGAAGGCGATCCGCACATCATTAACCTCAATTCGGCATTGGTTGAACTGATGACTGATGACGAGTTGAAATTTGTCATCGGACATGAGTTGGGTCATTTGATAAATAAAGATACGAAACTAAGGAGACTTATCAACTTCGTATTCCCAAATATTGCAGGAATGCCAACGGCAATGCTCCATAAAATAAGGTTGGAGGAACAATTGGCAGAACTTGTGGCAGACAGATATGGATACCGTGCAGTGGGGAAACTCGAACCTTGTGTTTCGGCTTTTTTCAAAATGGCTTCGGGATTAGACATTGCCAAAATGCATATCGAGGTTGAGGTGTTGCTTGAAGAGAATATTAAGCATCTCGAATATTTTATGAACGACAAGGGAGTGAGTCGTGAGACGCATCCTGTCAATCCTATACGAGTGCAAGCACTGAATCTGTATGACAAGGAGAAGACAGACAAATCGCTCGCTAAAGCAATGGAACCAATGATTCAGATATTACTGAAAGTCGGAAGTTCAACTGTAGATTACTACATTTCTCGTTTTGTTGCTACGGCAGGTCTGATAGTCTCTATGCAGGATGAGGAAATGAGTAAGGAAGAACTCAATATGGTGCTCGATAATTTAGCAGAAACACAGATATTCCCTATGGAATTTTTGAAAGAGATAGATGCTACTGAGAAAGTGCCAGAGATATTTGCTGAGTCAATAGCAAAAATATTTGAGGAGGAACCTAATCTCAGAGAGGGAATGTTTAGGTATATGATAGATATTGTAATTGCGGATAAGAGACTTGACAAACGAGAGATTGAGTTGCTCTATCAGCTCGGAGACGCTTATTTCGCATATTCTAAAAAAGAGGTGGCGATAATGATGGCTGAGATGGTACAAGCCAAGTTCTTGCCTAATGTATATAATAATCAATAAAACTAACCATATGTCATTTAGTAGTTTTTTGTCGGGTCTGTTTGGCAATAAGGCGCAGCGAGACGTTAAGGAGGTGATGCCGATTGTTGAGAAAATCAAAGCTTTGGAATCTGAAATCAAATCCCTTACGGACGATGACCTCAGATCACGTTCTACAGCATTGAGAAAGAAGATACAAGGTTCGGTAACGGAAGAACGAAAGAAAATTGAAGAACTTAGAGCTCAGATAGAAGTCACTGAAATTGAGGAGCGTGACAAAATATACGAGGAAATAGATAAGATAGACAAACGCATACTCGAAATATTTGAAAAGGAACTTGACAAAGCATTACCTGAAGCATTTGCAATTGTGAAGGACACTGCACGTCGTTTCGCTGAAAATGCGACTATTACAGTAAAGGCTACTGATTTCGATCGCCAGTTGGCACTGAATCACGACTTTGTTGAGATAGATGGCGATAATGCAGTATATTCCAACGAATGGGAGTCAGGAGGGAATATTCACAAATGGGATATGATTCACTATGATGTCCAGCTTATTGGTGGTGTTGTATTGCACAGCGGAAAGATAGCTGAGATGGCTACTGGTGAAGGAAAGACACTCGTTGCTACTTTGCCTGTATTCCTAAATGCATTGACGGGGAATGGCGTTCATGTGGTGACTGTCAATGATTATTTGGCAAAACGTGACTCTGAGTGGATGGGCCCTCTCTATATGTTCCATGGTCTCTCGGTTGATTGCATTGATAAATACAAGCCAAACAGCGATGAGCGTCGCAGGGCTTACAATTGCGATATCACTTTTGGAACCAACAACGAGTTCGGTTTCGATTATTTACGAGATAATATGGCATTATCGCCAATGGATCTTGTTCAACGCCGACATAACTATGCAATTGTCGATGAGGTCGATTCTGTCTTGATAGACGATGCTCGTACGCCATTGATTATTAGTGGTCCTGTGCCAAAAGGCGAAGATCAACTTTTTGATGAGTACAAAGCGAGAGTCGAGACGTTGGTTAAGAAACAAACAGTGATGGCTTCAGCTTATCTGAATGAGGCAAAGGCAAAAATCAACTCCGAGGATAAGAAGGAGGCTGAGGAGGGTGCGTTGGCATTATTCAGATCGTACAAGGCTATGCCTCGTTCGAAGACTCTGATTAAATTTCTCTCAGAGCCTGGTGTAAAGCAGAAAATGCTGAAAACTGAGGATTTCTATATGCAGGAGAATAACAAGAATATGCATATAGCTACCGATCCATTGTTTTTCGTGGTGGATGAAAAGCTCAATTCTATAGATTTGACTGACAAAGGTATAGATGCGTTGACAGGAAGTACGGATGATCCACAATTCTTTGTGTTGCCAGATGTCGGTGCTGACATTGCTGAAATTGAAAAGATGAAAATTACTGATGCCGAGAAACAGGCAAAGAAAGATGAAGCACTTCAAGAGTATGCAGTCAAATCGGAGAGAATACATACCGTAAGCCAGTTACTAAAGGCGTACACTTTGTTCTTCCTTGGCGACCAATATATTGTAAAAGACAATCAAGTTCTGCTTGTTGATGAACAGACAGGTCGTATTATGGATGGACGTCGCTATAGCGATGGTCTGCATCAGGCTATTGAAGCAAAGGAGGGCGTGAAGGTTGAGGCAGCTACACAAACATACGCTACTATCACTTTGCAAAACTATTTCAGGATGTATCACAAACTTGCTGGTATGACTGGTACTGCTGAAACAGAGGCTGGCGAGTTGTGGGACATATATAAATTGGATGTAGTTGTGATACCAACCAACCGTCCGATTGCGCGAAATGATATGAACGACCGTATTTACAAGACCAAGAAGGAGAAAGAGAATGCGGTAATTGAGGAGGTCGTAAATCTTGTTGCACAAGGCAGACCAGTGTTGGTGGGTACTACGTCAGTCGAAAATTCAGAAGCATTGTCAAGAAAGTTGACGGTGAGGAAAATCAAACATAACGTCTTGAATGCTAAATTGCATCAGAAAGAGGCAGATATTGTTGCTCAAGCGGGTTTGCCTGGGACAGTGACTATTGCTACCAATATGGCTGGTCGTGGTACGGATATCAAGCTCGCTTCAGAGGTGAAAGACGCAGGAGGTTTAGCTATTATCGGTACTGAGCGTCATGAGTCAAGACGTGTGGATAGACAGTTGCGAGGGCGAGCAGGACGACAGGGCGATCCTGGTACTTCGGTATTCTTTGTGTCATTGGAAGATAACTTGTTGCGTTTATTCGGTTCTGACAGAATATCTCGTGTGATGGACCGTATGGGATTTCAGGAGGGCGAAATGATCGAGCATTCAATGATTTCGAAGTCAATTGAGAATGCACAGAAAAAGGTTGAAGAGAACAACTTTGGTATAAGAAAGAGATTGCTGGAGTATGATGATGTGATGAACAAACAACGTACTGTAGTATATTCTCGCCGTCGTCATGCTTTGATGGGCGAAAGGGTGGGAGTTGATATAGTCAATACGTTGTACGACACATTAGATGGTATAGTTGCTTCGAATTATCAGAATAGCGATTTCGAGGGCTTCAAGATGGATATGATGCAATATTTTGCAATTGAGCCAAATATTACACAAGAGGAGTTCCGCTCAATGCGTGCGAGCAGGATTACTGAAAAATTGTCGGATGATGTGTTTGCGAATTTTAAGCGTAAAATGGATAAACTTGCCGAGATTGCGCATCCTGTAATTAAGAGTGTATTCGAGAATCAAGGCGCGCAATACGATAAAATACTCGTTCCAATCACTGACGGAAGGAAGGTATATAACATACCTGTAGATTTGAAAAAAGCATACGAGTCAGAGTCGAAAGAGGTGATAAAAGAGTTTGAGAAGGTGTTGTTGCTACATACGATAGATGAAGGGTGGATGGAGAACATAAGGGAGTTGGAAGAGTTGCGCCATTCGGTGCAGAATGCTTCGTACGAACAGAAAGATCCGCTATTGGTTTACAAATTGGAATCATCGAACCTTTTTATGCAGATGATAGACGATTGTAACCGCAAAATTTCATCTGTTCTTATGAGAGCACAGATTTATATGCGTGACCCATCTGATGTGAAGAGGGCAGAGAAACCACGCAGGGCTGATTATAGCCGTTATTCTGCTTCGAAACAAGATTATCAGCGAACTGCTGCTGGAAAAGATACGCGTCAGAATCAGGTGACACAACCTGTACATTCAACGAAGACGGTGGGCAGAAATGACCCTTGCCCATGTGGGTCTGGAAAGAAATATAAGAATTGTTGCGGAAGAAATGAGGGCTCAGTGGGCGAGTGATATTAAAAAATACAATTGTATGGACTACTTCGCAGGCGACCCTGTAGAGGTAGTCCGTCGTTGCATAAATACTGGAGATGTCAGGGATGTTGAGATAATGGGTATGGTTTGTTCTTGGCTGGCATTTGGAAATAGAGAACAAATACATAAGAAATGTGATTTTGCATATCGTTTGATGAATGATGGACATCCTTATGAGTATGTAGTTTCTGAGAAATGGAGAGAGTATGCTGGTTCGAAAGAATGTTTTTACAGAATGCGTAGATTTGGGGATTTCCATGACTTGTGTGAAAGACTTTCGACTCTTTATGCAAAGTATGATAGCATGGAGGATGTTTTGATAGAGTGCAAAAGTGGCGTGGAGATAATAGAGCGTATTGAGGAGATTATGCATCATGTTGGCGGAATACCAAAAGACACAAAGTCAGCATGCAAACGACTGGCGTTGTTCGTAAGATGGATGGTGAGAAGAGATGGAAAGGTGGATTTAGGGGTGTGGCGGAGAATTTCGCCTTCGTTGCTTTTGATGCCTTTGGATGTACATGTCGTTAAGGTTGCACATAAAGAGGGATTGCTCAAACGCTCCAATGTTGATATGAAGGCATGTATTGAATTGACTGAGAGGTGTAGGGAGGAGAGCTTTGACGACCCGACTGTTATGGATTATGTACTATTTGCGAAAGATATTTCAGAGTGAGAAAAGAATATAAAAACAGATATAATATGATTTATTCAGAAGATGTAGAGAAGATGTGCGTGGTAGCCAAGGGTGCAAATCACCCATCGGCACCGATACCTGAAGAGGGGAAATGGGTGAGAGTGAAGGAAGTTAAGGATATATCGGGATTGACGCATGGTATAGGGTGGTGTGCTCCGCAACAGGGGGCATGCAAGTTGACCCTAAACGTAAAAGATGGTATAATTCAAGAAGCATTGGTTGAGACTCTCGGTTGCTCTGGAATGACACATTCGGCAGCAATGGCATCTGAAATTTTGCCAGGAAAGACACTGCTTGAAGCTTTGAATACCGACCTTGTATGTGATGCTATCAACACTGCAATGCGCGAGTTGTTCCTTCAGATAGTTTATGGACGTTCGCAATCGGCATTCTCCGAGGGTGGACTCGTGATTGGAGCATCGCTCGAAGACCTTGGAAAAGGTGTTCGCTCGCAGGTTGGAACAATGTTCGGCACTCTCGCCAAAGGGCCACGTTATCTTGAGATGGCAGAAGGATATTGCACGAGGATGGCATTGGACAAGGATGGCGAGGTGATAGGTTATGAGTTTGTGCATATGGGCAAATTCATGGAAATGGTTAAGAAAGGAGTAGATGCCAACGAGGCTTTGGAAAAGGCAAAAGGCACCTATGGACGCTTTAACTATGCAGACAAATATATTGACCCACGTAAACAATAAAGGCTATGAGAGAAGTAAAATTTGAAAGTCAGGACCGCAGGATGGAAAATGTGTTGCGAGTACTCAACGAAAATGGAATAAAATCAGTTGAGGAAGCAGAGGTTTTATGCGAAAAATATGGGTTGGATCCATACAAGACATGCGAGGAAACGCAGCCTATATGCTTCGAGAACGCTAAGTGGGCATATGTAGTTGGTTCAGCGATTGCGCTGAAGCGTGGTTGTAAGGTTGCGGCAGATGCTGCCGAAGCAATAGGCGAAGGATTGCAGGCATTCTGCATCAAAGGTTCTGTGGCTGATGACCGTAAAGTAGGTCTCGGACATGGAAATTTAGCAGCACGTTTGCTTCGCGAAGAGACAAAATGCTTTGCTTTTCTTGCAGGACACGAGTCGTTTGCAGCAGCTGAAGGTGCCATCAAGATAGCAGAAATGGCAAATAAAGTCAGGAAAAACCCATTGCGTTGCATTCTGGACGGACTTGGAAAGGATGCTGCCAAGATTATATCACGAATCAATGGATTCACATACGTTCAAACCGAGTTCGACTATTTCAGCGGTGAGTTGAAAGTTGTAGCTGAGAAAGCCTATAGCGATGGGCCAAGGGCAAAAGTCCGCTGCTATGGAGCGGACGATGTCCGTGAAGGTGTGGCAATATTGTGGAAAGAGGATGTTGATGTCTCAATTACTGGAAATTCAACCAACCCAACGCGTTTCCAACACCCTGTAGCAGGTACTTACAAGAAAGAACGACTCTCGGTAGGGAAACCATATTTCTCGGTTGCATCAGGTGGCGGAACTGGTCGTACTTTGCATCCTGACAACATGGCTGCTGGTCCTGCATCGTATGGTATGACCGATACTATGGGACGTATGCATAGCGATGCTCAGTTCGCTGGCTCGTCATCGGTTCCTGCACATGTTGAGATGATGGGATTTCTTGGCATTGGCAACAACCCAATGGTAGGGTGTACGGTGGCATGTGCCGTGGATGTGGCTCTTGCTCTGAATAAGTGAGACCATTTAAAGAAATAAATTAGTATCTTATATTGAAAAAAAAGTTTTCAGTATAAGATATTTTTATTTGTGTGAATGAAAAAATTATCGTAACTTTGCAGTTCCAAAATTATATTATGTTTTTATGAAGGAAAGAAGTCAGTTCTCATCGAAATTCGGAATGTTGGCTGCTGCTGTCGGTTCGGCTGTTGGATTAGGAAATATTTGGAAATTTCCATACGTTGCTGGGCAGAATGGTGGAGGGGCATTCTTGTTGGTTTATTTGTTATGTGTGTTGATTATGGGTTTTCCTGCTTTGATTACCGAATTGTCTATAGGAAGGATGGCGCAGACTGGTCCTATTTCGGCATTTAAGAAATTGACGGGAAATAATCGTTGGACATTCATAGGTGTTTTGGGAATAATAACTTCGTTTCTGGTCCTGTCATTTTATTTCGTTGTTGCTGGATGGTCGTTAGAGTATATATATCAGTCAATTTCTACAATGTCGTTCAAGGGAATGACAACGGCGGATTTAAATAATGCATTTGACCAGTTCTCGACAAACACGATGAGACCATATATATGGCTTGTGACTTTTATAGTGATGTCAGGTCTTGTTATTTATATGGGAGTGCAGAAAGGAATTGAGAAAGGGAGCAAGGTTATGATGCCAATGCTATTTGCGATAATGGTTTATTTGGCTGTACATGCATTATTAACTAATAGTTCGCCAGAAGGATATGAATTCTATTTGTTGGCTGATTTTTCAAAGATAACTCCTACTGTGGTGTTGCAAGCATTGGGGCAGTCGTTTTTCTCACTTTCGATTGGAATAGGAGTTCTGTTAACATATGGGTCATATGTGAAAGAAGGAAACATAGTTATTACAGGTTTGCAAATATCTATTTTGGATACTCTTATAGCATTTATGGCTGGATTAGTTATATTCCCAACGGTGTTTTCGTTTGGAATTGAAGCTAATGCAGGACCAGAGTTGGCTTTCGTGGCAATGCCAGCGGTGTTTTCGCAGATGACAGGCGGAATGGTATTTGCAATATTGTTCTTTCTGTTGTTGGCATTGGCTGCTCTGACATCAACAATATCATTGTATGAAGTGATGGTGGCAATGCTGAACGATACCTTTGGACTCAAGAGAGGCTTGGCAAATTTGATAGTGGGTGTAGTAGTGGCAATATTGGGAATTATATGTTGCAACTCTATAAATGGTCATAGCATTTTTACGTTATGTGGGATGACGTGCTTTGATTGGTGCGACACAATCACTTCTAATTATTTCTTGCCAATAGGGGGGTTGTCAATGATGTTGTTTTTCGGTTGGGGATGTAGTAGGAAAAAAGTACATGATGCTATGATTGAATTCGGTATGAAGGAGTGGTTCTACAAAATTTACATAGTGTTTGTGAGATTTGTGATTCCTATTCTTATAGTGTTGATAATGCTGAATCAGTTCGGTGTTTTGAAAATTTGAAAAAATAAGGGAAAAATTTGGTGGGGTGACGAAAAAGTTGTAACTTTGCAGCGCCTTAAGAAAGTTATGATGCTTGGAAATCCGACAAAAAAAGGTATGTCGGATTTCTGATGTTTTTGTTTTTTAATAGTTTGAGATTATGGCTTATGTTTACATGACCGAAGATGGTTACAAAAAACTGATAGAGCAGATTAAACAGCTCGAATCGGTCGAACGTCCAAGAATATCTGCACAAATCGCCGAGGCAAGGGATAAGGGCGATTTAAGCGAAAATGCTGAATATGACGCAGCAAAAGAAGCTCAAGGTATGCTTGAAATGAAAATTGCTCAGTTGAAAGATACGTTGGCAAATGCTAAGGTGATTGATGAGACGAAGATATCTGGAGACTCCATACAAATATTGTCGAAAGTCAAGGTGAAGAACCAGAAGAATGGAATGGTGATGAACTATTCACTTGTCTCTGAGAGCGAAGCTAACCTTAAAGAGGGTAAGATTGCTATTTCTACACCAATCGCTAAGGCATTACTTGGACATAAGGTGGGTGATGTCGTTGAAATAAAAATTCCTGCTGGAATCTTGCATTTGGAAGTAATGGAAATAAGTATTTGATATTATGACAATATTTTCGAAAATAGTTAACGGGGAAATTCCAAGTTATAAAGTGGCTGAGGACGAGCATTATTATGCTTTTTTAGATATTAATCCGCTTCAGAAGGGGCATACATTGGTAATTCCTAAGATTGAAGATGACTATATCTTTAATTTGGATGACGAGACATATTCTGGACTTATGATGTTCGCAAAGAAGGTGGCTTGTGGATTGAAAGAAGCTATACCTTGCCAGCGTGTCGGTGTTGCAGTCCTCGGAATGGAAGTTCCGCATGTTCACGTGCATCTTGTTCCTATGAATACGGAGAGAGATATGTTGTTTTCGAATCCAAAATTGAAGTTAGATGATTCGGAAATGGCTGAAATTGCGCTCAAAATCAGTAAAAAAATTAAGTGAGAATATTTTTTCAAAAATATTTTGTTGGTAAAGAAAAAAGTTGTACCTTTGCAGTCGCAAAATCGGGAGAATAATGGCGGGGTAGCTCAGTTGGTTAGAGCGTCGGATTCATAACCCGGAGGTCTCGAGTTCAATTCTCGATCCCGCTACAAGAAATGGCTATTCAACAATGATGTTGGATAGCCATTTCTATTTTTATATTTTCAAAAAAAGAATATTATTCTTTGGGAAATAAATCTGGGCATATGTGCGAAAATGCCGAGTATTGACGTGCGCCGATATTATCGGGTGAACCATACGGGAGAGTAGGGATGTTGTTTTCTGCAATAAATTCGCGTACACGATTTGAAACATTAGGTGTTTCCAGTATTGCAGCATCAGAATAACGAAGGGCGAGACAATTGAGGTCGTCTGTTTGGAACCTTGTTGCATTGCGAAGTTCAGGGAAATGTTCTGGTTTGACGAAATCGAAGACCAATCGTGATTCTAAGTTGGGAGCTACTGGCGAGTCAATTTGATTATCAAAAATCGAAAATACTATTTTTGATTTTGCGAAGAATGGGTCAGTAGAATAAGAACATTTGATGAACATTGGTGCAATAGCAGCCATCCAACCAGCGCAATAGACTATGTCAGGGGTCCAACGAAGCTTTTTGATTGTTTCGAGAACTGAACGTACAAAAAAGACTGAACGCTCATCGTTGTCGTTAAAAGGAACTCCATTTGCATCTGCCGAAATGCCTCGACGACGGAAATAATCATCGCTGTCGATGAAATAAACTTGGATTCTTGCGGATTGAATGGAGGCAACTTTTATTACAAGAGGGTGGTCATTATCGCTTATGATTATGTTGAGACCAGAGAGACGCTGAACCTCGTGAAGTTGGTTGCGACGCTCATTGATGTGGCCATAACAAGGCATAAAGACACGTATTTCACAACCTTGCTCTTGAGTGTATTGCGGGAATTTACGGCAAATATCGGCTATAACGGATTCGTGTACATAAGGGTCGATTTCCTGCGCAATAAAAAGTACTTTAGCCTTGTTTTTCATAAACGTTTATATGAATAAAATTAGACGGGGCAAAGTTAGTAATAATTTTCGAAACTGCAAAATATTTTTAATAAATAATTTTTGTGATTTTTTGATTGAAAATAGGAGAAATATTTGTAACTTTGCAGGCTGATAGTTTTTACATATGAGGATAGATATAATTACAGTCCAACCTGAGATGATGAATGGGCCATTGACCTGCTCGATAATTAAACGGGCGAGGGAGAAAGGTTTGGTTGATATTTTTATACATGACTTGCGTGACTATACTACTGACCCACACAAGAGAGTCGATGATTATGCTTTTGGATTTGATGCTGGAATGGTTCTGCAATGTGACCCGATTTTTAGGTGTATTGAAGCATTGAAAATGGAGAGGGAATATGATGAAATAATATTCACTGCTCCTGATGGTGAGCAATTTACGCAGCATGAGGCAAATCGGTTGAGTCTGATGAAGAATATTATCATCCTTTGTGGTCACTATAAAGGTGTGGATCAAAGAGTGAGAGATACGTTGATTACGAAGGAAATATCAATTGGCGATTATGTTCTCACTGGAGGTGAGATGGCGGCTGCAATTATAACCGATGCAATGGTTAGGGTAATACCTGGAGCAATTGGCGATGAACAGTCTGCATTGTCTGATTCGTTTCAGGATAATTTGTTGGCTCCGCCTGTTTATACTCGTCCATCCGAGTATAGGGGAATGAAAGTCCCTGAAATATTGTTGAGTGGAAACGAAAAAGCTGTCAGAGACTGGGAACAAGAAGTCGCTTTTGAAAGAACAGAGAGATTGAGACCTGACCTATTGCAGTAATGGATGCTTTTGAAAAGATATTTAGGAAGGCTTCCGGGGCGATGAAAAAATGGGGGTTGCTTGAGAATGGTGATAATGTGCTTGTGGGGCTTAGCGGTGGTAAGGATTCCTTGGCACTCGTTGAGGTGATGGCAGTGAGACAAAAGATATTTGTTCCGAAAATACATGTCAAGGCATGCCATATCGGAGTGAGGAATGTGCCATATAAGTCGGATATAGACTATCTTAGGCATTTTTGCGAGGAACGGGGAGTTGAATTTATATATCGAGAGACGGAATTCGAAGAAGATAGACACGAGGGGCGTTCGCATTGTTTTCTATGTTCGTGGAGTAGGAGAAAAATGTTGTTTAAGACTGCCGAAGAGCTCGGGTGCAACAAATTGGCATTGGGACACCATAAAGATGATATAGTCGAGACATTATTAATGAATGAAATATTTACTGGGCGCATTGAGACAATGATGCCCAAAATGGAGATGCGGAAATTCAATTTGGTGGTGATTCGTCCTCTGTGCGAGGTGAGAGAAACTGAAATTTCTGAGTTGGCGCAAGCTCATGAATATCGCAGACAAATTAAGAACTGCCCATATGAGGATGATAGTAATAGAAGTCGGGTGAAGAAACTGATTAATGAACTTGAGGGTTGGAATCCTGATGTCGTGTCATCATTGTTTGGCGCATTGTTCCGTCAGGAAAATAATAGTGTGGACGAAGAAAATATTAAACATTATATATTATGTTAACTCTAAAGAGTATTTTGGAGAACCGCGATGAAGTGGTTCGCAGATTGGGCAAAAAACATTTTGCTGCAGCTGCCGAGATGATTGACAAGGTAATAGATACAGACAAAGTGCGGAGGACGACTCAGCGTGAACTGGACGATGTGCTGTCGCAGATAAATCAGAAGTCGAAAACTATAGGTGGCTTGATGAAAGAAGGGAAAAAGGCTGAGGCTGAAGTCGCAAAACAATTGGTTGCTGAGCTGAAGGAAAAGAGTGTTGAGATGCGTACACGTATGGAGGAGGCTGAAGTTGAGATGCGCAACATATTGCTTCAGATTCCTAATCTGCCAAACGAGACAGTGCCTGAAGGATATGGAGCAGAGGATAATAAGGTGGAGAAGATGGGCGGCGAGAATCCTAAGTTTGAGGGGTTTGCTCCATTGCCTCATTGGGAGTTGGCAAAGAAATATGACCTCATTGATTTCGAGATGGGCGTGAAGATAACTGGAGCTGGATTCCCTATATACAAAGGAAAGGGTGCAAGATTGCAACGCGCATTGATTAATTTCTTCTTGGACGAAGCCCGCAATGCTGGATATTTAGAGATAGAACCTCCTTATGTCGTGAACGAAGCGAGCGGTTACGGAACAGGACAATTGCCTGACAAGGAGGGACAGATGTATTATGCACCAGCTGATGGATTGTATCTAATCCCTACTGCCGAAGTCCCTGTGACTAATATTTTCCGTGATGTTATTCTGAAGGAGGCTGAGTTGCCACAGAAAATGTGTGCATATTCTGCATGTTTTCGTCGTGAAGCTGGGTCATACGGCAAGGATGTTCGCGGTTTGAATAGATTACACCAGTTTAACAAAGTAGAAATAGTTAGAATAGATACTCCGGAACATTCGTATCAGTCGCTCGACGAGATGATAGCGCATGTCGAGAATTTGGTACGGAAACTCGAATTGCCATATCGCATTTTACGTCTTTGTGGTGGTGACATGAGCTTCACTTCGGCAATTACATTTGATTTCGAGGTATTCAGTGCAGCGCAGCAGAGGTGGCTTGAGGTAAGCTCAGTATCAAATTTCGAGAGTTATCAAGCTAACAGGTTGAAATGTCGATACAAAACAACTGATGGTAAAACTGAGCTCTGTCATACATTGAATGGCTCGGCTCTCGCATTGCCAAGAATCGTTGCAGCGATTCTTGAAAATCATCAAGATGCAACTGGAATCAATATTCCAAAGGCATTGATTCCTTATTGCGGATTTGATAGGATTGACTAATGGGTAAGGATAAAAAAGTCTATGTATGTACAGAATGTGGGGCGGATTTTCCGAAAGCTTATGGAAAATGTCCTGCCTGTGGTGCTTGGAATTCGTTTGTTGAGCAGACTGTAAAGGTTGAACTTGCATCTAAGATAGCGCATGGATTTGAAAGAAGGGATATCCGTGCTCCGCAGAGGGTCGATTTGGTGAAATACCATGAAGAACCACGAATAGGGACAGGCGATCGTGAATTGGATCGCGTGTTGGGTGGCGGTTTGGTCAAAGGTTCAATGGTGCTGATAGGTGGTGAACCTGGCATAGGCAAATCGACATTGGTATTGCAGGTGGCATTGAGGATGAGTGGGAAAAAGATATTATATGCCAGTGGTGAAGAGAGTGTGAACCAAATAAAGATGCGTGCTGAACGTGTAGGTAAGCCAACGAGCGAATGTTACATAGTGAGCGAGACAATACTCGAAAATATTTTTGCCTCAGTGCATGATGTTAATCCTGATTTGTTGATAGTTGATTCGATACAAACAATAGCATCTGAGACTGTCGAAATGTCGGCAGGGAGTGTGACGCAAATTAGAGAATGCAGTGCTGCATTATTGAAATTTGCAAAAGAAAGCGGAATACCTGTATTCATTATTGGTCATATCACTAAAGAGGGTAGCATCGCAGGACCAAAGATTTTGGAACATATCGTTGATACTGTGCTTCAGTTTGAGGGCGATAGACATTATTTGTATAGAATACTACGTGCTCATAAGAACCGTTTTGGTTCGACGGATGAATTGGCAATATACGAGATGTCGGGTAGTGGACTGAGAGAGGTTGAGAATCCGAGCGAATTATTGCTTAGCCATTCTGACCAGGAATTAAGTGGAGTGGCAATCGCAGTGACAATCGAGGGCGTGCGTCCATTCCTTGTGGAGACACAATCACTTGTGTCGAGTACTGCATTTAATTACCCACAGAGGTCGGCAACAGGTTTCGATTTGAGGAGAATGAATATGTTGCTCGCTGTGTTGGAAAAACGTGCAGGATTCAAATTGCCGCAGAAAGATGTATTCCTCAATATAGCTGGTGGTTTGAAAGTGTCTGATCCTGCTGTTGATTTGGCTGTAATCAGTGCAATACTTTCGAGCAATTTGGATTTGGCAATTGATTCTAAGATTTGTATGACGGGAGAAGTGGGATTGAGTGGCGAAATACGTCCTGTGTCGAGAATCGAACAGAGGGTTGCCGAAGCTGCAAAACTCGGATTCAAAAAAATCTTGATACCTCAATACAACGTAAGCCAATTATCGAAGAAATCATGTGGAATTGAAGTAGTGGGAGTGACGAGAGTTGAGGAGGCTTTTCGGGCATTGTTTGGGTAATGTAGTTTTATGATAAAAAACATATTGTTATTTTTTGGTATTTTAGCAATTAGTTGTAAATTGCGCTGCTTTTTGAATATATAATTTTAAACTCACATTTATATGAAAAATTATCAAACCAACGAGATTAAGAACATCTGCCTTATGGGAGGTTCTGGTTCGGGAAAAACCACTTTGCTTGAGGCTATGTTGTATGAGAGCGGTGTTATCAAACGTCGTGGAACAATTGAAGGAAAAAACACTGTATCAGATTATTTCCCAGTAGAATTAGAGTATGGATATTCGGTGTTCCCAACAGTGGCACATGTCGAATTCAATAATAAAAAATTGAATATTATTGATTGTCCAGGGTCGGACGATTTCGTTGGTGGTGCCATAACTTCAATGGCAGTTACTGACCAATCAATCATATTGGTCAACACACAATATGGAGTTGAAGTTGGTACTCAGAACCACTTCCGTTACGCTGCTGAATGCAAGAAACCGGTGATTTTTTTGATGAATCAACTTGATACAGACAAGTCAAATTACGAACAAACATTGGAACAATTGCGCGAAGCTTTCGGTCCAAAGACTGTCGTAATTCAATATCCGGTTAACTGTGGACCTGATTTTAATGCTGTAATCGACGTCTTGCTGATGAAGATGTACACATGGAAACCTGAAGGTGGTGTGCCTGAGATCAAAGATATTCCTGCTGACCAGATGGAGAAGGCTACTGAACTCAACAAAATTCTCATCGAAGCAGCTGCTGAGAATGACGAATCGTTGATGGATACATATTTCGACAAAGGTTCGCTCACTGAAGACGAGATGCGCGAAGGTATCCGCAAGGGACTTGTTACACGTAGCATATATCCTGTATTCTGTGTATGTGCAGGTAGGGATATGGGTGTACGTAGATTGATGGAATTCCTCGGCAATGTGGTTCCGTTCGTAAGCGATATGCCTTGTGCTATTACTACAAATGGCGAAGAGGTGAAAGCTGATGCTACTGCTACTACATCAATATTTACTTTCAAGACAAGTGTTGAACCACATATCGGTGAGGTGGTTTATTTCAAGGTTATGAGTGGTACGCTGAAGGCAGGTGCTGATTTGACCAACGTAACGAGAAATGGCGTTAAAGAGAGATTCTCGCAGATATTCTGTGTGGCAGGTGCAAATCGTATCCCTGTAGATCAACTTGAAGCAGGCGATATTGGTGCGGCAGTGAAACTGAAAGATACGCGTACTGGCAACACATTGTGCGAGAAAGATTTGGATATTGAGTTCCCTCAGGTTGCTTATCCAGAACCAAAATATAGAAGAGCTATCAAGGCTGCTGATTCGGGCGAGGACGAGAAACTTAATGCTATCTTGACTCGTATGCACGAAGAAGACCCAACATGGGTGGTTGAGCAGAGCCGCGAATTGCGTCAGACTATCGTTTCCGGTCAAGGTGAATTCCATCTCCGTACATTGAAATGGAGAATCGAGAATAACGAAAAGATTCAGATAGAATATATGGAACCACGTATTCCATATCGTGAGACTATCACTAAAGCAGCTCGTAGCGACTATCGTCATAAGAAACAGTCAGGTGGTTCTGGTCAGTTCGGTGAAGTGCATCTCATAATCGAACCTCTCGTTGAGGGCGAGCCAATGAAGGATGTTTATAAGTTCGGTGGTCAGGAGTTCCGTGTACAAGCAAGGGATACTCAGGAAGTTCTGCTCGATTGGGGTGGAAAACTTGTTATGATCAATTCGATTGTCGGAGGTGCAATTGATGCAAGATTCATGCCTGCTATTATGAAAGGTTTGATGGATAGGATGGAGCAGGGACCATTGACAGGTTCTTATGCACGCGACATCCGTGTAATTGTCTATGATGGTAAGATGCACCCAGTTGATTCGAACGAGATTTCGTTCCGTTTGGCAGGTAGAAATGCGTTTGCTCAAGCGTTCAAGGAGGCAAATCCAAAGGTTCTCGAACCAGTATATGACGTTGTAGTGATGGTTCCATCAGACAGGATGGGTGATGTTATGAGCGATTTGCAGGGACGTAGGGCATTGATTATGGGTATGGAAAGTGCTAACGGACTTGAGAAGATATCTGCTAAAGTGCCATTGAAGGAGTTGTCTAACTATTCTACAGCTCTCAGCTCGTTGTCTGGTGGACGCGCTTCATTCACTATGAAGTTTGCTTCGTACGAATTATGTCCTTCGGACGTTCAGGACAAGCTGCTTAAAGAGTATGAATCAACTCTTCAGGACGAAGATTGAAAAGTATGAGTTCGCAGCCCAACAATGGGCTGCGAATTTTTTTGCTATAAAGTGAAAAAAAAGTTTTTGAAAAACTTTTCTGAATGATGGAAAAGCATTATCTTTGCATTCGGAAAACCAAAAAAGAAAAAAGATGTTAAAGAAAATACTTTCTATTTCGGGGAAAGGTGGTTTATTTAAACTGATTTCCCATAATGGCAATATTATTGTTGTAGAGTCATTGTCAGATGGTAAACGTTTCCCATCATATCCACGTGACAAAGTTGTGTCGTTAAACGACATTGCGATGTTCACCGAGACAGCGGATATTCCGCTTCGTGAGGTGCTGAAAAAGATGTTTGAGTTGGAGAATGGAGGCAAAAGTCCCATTGATCCAAAGGCAGATGGAAGCGTTTTGAGAGAATATATGGCTAAAATATTGCCAGATTTTGATAAAGAGAGGGTACATAATGGCGACATTAAAAAGCTGATACAGTGGTACAATCTTCTTGTGGAGTCTGGTAATACGAATTTTGAAGAGGAAGAAGAAAAAAAATCTTGAAAAACATTTGGCTGGATAAAAAAATAGTCGTACCTTTGCAGTCGATTTAAGGGTGGATGTATCCGTAGCTCAGTTGGTAGAGCAATTGACTCTTAATCAATGGGTCGAGGGTTCGAGCCCCTCCGGGTATACAAACTTGAATGTCGGTTCTCATTCTGAAGAATGGGAATCGATTTTTTTTTGTGATGTCATCTTAAAATCTTTTGAACCAAATGCTTGCATAGACTGAATATTTGTTGTAAATTTGCAGCGGAAAATATTATATCCTCTTATTCTATGCTGATAGACAACATTCGTGACTACGACAACATCAAAACCATTGATACAACGAGCACTGGTCGTGCTATTATCTCATTGATGGGTAAAGAGAACAGGCGTGAAGGAAATCTTGATGTGGTGACTGGCTTTTTCACCATTAAAGGGTTGAATTTCATAAAGGAGGTGATGGCGGACAATACAAAATTCCGTTTTGTACTATCCAAGATTGCAGGCCGTTCACCGGAAGATGATGGCAAATGTGCCATTGACCTTCTGTCGGACGACAACGGCATAAAATCCATGCTTTCGCTCAGCGAAGATGCACAGAAAGCCATAGATTTTCTCAGTCAGGACAATGTTGCCATTCGTGCAATAACCAAGGCATTTTGTCATGCAAAATCGTATGTTTTCACCGACAACAATGAGTCATCTTTCGATAGTTATATTACAGGTTCCTCGAATCTTACTGAGGCTGGCCTTGGTTTGGTTAGGTCATCGAATATTGAACTGAATGTTGCCGAGACTGGTCATTCAACGACGTTTGTTTCGCATCAGAAATGGTTTGATGAGCTCTGGAAGGGCATTAAGGACAACGAGCTTATTCCTTCTGACCCTGAGAACCCCAAGTCTGAAAAGATTACAGTAAAGCAATATTTCATCAACCTTATAGCAGATACCATTCTCAGGAAATATACCCCTGAAGAGATTTACTACAAGATTCTCTTCGAGTATTTCAAGTCCGAGATTGACATTGAGTCGCCTGAAATGAAAAAGGACATTGACCTTTTGCAGAATACCGTGATTTACAAAGACACGCTGTTTGACTATCAGCAAAAAGGTGTGATTTCTCTAATCCAGATGCTTGAGAAATACAATGGTGCTATATTGGCTGATGCTGTAGGTCTTGGAAAGACTTTCTCAGCCCTTGCCGTTATGTGGTATTTCCAGAACAAGGGTTATACGGTCGCTGTCTTCTGCCCTAAGAAACTTCAGCAGAACTGGGAACAGTATCAGGAATTTGCAGGTTCACGTTTCGAGAATGACCGTCTGCGATTCATAGTCAATTTCCATACAGACCTGCAGGGTGACCGTCTCTCTACGAAAGAGAAGGGTAGTCTTTCTTATCTCAAGAGTCAGAACAAGTTGCTTGTTGTAATTGACGAAAGTCACAACTTGCGCAACGACAAGTCACAACGCTATGACATGCTTCTTAATAAAATCATAGCCGACCGTGATGACAAGCGTATAGTCAAGGTTCTGCAACTCTCTGCAACCCCGATTAATAACAAACTGACTGACGTGCGCAACCAGTTCAACCTTATAGGTCATGGTCGTGAAAATGCTTTTGATGAGGAATTTGGCGTTGAATCTCTGACGACACTGTTCAAAAACGCACAGACAAAATATACAGAATGGACAGAACAGCCTGACCGCACGATAGGTGGGCTGATCAGCAAACTCCCGACTAAATTCTTCAACCTCACTGACCGTCTTATCGTTGCACGTACTCGCCAGATGGTTGAGCAGACCACCAAGAGCAATCTCGGTTTTCCTAAGCAGAAAGAGCCTGTCAACATATACAAAGGCATCAGCGAACTTGGCAATTACCATGGTTTCAACGAGATATACGATGCCCTACTCTCGTCAAACCTGACCGCATACAAGCCAAGTATGTATATGGGCAACACCAATTCAAAGGACTGGCAGGATGATTCTTTCCGTGAGGCTTCGCTTGTCAAGATGATGGCTACACTTTTCACCAAACGTCTTGAAAGCAGTTGGTTTGCCTGTTTCACAACAGTCGAGAAGGTGCTGAATGTTCATAAAGAGACTCTCAGACGAGTTGACAACTTCATCAATCTTGGACAGAATTCTATAATTACTATTCAGACTGGGGATATTGCAGATGACGAAAACGAAGAGTATGAGGAGATAAAGACATCTCTTGACAAGGGTCGTATTGACCTTGCCAAGATGAAGGATATCAAGCGGTTCAAGTCTGATCTTGAGCATGATGTCAATGCTCTTCAGGCGTTCTATGACAATATTCTGCTATTCAAGCAGCAGTTCGACTCTGGTGCAAAGAAAGATGACAAACTTGAAGAACTCAGATGTATCGTACTCGACAAGCAGAATCAGAAGAATCGCAAACTGGTCATCTTCACAGCTTTCAGTGATACCGCCAAATATCTCTACGACCAACTCTCGAAAGATACGGCACTCAAAGCAAGGATGGCATGTGTATCTGGCAGCATCACATATACTCCTGAAGGTTCAACAGCCAAATTTGGACAGGTGCTTCAGCGTTTTGCCCCTATGAGCAAGCTTTATAAGGAGAAGAAATGGGATGACCACTATGCCCGTATGAACGACAGTTTCTATGAAAAACATTATGATGCGGAACGCCAGAAATGGAATGTGCCATACGACGAATGGAAAACGCTTTTGCCAGAGATTAGTCCTGAGACATTTACACTTGTCAACAACGAAATTGATATACTCATAGCAACAGACTGCCTCTCCGAGGGTCAGAACCTTCAGGATGCAGATCTTGTGGTCAATTACGACATTCACTGGAATCCCGTACGACTGATTCAGCGTTTTGGACGTATCGACCGTATAGGCTCTGAGAACAAGGAGATTGGCAGCGTCAACTTCTGGCCAGCAACTGATTATGATGAGGTGTTGAACCTTGCCAAGCGCATCAACGACCGTATGGTTGCTATGGCTATTGTGGGTGCAGAGACGCTTGACGTTAACCAGAAGATAAAAGAGATGATGTCCGACAACCCTATCATCGACGAGAACACCAAGAAACTCCTTGAGCAGATGAAAAAGAACATCAGCGATATAGAGCAGCCACAGACAGTCACTCTCGCCAATCTATCACTTGAGACTTTCCGTCAGGATTTGATGGAATTCCTCAACAGCCGCAAGGATTTCTTCCTTTCTATGCCTGTTGGAGCCTTCTCGGGTTTCAAGGTTGAGCCGAATCTTTTCAGCGATATTCCTGAAAGCCTTGTCGCACTTGTCGGTTATCCACACCGTAAGGCTCATGAGCGTGACCGTAGATACGAAAATCTCTATCTGATTTGCCAGCCTGTTGACCGTAATGCACATACGACTATCGAGGAGGTCAACATTGCTCAGACTCTTGATTTTCTTCGCAACAACAAGATGCAGCCTACTTTCCTGCCAGAATGGATTGAACATCCTGACAAGAAGAAGGTAGAAAGGCTTTCTCGAATAATAAAGGAATGGATGAGCGAGAAAGTCCCACGTCAGGCAACGCAGAACATCAAAAACCTTCTGCAACGAAAGACAGCGGCTTCAAAAGATACTGAGGCGAAAGACCAACTGCTTGAACAGAAGTTCCAACTTGACAACTTTGACCTCATAGCATGGGAATATGTGAGCAAGAGCGAAAGCAGACCAAGCTTGCTTGAGTCTGCTGAGCCGCAGCCACATTTGGACGGAGTCAATATGTGAGCAAGAGCGAAAGCAGACCAAGCGAGCTTATTGAATAAAATCTAAATTGATTTATCGAACACACTATAAGTGATTCTTTATTATGGCACTACACATTAACATAGACGACCTGCTCAACGGAAAAGCAGTGGAGAACAACTGTCTTGATTATAAAAAAGGATGGAATCCTGATGCCATCTACCGCACCATCTGTGCCTTTGCCAACGATTTTGAAGACACAGGTGGTGGCTACATCATTGTTGGCGTAGAGGAAGAGAATGGACGTGCAGTACGTCCGGTCAAAGGCGTTAATTCTCAAATGATTGAGCAAATAGAGAAGGAAATGGTAGGCTTTAACAATCTCATTCAGCCATACTATCAGCCGCGCTTGTTCATTGAAGAAGTTGATGGTAAGACCATACTCATAATTAAAGTGACGGCAGGTGAACGTCGTCCTTATAAGGTGCCAGACCAAGTCACAGCCAAGCAGAAGACATTCAACTATTACATTCGTTACAACAGTAGTTGCATAGTGCCGAGAAACGAATATGAGGAAGAATTAAGAGCTCTTGCAAATCGTGTACCATACGATGACCGTGGCAATGCAGCCATTATGATTGAGGATATTTCGACAGCCATACTACGCGACCATCTTGTTGCTGTGAAGAGTTCCCTTGCCAATGAAGATATGAGTGGCGATCGGCTTTGGTCAATACTTGACCAAATGGATTTGACGGAGCAAACGCCAGACGGTCGTTTCATTCGCAATGTAGCAGCTATGATGTTCTCAGAACATCCTGAGAAGTTCTTCAAATACACACAGGTGGAGATTGTTATCTTCCCTGAGGGACGTGAACAAAATCCTAACAATATTATAGAACTACCTATAATAAAAGGACCTGTGCCACGTATGATACGTGACACCATGAATGCCCTTAAGATTAACGTCATACGTAAAAACATACGTAAGCAAAAGTTTGACGAACACTCACTAACTACGTTTAACTATCCGTATCAGGCATTAGAGGAAGCCGTAGTTAATAGTCTGTATCATAGAGATTATCAAGAACGTGAACCTGTAGAAATTACTATTGAGCCGAACAAGATAAGCATACTTAGTTTTTCTGGACCGAACCATACTATAAGCATCGATGCTATCCGCGAGGGCAAATTACTTCGTTCGCGCCGATATCGCAACCGCCGTTTGGGTGAATTTCTGAAAGAACTTGCCCTTACAGAGGGTCGCAGTACTGGGATACCAACCATACAGGACGAACTTGCCCGTAATGGATCGCCGGCAGCCACAATTGAGACAGATGAAGCTCGCACGTATTTTATCATAGATATACCTTGTCATCCAGATTTCAAGGATGATATATTGACCTTGAATGGAGAGAATGGCGTAAAAGATGGCGTAAAAGAACTTACTGAAAGACAACGGAATATACTAAATGTAATACGAGAAAATGGCGGAATAAGTGTGGCGGAAATGGCGCAAAAGACAACCATTCCGACCCGCACAATCCAACGAGAGCTTGCTGAATTACAAAAAACAGGTGTTCTGACACGTGTGGGCAGTAAAAAAGAAGGATATTGGCTTGTCATGTTATGATAGTCTCAAAATACGAGTTGAATATTCCTTCAAGAGAATGAATGACCGAATTCTTACGCAAGGAGAATGAAGGATTTAAAAACGTCAGATAGAAAAGAACATAAAAAACAAACATAATATGGAGAACGAAAAATATTCCAACTATCCGTTATCTATTAGCGCAATTCTTGGCCTTATTGAAGCAAAGGATATTGCAATCCCGGAAATACAGCGTCCATTTGTTTGGAAAAAGACTCAGGTTCGTGATTTGATAGATTCGCTATATAAAGGTTATCCAACAGGCTATATCATTTTGTGGAAAAATCCTAATGTCAAATTAAAAGATGGTACAATTTCTGCTGGCAAGAAAGTACTAATAGATGGACAGCAACGTATAACTGCTTTAATGACAGCCATTGCAGGCTTAAGCGTTTTCAATAGTGAATATCGTAAAGAGAGAATCAAAATAGCTTTTAACCCACTTGCGGCAAAAAGCGAAGAATTGGAAGATGATATTTTTGCAGTATCTACACCAGCCATAAGCAAGAGCCGTTGGTGGATACCGGATATTGCTGAATTGTTTAGTAATTCATACTCATCATTCAAATTTATACCGAAATATTGTCAGGATAATCCAGAAATGCAGCCTGAGGAACTGGAAAAAATCATTTCACGGGTCAAGGGAATCGCAAACAGAATGATAGGTGTTATAGAACTTTCTGAAAATCTTGGAATAGATATAGTTACTGATATATTTATTAGAATAAATTCTAAAGGCACTGCTTTGAGTCAAGGCGATTTCGTTATGTCGAAAATTGCTGCAGACGAAATTCATGGAGGCAATACCTTAAGAAAGGTTATTGATTATTTCAGCCATTTGTCTATTGTACCATCATTTTATGACCGTATAGCTGAAAATGATGCTGATTTTGCGGCAACTGAATACTTGCAAAAATTGGAATGGCTAAAAGATGATAACGAAACTGTATATGATCCTGGGTGCGATGACGTGATACGTGTTGCATTTATGCACAAACTTAAGCGTGCTAAACTTGCAGACCTTGTGAGTTTGCTTTCTGGACGTAATTTTGAAACAAGAGCTTACAATGAGGAAATTATAGAGCATACTTATGAATTGTTTAGAGAGGGAGTGCTTAATGTTATAAATGAGTATAATTTTAAACAATTCATGATTGCGATAAGGTCTGCTGGCTTTATTTCTCCGAAAATGGTAAATTCAAATATGGCTCTTGATTTTGCATATACCATTTATTTATTGCTGAAAGAATCTAATGAGGTGCCAGTGGAAGAAATAAAAAGGATAGTCCAAAAGTGGTATGTCCTTTCGGTGTTGACGGGGAGGTACAGTAGTTCGCCAGAATCTGCATTTGCAAGAGATATCAGAAGGATAAATGAAAATGGGGTGATACAGATATTGAAAGAAATTGAAGATGCAGAATTGTCTGAAAACTTTTGGAATATTGCGCTTGTGCAGAATTTATCATATACATCTACAAATAATCCGACCTATCTTGTCTTTCTTGCAGCTCAGGTGTTTTTTAATGACGTTTCTTTCTTGTCTAACAATGTGCCTGTTAGGGAACTGATATCTTTAGGTGGGGATGTACACCATATTTTCCCAAAGCAATATTTGATAGATAATGGTTTAGACAAAACACAATATAACCAAGAAGCAAATTATGTATTCTTGGACAGACCTGTAAATATCTCAATAGGTAAAAAAGCACCAAATATTTATCTGAAAGATGTAAAACAAAGATGTCTTGATAATCTGCCAAACCAATCTGGCTTGATAAATAGTATAGATAATTTCTACGCTAATCTCGAAACTAATTGTGTTCCTGTTGAAACGTTAGATATGGATTACATTTCTTACGATGAGTTCCTTGCAAAACGTAGGAAACTGATGGCGGATAAAATAAAGAAGTACTATAATAGCCTATAGCCAATAATAAATGTCATGACATTAGAAGAATTAAACGAAATACTTTCGATAGACGAAAATTCGCGCATAGAGCGCACTGTCTCTACAGGCAACATGGACAAGTTTCAGGAAGCTATATGTGCATTTGCCAACGACCTCCCTGGCAAACGGCAGAAAGGTTATCTGCTGATAGGTGTGAATGATGATGGCGGTATCAGCGGGCTGAAAGTCGATGATGCTTTGATGAAGAAAATAAGTGGCATACGCTCAGATGGCAACATCCTTCCAATTCCTGTCATGAACACAGAGAAAGTTGTAACACCTGATGGCGATGTATTGGTGGTTGAAGTGACACCATCGTTCGATACTCCTGTCAGATACAAGGGACGGATATTTATACGCATAGGTCCTCGCAGGGATATCGCCACACCACAGGAGGAACGTATTCTGAGCGAACGGTGTGCAGCCAGTCTGCCTACGTTCGACACTTACCCATGCCGTAATGCTACACTTGATGACATAGATGTAGATGTTATTACAAACGAGTATATGCCAAAGGCAGTTGCTCCTGATGTGTTGTCTTCTGACAACCGTCCGTTAACAGAGCAACTTGCTTCGTTACATCTTTGGAATTTACAGTGGAATTGTCCGACTTTTGCTGCTTTGATAATGTTCGGCAAAAATCCAAAATATTTCATGCCTGGTGCTTACATTCAATATGTTCACTTCAAAGGCGAAACCAATGGAGGAGCAATTCTTAATGAACGCCGTTTTGAAGGACCTCTCTATAAAGTTATTCCTCTGTTGGATAATTTTATTAGAGATGGCATAGTTACCAATCGCCCTATCTCTATAAGTGTCTTGAGTGAAAAGCAAGTTACCAACTATCCATTTAAGGCTTTGCACGAGTTGATGATGAATGCCTGTATGCATCGTGATTACCAATCCAATATGCCTACACGTCTTTATCAGTACGACCGTCATATCGAAATAATGAATCCTGGAGGTCTGTATGGTCAGGCACGTCCAGAGAATTTTCCTCACGTCAACGACTATCGAAACAACGTGGTTGCTGAAATAATGCGTACGTTCAGGCATGTGAATATGTTCAACCACGGCATAACAGAAGTTCAGGATGCTTTGCGTGAAAACGAGAACCCACCGGCAGAGTTCAATGTGAATCTTGTGACGGCATTCAGCGCAGTGCTGAAGGATGATGCAAAGACGTACGAAGAGTCAATAGAAGATGTCAACTTAAACATAACTTACACCCAACTTAAACCCCACCTGTCACATGATGATAAATTACTGCTTGATAGTATATTAGACAGCACTCTTTCTATCGCAGAAATTAAACTTAAACCCTTACTTAAACCCCTGTATGGAGACAAGTCAAATACGTTGATAAAGGTCAAAGTCATATATCCAATGATTAAGCTTGGCTTGGTGGCTCAGACTCATCCTGAGACCCCACGTCATCCTCGTCAAAAATACTATCTGACAGACCTTGGCAAGGCTTTGCAGAAATATTTGAAAGAAAAACAATAACACAACTATGATAGATACACTGAAACTGTTCACCACATCATCGCTTTTCGAGGCAACCTCTGCGTTGCTCGCAAAGCTCAACATACGCTTCAACCGTCAGACGGCTGAACCTATCAACGTCGCAGACCTCTACGATGGCGCAATGCCACAGTATCTGACCAATGCGTTGCGACTTGTCGAACATACATATTTCATAGGTGTGGCAAACGACCTCTCGCTCGACACAGGCGAGAAGTCCGACAATACGTTGGACGAGATTTCCGAAAAGATAGAAAATGGCGGCAGATACGATGGCATGTTCATATTTGCCTGCGATGCAGCGGCAGATGTACATATCACACGCTCCGACATCTCAGCCCTCACACGAGCCTTCAACCGCATATCATACGCCAACCCTGTCATACTGATAATCCGTCAGGCAAACCTCATCTCCCTCTCCACTTGCGAGCGCATGACCTACACCCAGGAGTGGCGCAAGAACTTCGGCGAGAAACTTGGCAAGGTCAGCATCCTCCGTGATGTGGATTGCCAAAACCCTCATCGTGGGCATGTCAGCATCATTGAGTCTATCGGCGAAGATAAGTTTCGCACTTTCGATGAACTCTACATCCATTGGAAAGAGAAATTCTCCAACGAACTGCTCACCAAGAAGTTTTATTCAGAACTCAGCGACTGGTATGCCTGGGCAGTGCAGATTGCCAAATTCCCTAACGATCTCAGCACCAAGGTTGACGACCAGCGGTTCAACCACGAGTCCTGCATACGCCTCATAACACGTCTTATTTTCGTCTGGTTCCTCAAACAAAAGCACCTTATACCGAGAGAGTTGTTCGACGAGGCTTATATCCGTGAGAACTTCATTGACGATTTCGACCCACATTCGAATAACCACCTTTTGTATGATTCAGAGAAGAGCAAATATTACCGTTTGATACTCCAGAACCTCTTCTTTGCCATGCTCAACTGTCCTATAGTGGCAGAAGGCAAGAGCACACCGAACAACCGTCGCTTCATGGTGCATGACACATATCATGGCATTAACAAAGACCATAACATCAATAACATAATGCGTTATGAGTTGGAGTTTAAGGAAGGTGGCAACAGCAAATTCCTCCAGTTGGCAAATCGTTATGTCCCTTTCCTCAATGGCGGTTTGTTCGACTGCCTTGACAACAAGAACACAGGCATCTATTACGACGGATTCTCCGAGAACCAGAAGTCGCTCGACTCACTCTTCCTGCCTGACTATCTATTCTTTGGCAGTGAGGTAGGCAATGGCATAGACCTCTCGCAATGGTATGGCGACGCAAAGAAAAAGAAAGTCTCTGCACGTGGCATAATCGACATTCTCAACCGTTACAGTTTCACTGTCGAGGAGAATACACCGCTTGAGCAGGAGGTCAGTCTTGACCCAGAACTCTTGGGAAAAGTTTTCGAGAACCTGCTTGCGGCCTATAACCCAGAGACGCAGACCTCTGCACGCAAGCAGACAGGCTCGTTCTATACTCCTCGCGAGATTGTGCAGTATATGGTTGACGAGAGTCTTGTGGCGCACCTCAAACGCAAATGTGGCGATGATGGCGAACAGCTCTACCGCTCGCTTGTCAGTTATTCAGATGACGATGTAGTGATGGACGACCAGAAACGCAAAAGCATTGTCGAGGCATTGTATGATTGCCGCATACTCGACCCTGCCTGTGGTTCAGGAGCCTTTCCTATGGGGGTGCTTCAGCAGATGGTGCATGTGCTGAAAAAGGTTGACCCTACCAACGACCTCTGGAACAAAAAGGTGGTTGACATTGCCACGGAAGAAGCTCGTCAGGAGATGCTCAAGGCAACAGAGACAAAGGCACGTGAGCAGATTGAGGAGGAGCGCAAGGCACGTCTTGCCGACATCGAGGAGGCTTTCAACAACGCCATCAACTATCCTGACTATGCCCGCAAATTGTTCCTCATTGAGCATTGCATTCATGGTGTTGACATTCAGCCTATAGCCATACAGATAAGCAAACTCCGCTTCTTCATATCATTGGTTGTTGACCAGAAACCCACCAACGACCCAAAGACCAACTTCGGCATTCGTCCATTGCCAAACCTTGAGTCAAAGTTTGTCTCGGCAAACACGCTCATCCCTCTTGACCGCACGGAAAACCTTTTCACGAGCACAGACGAGATACGTGCCTACGAGAAACAACTCGAAGACCTCAGCCACCGCATCTTCCTCTCAAAGCGCAATGCCGAAAAGACCAAATTGCGTGAAACGATGGATGCTGTCAGAATGAACATGGCTCAGACATTGGATAACAACGGCTTCTTGGGTAAGGATGGCTATAACCAACTTGCCGAGTGGAACATGTTCGACCAAAACTCATCAGCAACATTCTTTGACCCAGAATGGATGTTTGGGGTGAAGGATGGGTTTGATATTGTGATTGGTAATCCGCCGTATGTAGAAGCAAAGAAACTAAAGTTCATTGCCAGCACACTAAAACTATTGTATAAAGTGTATTCAGGCACAGCAGACTTTAGTGTATATTTTATTGAAAAAGGGTTGAACCTATTGACAAAAGATGGAACTTTAATGTATATTACAACTAACAAGTTCTTTAATACTGGTTATGGTAAAGTCATACGTTCATTATTACTGACGAAGCAAATAGATACCATTGTCAACTTTGAACAAGTAGAAGTTTTTGAAAACGTGTTGGTTTCAAGTGTAGTACTTGGTGTTAAGAACTCAGAACGTAACGAGAATGCGGATAGTTTTACTTATAAAAAGTTTTACAAACTAAAGTGTGAAGAATTCAAACGTGAATTTATTTATGGAAAAAATCAGATGGGTAATTATCCATTCTACGCAATAACTGATGAAGAATGGTCATTTTCAGATACACATGCGCTTTCTGTAAAATTTAAGATTGAACAAGGACACCAAAAATTGTCTGAAATTAATGGGGTGGCAATTTATCGTGGTGTCACTACTGGTTATAACCCTGCATTTATTGTTGATAATCAAAAACGCTCAGATTTGATTCTTAAAGATGTCAAAAATCAAGAAATCATTAAAAATTTACTGCAAGGACGTAATATTAGGAAGTGGTATTATAACGAGAGCGATGAAAACTTGATATTTACTAAACAAGGAATAAATATTTCAGATTACCCTGTTATAGAGAATTATTTGCGGCTGTTTTATGAAAAATTACGTCCACGTAAAAATGATGAATCTATCGATTGTGGACGTAAACCAGGTTCATATCAATGGTACGAAATTCAAGATAATACTGCTTATTATCGAGAATTTGAATGCGAAGAAAAGATAATTTGGGGTCTTACTGCTGACAAGTGGGCATTTACTCTTGATACAGAATGTCATTATCTGCCAAGTAATGGTTATATTCTTACATCAACACAGATTCCTGCAAAATTTATTTTGGGCTTGCTTAATAGTAAAATATTGCATTATTACTTTGGTTTTATTGGCGTAATGACAGCAGGAGGAGCATATACCCTTAAAGCAGCAACAATTTCAGCTCTGCCTTTTGCCACTTGTGAAAACATGCAAGTGATTATTGATTTAGTAAATGAAATCCTTGTGAAAAAAGGGAAAGACCATAATGTCGATGTTACAGAACTTGAAAACAAAATCGACCACATAGTTTATCACCTCTACAACCTAACCTACGATGAAGTATTGATTGTTGACCCACAAACACCAATAACCCGAGAAGAATATGACAAATTCAAAATAGACCAACAACAATAATGCCAAATAATTTATCGTATATTTAAGATGTCTAAAAGAAAGACATGATTATAAGTAAAAGAGCAAATTTGAATAACATATTATGGAAATACATTTTTATCAAGGAACTGAAAATTTTTTTTCAACTCATCAAGAAACAAATGAGAATGAAAAAATAGAAATAATAAAAAATAGAATATCAGATTTCTTCAATATGAAGAATGTGCATTTCTTGTTTGGATCAGGAACAAGTTGTCCTGCCATTCCTAATATGACAGGTCTGTATGCAAAAGTAAAAGAAGCAATCAATGCTGATGATACCATAAAAAAAGAAGACAAGGATTTATTTGATTTCATTGCGCATAAAAGCAATTGCAATCTTGAAGAAATACTTGGCATTTTGTATGCCAAACGTGAATTCTTAAAAGGCAAATCTTCAGACGTAGAACAAGACAATGAGTACATAGAGTGCGTAAAACTTATACTCATTATTGAACAAACCATTTTTAATGCAATCAATGTACCATTATATAAATTTGATGAACGAAAACTCGATAAAGATAATAAAACAAAAGCAATCATTGACTCTGTATTGGAAATATATAAAAAATTCTATCAAAAAATCGCATTGAGAAATAAAGATTTATCACGAATAAATGTTTTCACTACTAATAATGATTTGTTTAACGAAACTGCATTAGACAGTCTGAATATACATTACATCAATGGTTTTAATGGAGGCTTAAATAAATATTTTAACCCCGCCATGTTCAACTATACTTTTTCAAAGCGTATGGATACAAGTATAGATAGATTTGAGCCGGTAGAAAATATGGTTTATCTATACAAACTACATGGATCTATCAATTGGATTGAAGATAATAGTAAGTCTAATAGTTATTTTGAACTAAAAGAAATAGTACAACCTGACTATGACACAACCAAACCTGTATTGATATATCCTACTCCAATGAAACAAAATAAAAGTCTGGGTAGTCCATACTCAGATTTATTCAGAGAATTTCAACATAAACTTCTGGAACCTAATGGAGTACTGTTTGTTATAGGTTATAGTTTCAGTGATGAACATTTAAATGATATAATATATCGTGCTTTAGCGACAAATTCAACATTCAATCTGGTTGTCATTAACGATATTGGACAAGACAAAGCCATTTGCAAAATAAGCGATAACCGTATTTTCAGAATATGGGGAGATTGTGATGAAGCAAAAGGTAATACACCTATACATTATTTCGAGAAAATAGTAAATGACCTTTTGCCAAATCTTGATGCTTTTAAGCAAAAGGATATTCTTGCAGAATTTGTCAAACAGATAAAAGAGCAAAATAATAAATCAATTTAAGGAAAAATGAAGATAGGAAAGATAATATCAGTTGAATACGATAAATTTCGTGTCAGACTATTCCATTCTACAAAAACTTCAACCATCAGTATTGATGGGCAAGTATATTACTTTGGTAATATTGGAAGTTATTTGAAAACATACAATACCGTCGGAGATGCTATAGTGTGTGAGGTGGTTGCCGTAGTTGATTATAGTATGGACAGTAAAATTTATTCAGAATTTAACCTTGATAGTTCGCGTGAGTTAGTAATTAAGCCAATAGGAACTTTACCAACAAATGGTAAATTTTCAATGGGTGTTGGCATCTTTCCATCACTATATAATGATGTTGATATAGTAACAGTTGAGGACCTTAATAAAATATTAACTCCTGCCTGCAAAGAAGACAATGAAGAAAAAATACAACATGGTATTCATAACACGATAAACATTGGATATAGCAAAAGTATGATAAACTATCAGATAGCCCTTGACATCAATGGACTATTTAATATTCATACTGCAGTAATAGGAAATAGCGGAAGTGGAAAATCAAATACTATCGCCCATATCCTTCAGGAAGTATATAGAAAAAATGAAAACCATGCAGCAGGTGCAAAAACCATTGTGTTTGATGTGAATGGCGAATATCCATATGCTTTTAATAAAAAATTAAATAGCAATATTAAACCATTCTTTTATAAGCCTAACATTGGTAATGATTTTGAGGACAGTGACATAAAGTACAAAAAATTTGTACTTCCGTATTATCTGATGACTCTTGATGAATGGTTGGCATTTCTAATGGCATCAGAAAGGACACAGAAACCATTTTGGGACAGAGTATTGCAAGAATGTTATAAGTTCTATAAGATTTTCAATATTGAAAATTCTGAAGATAAAGAAGTTTCCGCTGAGTTTGCAAACTATATAAAGTGGAAAGTGAGAAATATTTTGCTTAATATATTATCTCATGTTGAAAGTGATACCACTAAAATGACTGCCGCAAGAGGCGCCATTTCGAAAATCCACGAAGTATGTGAAGAGTTGTCTTCCAAAATAGAAATAAATGCACAAAAAGATTTACTTAATTACCTCAATGCTTGTAACAATCTTTGTGTTGTGTGTTTTGGAAGTAATAATGATTCTCTATCCAAGTCGTTACCATCATTTATTAAGCAAGAAAGAACACGTTTTGTATCTTTGGTAGGTCTAAGGGATAAGAATAATAATATTACAGGATACAAATCGGAAATAAAAGAAGAACAAACAAATGACGCTTTTTGTCAAATTGATGAAAGTAAAGCTATCCAAACAAACAATCAAAAACTGAATGATGGTACTTATTTCGATTATAATTTTTTAAAAACAGCGGTTGATGTTGTTTTATTAGAAGAAGAATCAAATGGAAATGTAAGAATAAGAGAGTTTACCTCTACAATGTTAAGTCGATTGGATTTTTTTATTAACAATCCAGAATGCGCTTTTATGAGAGACACATCATACGAGTATATAAACAAAGACGACTATATTGAGAAAGTATTTGGCATTAAACTCGATGAACAAAGAAGCCAGTTGATAACAATAGATTCAAGTGAGGTAAGTCCAGATATACTTGAATTATTAACAAGTGTTGTAAGTCGAATGATATTTGACTTCAGAAAACATCTGCAAGGTGGAAACAGAAGGAAATGTCCAATTCATTTAATTTTAGATGAGGCTCATAGATATATTAAGAAAGACGCTCAATATATTCTTAAAGAAAACATCTTCGAGAAAATAGCGAGAGAAGGACGTAAATATTCATTATATTTACTAATTTCATCTCAAAGACCTTCTGAATTATCAAGTACGGTTCTTTCCCAGTGTGGAAATTATATAGTCCACAGAATACAAAATGAAGTTGATATGAAATATATCTATTCTGTTTTGCCATATTTTTCTGAAGATTATACATCCAAAATAAAACAATCAATACCAGGCGAAGCATTGATTTTTGGTAATTGTGTTCCTATGCCATTACAAATCAAGGTGACTCAGGCAGATCCTAATCCCAACAGTGAAAATTGTGTAATTAATAAAGAATGGTTTACAATTAACACAAACCTATGCAAAGGCTCTTCGATTGATGCAAACTATCAACCCATAGACACCAATAATCCCGAATGAACAAAATCGGTAATTTCAATTACCGAAAATACAAATCTTAACAATATTGACGGAGATGAGTTTATAACGATGTGGCAACAATATTATCACAAAATGACTGATGAGGACAAAAACATGTTGCCTCTGAAAAACATAGCTTTCTTAGGAAGTAATGAATGAACTCCCAATTTTGCACCAACTTGGTGCAAAATTATAAAAGACTGAAAATCAAATATTTCAAATTGTTCCACAACTTGTGGAACAATTTCAGAAATACTAAGAACAAAAAACATGAGCAAAAAACAACAAAGTATGTCAAATAATATTACCATTATTGACCCTTTATATAAGGAGTGGGTGAAAGAACTATCCCTCCGCTATCGCAAGAGCCAGATAAAGGCTGCCGTGAAAGTCAATAGCGAGATGCTTAGGT
>JAKSNU010000090.1 GCA_024399535.1 Paludibacteraceae bacterium
AACCAGTTCACCGTCCGCCTCAAGCAGGCCTATCCGAAACTCACCAACAGCGACCTTGACTATTGCTGCCTCTATCTGCTCGGCCTGAACGATGCCGACATCGCCGCCTTGATGCAGCGCACCTATAATACCGTTTTTGAGCGCAATGGCAAGATGCGGAAAATTTTCGACAGCGAAAAACCACTTCCCATCACATTAACCGCTTTTGCAAACGAGTTTTTATCTGATTGATTAGCAAGACGTTAATTAAAAACCCTAACCAATCCTAACCATCATTTCCTTGCGGGGTTTTGAAGCCCGCTCTATTTTTGCATCGTGATTTTAAAACAAATACACGATGAAAAAAATGTCAAAATTGATTCTGATGCTCTGTTTAGTCCTTTCAGGAGCATGGTGCTACGCCAGCGGCGCGGCCTGAATGGAAAATGAGAAAGGAGAAGGAATACCTTTAATTGTAAAGGAAAAAGGAAGTCTTGATAATCCTGATAAAGGTACAAGCATTAACTCTTCTATTAGCGGGCATATCCTTACCGTTGCCTTTACTGAAAACCTCGGAGAGGTCACCGTTGAGGTGGAAACCATTTCGGGCGGCAATGTCCAGTGTCTCTCAATGCTTACCCCAAGCGGAATGCAGTTTTACATTCCTTTTGAAGGGGATTACATGGTCACCTTTACCCTCCCCAATGGAGATGAGTATTATGGTGAATTTACGGTAACGGATTGATCTTAACAATTAGTAATTGAAAATTATCAAAACTATTTATCAACAAATGAAAAAGTTAATCAGATTTATTGTCGCAGTAGCGATAGTTATTGCCACAGTAGCGACTCTGCTTGTGAGTTGCAGAAAAGAAAACGAAAACACCTATGGTTCGAATACAAGAAAACCATTAGCGGTATTTAACTCTAATAGTAATTTGATGACAACTCAAATTGACATAGCAACATTTGAACAAAAGCTTAATTCAATAATTGCTGCTAAAGATGATGATACACGTTATGTCGTTGAGTCTATAGAGGTTATAGATTCAGTCCCATCTGATTCTGACATACAAAGTGAGATTAAACTTTCAATTCTTGATACTCAAACTGAAAGTGGTATAACATTTTGGTTGATGGATTATTTTACGGAGAAAGTGGTCTCAGAACAAAAAACAGAATATTATATGGATGAAGATGTGATAAATGGAACATATGATTATGCTTATTATGAGAATGGAACTGTATTCATTGTCCATGTAAACAAAAATGGGAGCTATGAAGTAGAGGAAGCTGATTCTTTACTTTATAACGAATTCAAGCCAAAATGGGCTATCGGATGTAGGACACAAAGTTGTGTGCCAACTTGTAATAAGATAAAAATTGAAGACTATCATTGGTCTTGTACTGTGTGTACAAGTGGCACTTGTCAAGAGGTAAATTCTCAATTCATAGAATTCTTACTGGCTATTATTAAAATAACTGGCGACCTGATATAGACACGGCATGAAAGTTATACAGACAATAGTGTGTTTGTTGCTACCATTCATGGTTTGTTGTCAAAATCCTAAGCCTTATGAATTTAGTATAAAAGCAACAAGATCGTTCACTCACCAAGCAGAAGCTATGGCGGATAGTCATGATTGGGTCTCGTTTAGTATGGACCAGACAAATATAATAAATGGTAATGTGCAAAAGGAGACTACATACCAAATTGCCATATGCTACAAGAAAGATAATGCCATGGTCTACGTTTGCATCCCGTCTATTGGTGTGCATTTTATGTTGAATGACAAGCACATGATGGAGATTTCAAATGATAATCGTACTATTACGGTTTATAAAAGAAAACTGAATGATGCCGATGGAACGAATTGGTATCATGAAGTTGGTGAAAATAAGCTTCACTCATATCTTTATGAACTGTGGTATTATCTTTCTCCTTTGTCAGGTGTTAAAACCACCCAAACGGCTTTTTTCCTGACGGATTGGAATGAGAAAGGGCAGCAGCGAATCTATCATGGCCATGCCGGTCGTCGTTATGTTTATAATAAAAACTCAAACAAATACGATTTGCCCATAGACTATCTCATAACTTGCTATGTCAATAATGTCACAAACATAATGGATAGCATGAAGAGTGTTAGTGTCGGAATGGTTGATGAGGAAACTACTTTGCGTGTAATTAGGGATGTTTCATATCAAGACAGACAATCGGAAATAGACTCCATCTTTGATTTATTACAGCCGGAATATGCTTTATACACAAGGCATGACGAACAGAATCCCCTTGAGATTGGCAGCATAAACAAGGATTGCAACGACATAGTGCGAGATTTTCCGTTGGTCAAAGTCGATAACGACTGCACAACAAATATAGGTATGGAGTCAGGCTGGTTGTTACTGAATTTTTGGTCCTTCCACTGCGCTCCTTGTATAGGTAATTTGAAACGTTACGGTCATGAGATGGACTCCTTAGGTTATCGCATTCTTGAAAAAGAAGGTGTTAAGATTATAGCTGTCAATTATTCGTCAGACAATACGGACTTGATAACCGACATAGGTGTAAATACCAAAACTTCCGATATTCTTTATTCAGCCAAGGGCATGAATGCCATAATCAGCATTCCGACACTTGGTTACTATTACCTTATCTCACCCAACAAGGAAATTGTCTATGAGACGAACAATCTTGGTGACTACAGCGAACTACTCAAAGCAAAAGCTAAATATAT
>JAKSNU010000091.1 GCA_024399535.1 Paludibacteraceae bacterium
TTTTTCATAAATCAATGAGATTTTAATATTAGTGTTTCTTTGACATTTCTATCAAGGAGTTATACCTTGCGTCATAGTAATAGAGGTTCGATTCGGCATCAAGTTCCTTGCCTGTGAAGGTGTAGCGGTCTTCCGTTTGCAAAGATACACCACCTAATCCATTTGGCAAAGCATTTTGCTGATTATTTTGCGATACTGTCATACAAATATTCTTGTGACGTTCGCCATTATTCCTAATCCGGTCAGGTTTTCATTTCTGAGAGACTCGAAAACAAACTCCTTGCTTTCTTCTAACGAGTCAACAATCAGCCTGATTGATGCAAAACGGATAGTGTCAGCCGTATTAGCCCGAACCCTGAACGTCGAACTGATTTGTCTGATTGATTGCGGCTGTTGCTCATTCTGTTCAATTGCCATACAACATATACAGCAGATAATCAGCAATGTAAATAATATCTTTTTCATATTAATATTTAAAAATGTGATTACTATTTGTTGTTTTCTTTCATTATACATTGAGTCCACTAAAAATCAAAGAAACTCTATTTTGTATTTTGTAACACTTTCATGGTCAAGTGATATTTTTGCGCCAAAACCACAAAAATCGACCTTTTTTGATGTACTCTTTATTTAAAGTTGACGCAAACTTAACAGACTCCTCTTCTGTAAAGTTCAGTCCACAATAGTACGACCATTTGAATAGATGATGTCTTTTATAGTAAGTTATCCTTACATTATTATCGTTCTGAGAAACATAGAAGATATCAGGAAGTAATCTTTGACTATTTTTGTATTCTATTTTAATTATATCGCTGATTTCTATAGTTTTAGTCTTGTGAAGAAAAAGTGCATCTTTATATATAGTCAAAAGATTATCACTGATAAAAATCGTTTCTGTGCCAAATGCGTCGTAAAAAGCAAGAAATATCGCGCTATTATACCAAGCGAATGTAAAAAGATAAATAGGTATTGTAAATATATTGAAGATGTGATGAAGCATAGTTAAAATGGGAAGATGAAAAAAACCTTCATCAAATAAACCACAAGCTTTTACAAGAACCGTATAATATAAATCACAAAATAAACAAGTAGGAATAATTACGTAAGTCATTATTGTTACAATTTGATAGACAGATTTTTTTGCCTTTTTACTGGAATATAGCATTTTATTGTTCATTTTCAAGTTCCATATATTTATTTGATTTCCAAATGTTATTGCTAACCCATTTGCCATTCTCACAAACGGCTCCACTTCTTAACTGAATGTTTGTTTCCTTGCCATTTACTCTTAATGAACCTGTGAAATATTGATTTCCTTTACTATCTTTGCATAACTTCTGTCTTGTAACCGTCCAAATGCCAAAATTTCCTTGAAATTCTTCGTATGATAAAGAAATGGCAAAGTCAATTTGCATAGGATTTCTGTCCAAAAGTTTGCAAGAAAATCCCAAGCTCTTATATTCTCGTTTTGCCGTGGCACATCATTTGCCTTGGCATTGACAAATGACACTGCCAGTAAAAGCCAGATGACTGATGTCGCTAATTTTTTTGTCTGAAAATCAGGAATTGCTATAGTTTTTATTATCATTGTTTAAGTATAATGTTAAATGTATCTATCGGATAGTCAATCCCACATGTAAAGTGACAACTGTCTTCAATTATGGTAGAGTCAGACATGTTAATTGCCAGATACCAGTCACAGGGATCAAAATGGCAAATGGATTCTTTTTCGGGAACAAACATTTGTCTTTGTTTCTGCTTCCAGAAGTAGCCATTTCCAGACTCTCCCCACAATTCAATTCTATGGTTCCTATACATTGTGGATCCACAATAATTGTCATGAAGTACTCCACCTCCACCTAATTCTGATGCAAAAATGGAAAACGTATATTTTCCGTTGCAAGACAGTACTTCAATACAGATGTCGCATTGCCACGAAAAGCGAGATAATTGATGTCGTTAATCTTTCCATATAGTCATTCATAGTTATAACGCAGAAAGTACCTATGCTGTGACAGATACTTGACAATTTTTGTCCTGCACTATAATTGTGCACCTGAGTAGGATTTTTGTTTTAATAATTAT
>JAKSNU010000092.1 GCA_024399535.1 Paludibacteraceae bacterium
TAAAATTAAATCATAGAGATATATAATGATACGTTGATATTTTGGAAAGATGCGATTAAATCACTATACGTATAGTAAAAGGCATGACGATTATATGGTACAGTTAAGAAAATATGTTTAACTTTGCGACAAAAATAAATTATGAGAAGTAAACAGGAACTCAGTGAATACTTGATGCATCAATTTGGAGGTACGTTGCTTTCCAACACCTCTATAACTCATAAATGTAAAGCCTTGCTTAATCTTGGTGAATGGTGGGAGAAACTTACATCCAATGAAAAAGATGGATTATATGCCATCTTGCCACAAGATCTTCGTGATATGATGGAGCGTTATTGGGCAATACCCAAACCTTCACCCAGCAGTTTCGGTTGTTGGAAGGGGGTTAAGGGCGAAGGCACTTTCTATTTCGACAATGATTATGTCCCTGCAGAAAAGAATACGAGAAATGGAATGTCTTGGCGAGAACTTGTAGAGGAATATCGCAAAGACTTCAACCTTCATTGCGATGGAGGGATAAGATACACTTGTAACAGAATAGATTTCAGCGGTTATATAGTTGCGTCAGTGAAAATAAGGTATGAGGATTGTGACCTGACCAGATTGAGAAACCGTGGAGGTTCAGACAATACCATTCAGGAAAGGGCAGCACTTCTCTTTGAACAAACACTGAGTAACGAGATAGCAAAAGGTGGCTATTCCGACTTTTGGGAATACAAAGACGGTATGTGCAATGGCGTATTTGTTCGCAACACACCATTGGTCATTCACGAGGATTATGATGGCGAGACCCTTTGTCTGGTGCCTAAATACTTGCACGACAATTGGAAACATTATGGAGGAGTATCATTAGTCGCTGCAATATTGGGATTGTGATTTAAAGTACATATTTATGATGCGAGGATTTAGAAAATTCAAATGCGACGAGTGTGGAAACACTTTCAATGCAATGGACATTGAGTGGAATGCCACTGCATACTCTGTTCCACAGAAATGTCCAAAATGCGGAAGTATGCATACAATGCCAGCTTCGCTTGGTTCATTGCTTGGTAAGTTGAATCCTGAAAGGAAATTGTATCAGAAGATTTGGGAAGAGATGGATAGATGAAAACAATTTTAATTGACTAATAATATGGAAGAAAACAATAAGGTTGTAGCTTGGATAGGCACCATTATTACGCTGATTTATTTGGTGTCACCTTTGGATATAGTTCCAGATGTCGTGCCATTTGCAGGACAGCTGGATGATATTTTTATTGCCATCACAGGATTTTCGAATCTTGCACAGAAGTATCTGGCTGACTACAGTTCTACGTTAGCTCATATCCTTGGCTTTGTAAAATGGATATGTATAATCGTTGGAGTATTGGTAATATTGGTAGGAGTGCTTATAGCTTTGCTGGTATATAAGGCTTTTTCATAATCTGATGTTAATGACTATAATAAGAAAGTGCGGCGCTTTGTAATGTCTTTGTAATCAATCATTTAGTTCTCTTTGTGAAAAAAATGAAAAAAATCCATTGCTGATATGAATATTTTTGCTAACTTTGCAACTGCATAGCGGACCTTTTGGTTAGTACTGAATGACAGCCGCTTTGATAAGAAAGGCATCAGATGCTTTTATCCTTTCCTACTGAAATCTGCAAATTTTATTGATGGAGGATAGAAACTGCGATGCCCCTCTTGTGTCTATTAGTAAATTTGTTGGTGCGATTTGTTTCGTATTGAGTTACTTATAGATTACAGGATGGGGTTTCAATTAAATCTATCTCATTCAGTGGTTTTGCAGAGCCAAGTAGGAGGATGGACTTATTGAAGTCTCATCCTTTTTTTGTTTGACAAAATATTAATTAATGAATTATGAATTATATGTTTAATGTAACCGTCAAGAATAAATATTTTGGTGGCGGTGTACAACTTCCAGTTGGACTTTCAGTCCGTGTTGCTCATGATTCGATTACAAGTCCATTGTATTCTACAAGTGGGAAACAACGAATAGTTGAGGCTTTTAA
>JAKSNU010000093.1 GCA_024399535.1 Paludibacteraceae bacterium
AAGCTGCAACGCCAGCTGATGATGCAGCTCAGCCGTGTGGAGGTGCGTCTGGACGAAGCTTCGGGTTATCTGTCGGAAGACAACAAGAAACAGGCTCGCAAGTCGGCAGAATCGGCAAGCGAACTGCTCTCGTTGATTGACGACACACGCCTTACGATGATAGCTGTTGACAATAACGTGACTGAGGAGGACCTTATGACCGACGAGTGGCGTGCTGCCAAGTCGAAACTCTCAGCCATTCAGAGCGAGCTGAACCGTTCGGTGAAGGTCTTCCTGAAATGTATATCGACGAAAAGTGATTTCCCATTCGAGTCTATGCTGAGTGGCGAACTCGCTCGTTCGGGTTGTATGCTGCTGGAGACGGAAGATAATGCGAAATGGACAATCTACGTCGATATCCAGACCAAACCTTACAACATAGTCAATATTGGTGAATATACATTCTATTTCACGTATGCCACCGCCACGATTACCATTAGGAACGACCGTGGCGAGAACATCTTCACTGATAGCAAGAAGGCGAAGGGAAGTCATACGTTGGGGTATGACCAGGCAGCCGACGATGCTCTCAAACGTCTTGTCGCTGAGTTGAGCAACACTATTACTAAAACAATCCAGCAATAAATCTTTTTTACCTCTATTTTTCACTACTTTCGTTCGACCAGAACCTCATCTGAATATGACCACCATCCGATAATTCGTTCAGATTATCGGATGGTGGTTAGGTGGTATCGACGTTCTGGTCGGAAGCACATTGAAATAAAGTTACAGCATCTTTAGCCCAAAAACATATTGCCGAAAACGTGTCAAAAGCAGGCTGAAAGGATGCTGAATACCAAGTGAAACCCAAGTGAAAGGATTTTGGTTGCTTCTCAGAACATTTTTTTTGAGGGGTGGGTTTCGCAAAATTGACCCATAATGTGCAATGGAATTGGCGGAGCTTAGATGGGAGATGCTGTAAAGACGGTTGCATCTTTGCCCGCTATATTACAAAACTATATTGCAGTAAAAAAAACCTAAAAACATTTGGCTGTATTGAAAAATGGTTGTATCTTTGCAACTCAGAAAAATAATAAGAAACAACAAACAATAATGAAACGGGTTTTACTGATTTTGATGATGTGCCTGCCAATGATGGTCATGGCACAGGAAAATGCGGCACCAAAGAAGGTGGCAGTCTATGTGACATCTGACGATGAAAGGATTGACAACACCACCAAGAGCATTGTTGGTGGAAAACTTGTAGGTGCCATAGTTAAGACACGAAAGTTTCAGGCGGTGGAACGAACGGCAGACTTTCTGAAGCAGATCAGTAAGGAGCAGGGCTATCAGCGCGAAGGCAATGTTGACGACGAGCAAATCTCTGCCCTCGGAAAGCAGTTCGGCGTGGATTATGTCTGTGTGGCGAACATTATGCTTTTCCGAGACAACGTAACTATGTATATACAGGCACGACTGATAGACGTTGAGAAGGCAATTGTATTTTCTACAGCAGAGGCGAAATCGTCATATTCGGATTTTGACGAGATATTAGCGGCTTCAGAGAAAGTAGCTTTTGCACTGGTGGGTACTGGAGGTTCGTCATCCTCCTATTCATCTCCTTCGCAAACATCACGACCTTCGGCAGGGCAGGAGAATGTCCTTGAGCTTGAAGCCAACGGAGTGAGGTTCAAGATGATAAAGGTTGAAGGAGGGACCTTCCGCATGGGGTCTTACAGTGG